>JAEZIW010000059.1 GCA_023436525.1 Bacillota bacterium | reverse complement strand
ATTGGGCAGCCCGCAAGTCTCGGTGTCGTTCCGGCAAAGCGTATTCCTTCAAAGCCCAATGCGGGCCACTCGGTTACCGTTGTGCCTCCCGCGCCGCCCAGAGGATACACAACCACTTCAGTCAATTATTCGTCGAGCAACCCCGCCATTGCATCAGTGGATGCAAACGGCAATGTGACCTTCCTGGCGGGCGGAAAAGCGACGATTATCACCAAAGTTGTATCGCATATTGTCGATAAAAAAGGCAAGGTAAAAACCAAAACAACAACGGTGAAAAAAACAATCACCGTTCAGCAACCTGTATCAACGGTTTCGCTGAATCTTGGCAGTACCACAATCGCGCGGACGCAAAAGGTTAAGCTGCTGTCTTCTGTTGCACCCGCAACGGCCAGCAACAAGAAGTTGACATGGAAATCGAGCAATCCCAAAGTGGCGGCAGTATCCAGTTCGGGCGTTGTGACTGGAAAGGCTGGCGGTACGGCAATTATCACCTGCACGGCGAGGGACGGCAGCGGCGCAGTGGCCAGCTGTACCGTGAATGTGACGCCGATATACCCAACCGGGCTTAAAATGTCGAAAACGGCGCTGACAGTGAAGCTCGGAAAAACAGCCGCGCTCAAAGCGACGATAACGCTCAAGAAAACGGACTACAAGACGGTAACATGGGTCAGCAGCAACCCGGCCGTCGCCACGGTAGATGCCAAGGGCAAGGTCAGAGCCGTCGCACCTGGCACTGTCGTCATCACGGCCATCACGAGCAACGGCATCGCCGCTTCGTGTACGGTGACCGTGCCGTAAACCGTTGGCATAAATTCAATTAAATCGTTAGGCTTTAAGAAAGCGCCTGACCGTTTCTCATCTTCGGTCGGGCGCTTTTGGTTGTTTCGTAAAATTTCTTCAATTGCTCCGTTAGTAACCGCGGCAAACCTATCTCAACAGCGCTTCACCAATATTGTCCAAAAGAAGCTCGGTCTCAATCAGCCCGACTTCATGCATTAAGCAATAAATAATGGCTGCGTCTCTGCGATTTTTTACATAGAGTTCTCCGCGCTGAGCGATTTTTAAAAGGCGCTGTGTTTCATCAACAGAAAACGGTATGGCCAAAGCCAAGCGCAGCAACGTGTTTCTTCGCGCATTGCGCTTTCCGTTTAACAACTGATATCCGTAGACGCGGTCAATATCGGCACGTCGTATCGCTTCCTGTTTGGATATATGATGTTCATTCAGCAATTGCTCCAGATATTCAGCGGTTGTCAGGTTAGGCAAACACTTTTCATAATCATCAAAAAAAGCCTTAAGCGATGAATAATCTTCCAGTATAGTCAGCAATTCCTCTGTAGACACAACTTTCTTATCCAAGACTTCTCTACCTTGTCGAATAATGTTTTTAACATTATTATTGCTTTAATTATTCTTTATGTCAATCGTTTCTATAAAAATCCACAATTTATTTTTTTCAGTCAGCAAGTTGCATACCAAACATTATTATAAAATCTATAAAATATTGTCTAAATATAGTTTTTATTAAGTTTATCTTAAACATCAATCTAAAAAAGGAGATTATACCTATGAAAAGAAAGTTGGTTAGTTTGGCACTGGTCATCGTACTAATTTTGTCGTGTCTACCGTCAACGGCTTTGGCAGCCGACGACGATTGGTCGTTCATCGATAACGGCGACGGCACCGCTACCATTACATCGTATAATGGCAGCGACGAAAACGTGACAACACCCGATACGCTTGGAGGCTTACCGGTTACAATGATTTCCACTGCTTTTGCCGGTAATACGAGCATTAAAAATGTGATTATATCGGAAGGTGTCACACAGCTTGGGGACCAAAGAGTCGTTCCCGATACGGTACCGACCTACGACAACTTTCGTTTTTTTGGCTATGTGTTTGATGGCTGTGAAGCGCTCGAAAGCGTCAGCCTGCCGAGCACGCTTGTAGAAATCGGCATACATTCGTTCACCGGCTGCACCTCGCTTGAAACCATCACCGTAGCATCCGGCAACGATGTTTTCACTGTTGACAGCAACGGCGTGCTGCTTCGCGACAGCAACGATGATGATATATACGATGTGCTTGAGGTATATCCTGCCGGAAAATCCGACCTGACTTCTTATACGACACCCGCGGGTGTCACTGTAATAGCTACCGGCGCCTTTATGTCTAACGAGTACTTGACAAGCGTGACATTGTCTGACGATGTCACTCAGCTCGGTGATTTATATAGCGTACCTTCGATGCTCCCTACGACGGCACAGGCGAACCGACAGGCTTGTTGAGCGCCACTTTTGCCAACTGCCCCAATCTGGCTACGGTCAGCTTTCCCGCCAATCTGGAAACAATGGGGTTATACAGCTTTTTTGGATGCGATTCTTTAAACACTGTCTCGGTTGCATCCGGAAACACGAAATTTAAATTTGATGGCGGTGTGCTTTTCAGCTGCGACGACAACGACGGCTTAGTTTTCAACGCTCTGGAATGGTACCCTTTGGCTAAATCCGATGCAGCGTATACCGTGCCTGAAACCGTAACAAGACTGATTGAAGGTGCTTTTCAAGATAACGAGCATCTTCAAACCCTCACAATTTCTGAAAATATAGGTTACTGTTCTCGGGGTGTTTGCTATATGCCCGAGCTTACAACTGTCGCTTTCGAGGAAGGAATAGAAATAGAAACTATCAGCGGTTTTGAATTCTGCCCCAAATTGAGCAACGTGACGCTGCCGGATTCAGTAACACATATTGCTTCCGGTGCTTTTGAATGGAGTGAGGCGTTAACAACAATTAACCTTGAGGTTGGACTTCAGGAGATAGGCGACTTAGCTTTCGCCCACTCCGGCCTCACCGAGATCACCATACCATCTTCGGTCACCTTTATTGACGACTGGGCATTCGACACCTGCTTTAGTTTGGAGAAGATTGAAGTCGCCGTCGGCAATATGAACTACAAAGACATTGATGGCGTCCTGTATACGCTCGACGGAAAAGATCTCATCCAGTATCCGAGAGGAGTTGGCTGGAAAACATTTAACGTTCCCGTTGGCGTCGAGACAATACATGGCGGCGTGTTCAACGGCGCCGGTTTAGATGAAATCACGCTGCCCAACGGCATTATAGGCCTTCGTGCAGGCGGCACCTTCGCAAGCAACAACTTTCAGCGCATTGATATCCCCGCAAGTGTTGAATACTTATCCGGAGAATATGATTTTTCAGACAACCCGAATCTGACACAATTTGTTGTTCACAGCAGTACAGCCACGTATGGCGACGATGGTATTTTCGCGTTTGACGGGTCGCCGAATGTCGTTCTGTATGGCCTTGAAGGCTCAACAACGAAGGCGTATGCCGATAAATATGAGCTGCCTTTCAGCCTCATTGCATCAGCCATCTCGCTGGACAAATCAACGGCAACGCTGCTAAGAGGCTCCTCGCTGACACTGAATGCGACCACCACACCCAGCGAGGGCTGCTTGGTCACATGGAGCAGCAGCAACGCCTCGGTCGCGTCTGTGAATAAGTCGGGCAAGGTGACAGCGAACACAGCCGGTACCGCAACGATTACCGCCTCGTGTCTTGACCAAACGGCGACGTGCGTCGTGTCCGTTACGCCGGATACGTTCACCGTATCCGCCTCGGCCAACAACGCGGCCTACGGCAGCGTAACAGGCGCAGGCACATACGCCATCGGGGCCACTGCCAAACTGACGGCTGCCCCGGCAAACGGTTACCGTTTCGTCCGCTGGACGGAAAATGGCTCACAGGTGTCAACAAGCGCCACTTATACATTCACCGTGTCGAAAAACACAGCTGTCACAGCCGAGTTTACAGCACTCAAAGCACTGAGTATCAGCTGCACAAAAACGGATGCCACGGTATACGGCACAGCGAACGGCTCAGTGACTGTCACGGCTTCGGGTGGTGACAGCGGCGCTTATGAATATTCCATCAACGGGGGCGCAAGCTGGCAAGGCTCCAATACATTCAGCGGTCTCGGAACGGCAACATACACCGCCGCTGTGCGTGACGCGGCATATCCGAGCAACATCGCCACATGCAGTGTGTCTGTCGGCCAGCCTGCGTATATCGGCAACGTACCCGTCAACAAAGTACCGTCTAAGGCAGCTGTGGATACGGCGATTACGGTAACACCTCCCGCTGCACCCAAAGGCTATACCCCGCAGTCCGTAACCTTCACATCCAGCAATCCGGCTGTTGCGACGGTGGATGCAAGCGGCAATGTCACGTTCCTTGCGGGCGGCAAGGTGACGATCATAACCAAGGTCGTATCGCAAACGGTGGACAAAAAAGGAAAGGTGAAAATTAAAACCACCACAGTAAAAAAGACAATTACCGTCAATCAGTTAGTAGAAAATATATCGCTTAACCTTGGTAACACCACCATTGCGAGGACACAAAAGGTCAAGCTGATGTCTTCTGTTGCCCCCGCTACAGCCAGCAACAAGAAGTTGACATGGAAATCGAGCAATCCCAAAGTGGCAGCTGTTTCAAGCTCGGGGGTTGTGACGGGCAAAGCGGGCGGTACGGCTATCATTACCTGCACGGCCAAGGACGGCAGCGGCGCAGCGGCCAGCTGCACCGTGAATGTGACGCCCATATACCCAACCGGGCTTAAAATGTCTAAATCGGCGCTGACAGTGAAGCTCGGCAAAACAGCCGCACTCAAAGCAACGATAGCGCCCAAGAACACGGACTACAAGACGGTGACGTGGACCAGCAGCAACCCGGCTGTTGCCACCGTTGATGCCAAAGGCAAAGTCAAAGCCGTCGCATCCGGAACAGCCGTGATCACAGCCACCACAAGCAACGGCATCGCCGCTTCATGCACGGTGACCGTACCATAAACTTATCTCACTTTTCGATAACCACAGCGCCCATCCGTCTCGGATGGGCGTTTTTTTATCAGAAGTATGCAAGCTGCACACCACAACACCCGAAAAAGCAGCTATAATAAATAAGGATATTGCATGCGGTCATCAAGCCTTGCCATGCGATAGCCTATCAATAAACGCACATAGGCGGCGCCCGGCAAAATGCCCGGGCGTTTGCCATTTCAACGGTGCTTGCGGCTCTGCAGCTATGGCAAATATAGTGCCTTGTCTGTTTTTCTTGCCACCGTATATTGTAGCCTGCGCGCTTCCTGTGCTATAATCAAAAGCAAATGGACAAAGATGAAAAAATGACGCTTTTCTGCGCTGTGGACGACAGCGCGATTCGCGAGATGCCGACGCTCAACATCGCCTATATCGGCGATACGGTTTACGACCTGTATATCAGAGGCTATCTTGTGAAAAATAAGAAGGGCCGCGTCACCGATATGCACAAAAAAGCCTCCGGCGTGGTTAATGCGCACGCGCAGGCAAAGGCTGCGCGGCTGCTCAGCCCCATGCTCAGCGAGCGCGAAAGTGATTTTTTTCGGCTCGGGAAGAATGCCAAAAGCCGCCCGCCGAAGAACATGAGCGTCGAAGACTATTCGCTGGCCACGGGGATTGAAACCGTCGTCGGATACCTGTATCTGAGCGGTCAGCAAGACCGCCTGAACACGTTGTTTTCCGCGATCATCGCGTATTTTTTGGGGGAGGACTCACATGCCTGAGGTCAATTTGAACGTTAAGCTCATATCGTATTCGCCCGAAGCCGCAAGGCTGACGGCAATGGCCGCGAAGCTGTGCTACAGCCAAGCCCATATTGACGATATTGAAAACGGCCTCACGGAGGAGAAAGCCGCCGCTTTTATATCGCAGATTGTCGATATCGGCCACCTCTCCACCATTGAGCACGCCAGCTACACATTCGGCATCGAAGGCGTATCGCGTACGCTGCTCGCGCAGATCACGCGGCATCGCATCGCGAGCTTCTCGGTTCAATCGCAGCGTTATGTGAGCTATTCCAAAAACGGCTTTGGGTATATCGTCCCGCCCGCTATTCACGCACTCGGCGAGGACGCAGTGAGTAAATACGAAGAACAGATGGCAACGATGCAGCGTTGGTACGACGAATGGCAAGCCATTCTTGGCAACGAGGGAGAAAAATCTAACGAAGATGCGCGTTTTGTACTGCCCGGTGCGTGTGAAACACGTATGCTACTGACAATGAACGCACGCGAACTGCTGCATTTCTTTTCGCTGCGCTGCTGCAACCGCGCTCAGTGGGAAATACGGGCTCTTGCGTGGCGCATGTTGGAGCTGGTGATGCCCACCGCCCCCGGATTGTTTTCGGCGGCGGGCCCGTCGTGTGTGCGCGGCGCATGTGGCGAGGGCAAAAAAACGTGCGGCAAACCCGGCAGTGTGCGCGAGAGATTGGCAGCAATTAAGAAAGGTTAAACAATGGACATTGTATATGGCAGAAACGCGGTGAAGGCCGCAATTAAATCAGGCCGATCTATCGATAAGGTGATCGCAGTCAAGGAGCTTAACGACCCGAGTGTCCGCGAAATACTGACACTTGCGGCGCAGCATCATATTCCCATTGTGCGGGCAGACAAACGCAAGCTCGACAGCCTTGCGCTGCCGTTCGGGCACGATGGCAAACCGGCCAACCACCAGGGCGTGGTGGCTGTCGCGGCGGCGAAGGATTATGCGTCACTCGACGATGTGTTAAAGCTCGCCGAACAGCGCGGTGAACCGCCGTTTATCATCATACTCGACAGCGTCACCGACGAAGGTAACTTAGGGTCGATCATCCGCAGCGCCGAGGTGCTCGGGGCTCACGGCGTCATTATGGGCAAACGGCGCAGTGCATCGCTCTCTGCCGTGGCTTACAAAGCCTCGTCGGGTGCAGCCGAGATATTGCCCGTGGTCAAGGTCACGAACCTTGGCACGGTGATTGACGAGCTTAAACAAAAAAACGTATGGATCGTCGGCGCAGATATGGAAGGCCAAGACTTAGCCGGAATCGATTTAAAGGGCGCGATTGCGGTGGTTGTGGGCAGCGAGGGCGAAGGGCTGTCGCGTCTCGTGAAAGAAAGCTGCGATTTTCTTGCGCGCATCCCGATGAAGGGTCAAACCGGCTCGCTGAACGCAGCCGTTGCGGCCGCCGTGATTATGTACGAAAAAACAAGACAGGATGCACATCCATGATTATTGACGGGTACAACGTGATATACGCCTGGGGGCTTGATACCTCAAGCCTTGAGAGCGCACGAATAGCACTGCTGGACGCGCTGGACGATTACGCCGGGTTTTCCGGCGAATCGATACTGGTGGTGTTCGATGGATACCGCACGCGCACCGGAACGAGTGAAATGCGCCATGGCCTTATTGATGTGGTTTATACCGCTCACGGTGTCACAGCCGATACGCACATTCAGCGTATTGCAAGAAACAGCAGTCAGCCCGTCACGGTGGTCACCGGCGATTTTTTGGAACAGCTTTCGGTATTTGGTTCCGGCTCCATCCGCCTGACCCCATCGGAGCTCAAGATTCTCATTCAGCAAACGCGTGAAAAGCACATCGATCATATTCACCGCAGCACACTAACCGGCAAGGAACTCAAAACCAAGCTGTATCTCGATGCGATATCGAATAATTGAAATAATTTCTTACAATGCATGATAATCACTCCCCCTTTACCTTGACGCATATATGGACAACCGTTATAATGAATTAACTAAGCACTGGCCTTAATAACTGGAGGGCATACTTTTGACGACTCCGTCTACCGTGAAAGACCCATCAACATTTGAAGAGATGACGGATGAGGCCATAACCGAGCTTGCGCGCTGCAACGACGGTGATGCTCTTGAGTTTATTCTCAATAAGTACAAGAATTTCGTACGCGCTAAAGCGCGCTCCTATTTCTTAATCGGTGCCGATAGGGAGGATATCGTTCAGGAAGGCATGATCGGCTTGTATAAGGCGGTTCGTGATTTTCGTTCGTCCAAACTGACATCGTTTCGTGCCTTCGCAGAGCTGTGCGTTACGCGACAGATCATCACAGCCATTAAAACAGCCACGCGCCAAAAGCACCGCCCGTTAAATTCGTACGTCTCCCTTAACAAGCCCGCCTACGACGAAGAATCGGACCGCATGCTGATAGACGTGATATCGAGCAGCAAGGTGTCAAACCCCGAAGACATCATCATCGGACGTGAGGATTTTTCGTCTATCGAAAACAAAATGAGCAAGATATTATCACCGTTGGAGATGCAAGTGCTTAAAAAATACATCGACGGTAAATCGTATTTCGAGGTAGCCGAAGAGCTTGGGCGCAGCGTGAAATCGGTGGATAACGCGCTGCAGCGCGTGAAGAACAAGCTGGAAAAGCTCGTCGGCACCGAGCACGGTCTGTAATCATGATGATCGATCAAATCAAAAACCACCTGCTGGAACTGGAAAAACAACTGCTGCTGGATGAAACCCGAGAATCGGCGCTTAAGCTCGGTGCGCTGCTGTCGTCGGGTTTTTTTGAATTTGGCAGCTCCGGCACGGTTTATACCTACAGCGAGGGCGACACCTTCCCCTGCTTCCCGCCGCACATTCACGTGGAGATCATCAATTTTTGCGTTACACCGCTTTCCAGCAGCTGCATGCTCGCCACATACACGTGCATAAAGCATGATGAAAAAAGCGGCCAAGAAAGCCGCTCATTGCGCAGCTCCGTCTGGCGCGAAACGGACGGAGACTGGAAAATCGTTTTTCATCAGGGGACGCCTTGCTCTTAAAAGCTTTATTTGAATATATGAATTTTCTATATGAATTTTGCAAAAAAGGCAGGCATACTTTGCGGAGACACAGGCTCAGGATCATTACTTGCCCCTGTTCTTGTATAATAAGCATTATCAAACATTACCGCACCATTATCACATACAATTTTCAAAATGATAATTGATTTTGAATTATAGTTTACCATTCTCATTTTAGAGCCTATTTGTCGTCTATAATGTTCTGGAATTGGCATGTGTCCAATAGCATTTCTAATTATAGCGTTGTATGCTTCATAGTCACCATTGTGAAATTCATGAACTTCTCCATCAACACCAGTAATATAGAAACTACCTACTTTAATTGCGTCAGCTTTATATCTTTGACGCAATTTCTCCGAATCTTCAAATTTATCAGCAACTCCAATAATAACATAACCGACAGCATTTTTACCCAAATTGGCCATGGCTGTTAAAGTCTTGAATATTTTTACGATGGCTGCATCATTTCTTATACCTGTAGAAAGATTGTAAACACCTTGCTTAAAGTCATATTGACTATTTTCTGTACGTGACTGTTTTAATAATGTCTCAACTTCAGTCGTATATGAATAATACATAGGATCGCCATCAGTCCTATCAACAAAACAGTGTGAAATTACAGCCGCTGTCGCAGCTACCAAGTCAGTTTTCTCCTTGCTTGCCCACCAACCCCCGCCTCCCGCAATATTCATTGTTCTTGAACTGATGTTGTCCAATTCATTATACAATTGATCGTAATCAATTATTTTCTTTTCTTGCCGAATCAGCAATTCATAGAAAGCAACGAAAAGAACCTGAAAATACCTTGGTCCTCTATAAGTCCTCGGTCCAAGTATTTGTCCAATTATTGTTTTGGCTCTATTATAAAAAACTTTCTTAATCTCATCTAATACATATAGAAAATAATCAGAAAGTTTTTCCGGGTTTATTGATAAGATGGCATCTTCAAGCTTTTTTTCTCTTGCCTCAGAATCAACAGATTTAAAACCATAATATTCATCTAAAACGCTAACATTCGAAGGAGGTATTGGGGTAAACACCATTGCAGCAAGAATATCTGCTACTAATTCTTCATCCATTGACTGCCGGAGGTCTTCCTTGTTTATAATGTTCTCTTGTACCCAAAAAACTGATTCTGCGTTAATACCATTTCCACTTGCATCTTGACAAATACTTATTTCTTTCATCTGAGAAAGCAGTAAAGTATCATAATGTGAAACATCACCACGAATTTGTGTTGACAAGACTCTCACAAGTTGAGCAAATTCACTTGTAGCACCTGCCTGTCTAATTTCTTGACGCGATAGATGCTGACCGTTTGAATTGATTCTTTTGAAGACTTCATCAATGATATCTGGATTGCTTTCATTGTATATTGAATAAGGTAACTCATAGCTAACGATTCTTACACATTTTTCTCTATCAAGTTTAGGAAACTTTTGAGTGAGAATGCCTTTATCTAAAAGATCTTTTGTCAACGCTGTAGTTGATAAATCAAAATAAGTACCATCATCTAGGGAATAATCATTTTCAACAAATGAGAAAATTGCATTTAAACGTTGCATACCGTCAATAATCTCATTTCTGTCTTTTTCTTTATAAGAAACTGCAGAAAACAAGAATAATGGGACAGGGTAACCATTAGCCAATGAATCAATAAATGCTCGCTTCTCGGAAATATCCCAAACAAGCTTTCTTTGATATCTACGATTAACAAGATAAAGATCATTTCTATAATCTTCATAGGAACGCTCTACTACTTTTCCGTTTATTATCGGTTGTTTTGCCATAATAACACCATCACACATTTATTTTTACTATTATACCATATAAATTTTATATATTAACATTATAATTTATTTTTTAGAACTTATTGCTGTTGACCATCCGGTCAACAAGTGCTATAATTCAGTCATTGACCAAGCGGTCAATGGAAAGGGGCGTAGATAAAATGACTGTCATATCTGCACAGCAGCTGACAAAAACATATGGTAAAAATCGCGGCATCACCGGCCTTGATTTAAGCGTGAACGAAGGCGAAGTGTACGGCTTCATCGGCCCGAACGGTGCGCGCAAATCCACAACAATCAAGTGTCTGCTCGATTTCATACGCCCGACAGCGGGCAGCTGCCGACTGTTCGGCATGGACTGCGCGAGCCAGTCCGCAGTGATTAAGAAAGACATCGGCTACATTCCCGCCGAGGTGAATTACTACGACGGCATGAAGGTATCGGAGCTGATCGCCTACTCCTCCAAATACTACCCGGGCGACCACAAAGCGTATGCCGCCGCACTCTGCGATGCGCTCGATCTGGACCCGTCGCGCAAGATCAATGAACTGTCTACCGGCAACAAGAAAAAGGTGGCGATCGTTCAGGCGATGCTGCACAAACCCAAGCTGTTGATTATGGATGAACCCACCTCCGGGCTTGACCCGCTCGTGCAGCACGCGTTTTACGGCCTTGTGAAAGAAGCGAACCAACAGGGCGCAACGGTTTTCTTTTCGTCGCATGTACTCAGTGAGGTGCAGCGCGTCTGCAGCCGTGTGGGCATTATCCGCGAAGGCCGCCTGATCAGCACCCAGACCATGGAGGAGCTCACGCGTACACAGTACAAACGCGTGAAAGTCTCAACTGAGGGCGATTTCTCGCTGTCCGGCGCGACAGATATCAAACGCGAAAACGGCGTCATCGAGTTTTTATACAAGGGGCCTGCCGACGCGCTGCTCAAGGCGCTTTCGGCGCGTCCTGTTACCGGCATACTCATTGAAGACCCGCCGCTGGAGGACATTTTCATGACGTATTACACGGAAGGAGACAAATAGCCATGACACTATTTTTAAGAGAACTCAAAGGCAATGCAAAATCGTTTTTAATTTGGACGATTTGCATTATCTCGATACTATTCATGTTCATGGCGATGTATCCCTCCTTTGCGGAGCAGGGCAGCAGCCTTGATCAAATGCTTTCCGGCTTTTCGCCCGAGTTGCTTAAAATGTTCAGCTTCGACAGCCTCGATTTTACCGTGGGGCTGGATTACTACGCCTACATGTTTCAGTATATCCTGCTGGCGGTGATGATACAGTTTTTGATTCTCGGCGCAAATCTGATCTCTCGCGAGGAGGATGCGGGCACCATCAATTTTCTGTACGCCAAGCCACTCTCCCGGTCATCCATCGTCACAACAAAGTTTCTCTCGGGGCTTGCATACGCCGTCATCTTCTTCGTGGTGTACACGGCATCGGCCTGCGCCGCGCTTGCCGTCGTGGATGCTGCGCCTGTCAACTTCGGCGCTGTGCTGCTGTTAAGTTGCGCGCTGCTGCTCACGCAGATTATGATGATGGGTATTGGCCTGTTGCTCTCAATGTTTATAACCAGAACGCGCACCGTGATGTCAATCTCCATCGGCGTGGTGCTGCTGCTGTATGTTTTGAGCATGGTGGTGAACCTGAACGACAGCCTTGATGCGCTTGCGTACTTAACGCCTTTTCAGTATTTTGATGCGCGCACCATCGCGCACAGCGTCAGTATCGACGGGCTGTACATTCTGCTGCCTTTGGGTGCGGCACTTGCGGGATACGCGCTGTCTCTGTTAATATACAACCGAAGGGATTTAAAATGCTGAAGCGATGAGCGATAAACTGGATGCACTGCCCGACGACAAAAGAATCAATATCTTGAACGCTGCCTTGACGGAGTTTGCGGAGCACGGTTACTTAAATGCTTCTACAAACCGCATCGTCAAGGCGGCGGGTATATCGAAGGGGCTGCTTTTTCATTACTTTGACAGTAAGAAAAAGCTGTTTCTTTATGTGCTTGATCATACAATCAATCACCTGATGCAAAAGATGGCTTCGTACGCCGTGCAGCTCTCGGGCGACTTTTTTGAGCAGCTCGGGCAATATTCGCTGATTAAAATGCGTCTCGGTATTGAAGAACCAGAAATGTATCACATTCTGTTTGACGTATATGTGAATCTGCCTGACGATATCAAGGAAGACCTGATGGCGCGTTACGGACAGATTCTTTCGGATACCCGCAAGGATTTTTTAATGACACTGGATGAAACCAAGCTGCGAGACGGCATTTCGCGAGAAACAGCGGTGAACCTGATCATCGATTTTCTGGATGGTTATTATCAACGCAACATCGCGTATTTTAAAACAAAAACGCCGGACGAGCTGTTGACCTCGTTCGACGAACTCAGCGACGATATAATGAGGTATCTGGAAATTATCAAAAAAGGGATTTACAAGGATGTTTAATTAATGAAGAATGCTATTTTACGCGATGATGTTTTAAATGGTCTAAAGCTGCTTGGGGTCCACTCAAAAATGGCCCTGGAGGTTCATTGCTCGTTGAGCCGATTCGGATATGTGGAAGGCGGTTCAGCCGCACTTATCGATGCACTCATAGAGGCGGTTGGCATTGAGGGTGCAATCGTGATGCCATCTTTTCGCTTTTCTCGTCAACAACCCCTAACTGAAGAGGATAAAAGGCTAGGCTTAACATTGAAAATTCAAATCATATCGGAAGACGAGGAATCCAGCGGAATGGGCATCGTTTCGGATACATTTCGAAAGAGGCCGGATGTGAAAACTGGAGAGGGGATTTTTCGTGTCTCAGCATGGGGCCAAGATGCCGATAAGCATTCGGCAGGGTTTCAGCACCTTATTGACTCTGATGGATTTGCCCTGATGCTGGGTGTGGATATTTACAGCTTGTCTTCTATGCATTATGTGGAAGATGTCCTTCCGAAAGAAATTCGCAGCCGATTTGAGCCATCCGCTCAAGCACGCAAGGTTTATCCTGAAGATGAATGGATTATTGAATGCTGGAAGCCGGATGTTCAACCGTGGTACAAGATTCAAAACGAAGCGTATTTAAAAGGCCTGATAAAAGACTCTTATATAGGCAACGCAAAATGTATGCTTTTCAAGGTCAAACCTGTGATTGATTTATACCGCCAAGCTTTATTGAATAATCCATTTGAGCTTTACGGGCTAGCCTGATATCCGCTAATAAAAACCTTAACACCACACAAAATCTATATCAAAAACCCGCCGTTGGGGCTGAGTACTTGTCCTGTAATAAACCCAGCATTCTCCGACGCTAAAAACCGTATCGCCTGCGCAACATCTTCCGCCGTACCCAGCCGACCCAGCGGTGTTTCGTCCTTCAGCGCAGCTTTTGTTTCGTCATCCAGCCCCGCTGTCATGCGCGTCTCAATCACGCCGGGTGCCACGCAGTTCACGCGGATATGGCTCGGCCCGAGTTCCTTCGCAAGCGCCTTCGTGAGGCCGATGACGGCGGCCTTGGCCGCGCTGTAATGCACCTCGCACGACGCGCCCGCCATCCCCCATATTGACGACACATTGACGATGCAGCCCGCTTTGCGCGATATCATATCAGACAGCACGGCTTGGCAGCAATGAAACACGCCCTTCACGTTCACATCAAACATCGTGTCCCAATCGTCCGCGGTCAAGTCGGTAAACAGCTTGCTCTGCGCAACGCCTGCGTTATTAACAAGCACATCAACATGCCTGAACACCTCGACCACGCGCCGCACCATCGCCTGAACCTGCCCGGCGTCCGACACGTCTGCCCGCACCGCCAACGCGCGCCCGCCCTGCGTGGCAATCTGCTCGCATAGGCCCTGCGCCTCTTTTTCACTCTTGTTGTAATGCACCGCCACGTTGTACCCATCGGCGGCAAACAGCCGCGCAGCCGCCCGGCCGATTCCCGTGGCCGCTCCCGTAATCAATACCGTCTCCATATCAGCCCATCTCGTCGAGCGTCAGCGCAAAGCTCGGCACAAACGTCTTCATGAAATAATCCACCTCAGGCCTGTCCATCTGCTTGATGGCTTTCTCAATCGCTTTTTTGGCCTTTGTAAATTCACTGTTGCCCGCAGACAGCTCCTCCACGCATTTTAAATATGCGCAGATCTTGTCCGCCGCCTTCACGATTGTATACAACTCGGCATCCGAATCCCGATTGAGTATCAGCTCCGTATAATCGCTTTTGAGTTCATCCGGCAGCATGTCCACCAGCTTTTCTTCCGCGACGCGCTCTATCTGCTTATAAGCCGTTTTAATGTCGGGATTGAAGTATTTAATCGGCGTTGCGAGATCGCCCGTTATCACCTCTCCCGCTTCGTGATACACGGCAAGCGCCAGCACGCGCTCCGCGTTCACACTGCCGCCGTACAGACGGTTTTTGATCAGCGCCAATGCGTGCGCAATCATCGCGGTTTGCAGCGAGTGCTCCTGTATGTTCTCCTCACGCGTGTTGCGCATGAGCCCCCAGCGCTTGATGTGCTTCATCCGCGCCATATAACTGAAAAAATGATGCATAGCTCTCTCCGACAAAGGAAATTTTACCTCTGAACAATGCTATTGTAACGCAGAGAAAGGTAAAAAACAACTTTCACAAGGTTGATAACACATTGGATGACGAGAAAAGCCTCCCTCAGTCGCCTTCGGCGACAGCTCCCTCCAGAGGGAGCCAATAATTCATTTTAAATATGCTGCTATCTAGCGAAACTATTCATAATACAACAACATCATTTAACACACGCACCCCTGCCTCCCTCCATGAGGGAGGTGGCAATTGTCCGATATATCGGGCAATTGACGGAGGGAGTTTGCCCTGCCCAACCCCTTCCCTACATTTGCGATACAAAAAACGACGGACATAGAAAATGCTCCGCCGTTCTTAATATTCCTTATGTTATAACGCGTCCTGCACGGCGCGCCGCAGCTGCAAAAATGTCGCGTCTTCGAGTATATCCCGGCTGCGCGGGCGCAGCAGGTTCACCTCAAACACCTGTGCAACCGTTGCAGGCCGTTCGCTCAGCACAAGTATGCGGTCAGACAAGAACACCGCTTCTTCATTATCGTGCGTCACGAACACCACGGCTTTGCGGTGCCTTTGCCACACGTCCAGCAACCATTCGCGCATTTTAAAGCGCGTGAGCGCGTCCAGCGCCGCAAACGGCTCGTCCATCAAATACACATCCCCCTCGTCGAGGAACGTGCGCAGCAGCGCAGCCCGCTGGCGCATGCCGCCGCTGAGTTGCTTGGGGTACATGGCTTCAAAGCCTTTGAGCCCGAATTCCTCAAAGTAAGCAAGCGCGGTCTGCTCGCGCTCTGTTTTGGGCACGCCTTTCAGCTCAAGCGGCAACGCCACGTTCTCAAGCACGCCCCGCCACGGCAGCAGCAAGTCCTTCTGGTGCATCAGGCACACGGACGGCACAGCCTCGCGCACATCTCGCCCGGCCACGGTGACCCCGCCTGTATACTCACTATCCAGCCCCGAAATAATTTTTAAGAGTGTGCTTTTGCCGCAGCCCGAGGGGCCGAGTATCGACACAAACTCATTTTCACGCACATCAAAGCTGATATCGACAAGCGCCTCCACGGTGCTTTGCGTCTGCTCGAATATCTTCCCGACATTTTTGAGCGAAATGATCGTGTTCATACCGGCCTCCCGTCGCTTGTATTATTGCACAAATTCGTTGGTGAACGCCTTTGTTGAATCCACGTGCGTTTTTAAGAACCCTTGATCGAAGAGCCATTGAGTGTAGCGATCCCACACCTCCTGTTTCTGTATACCGAAGCTCTCCGCATCGTCAATATACTTCGGCGAAAGGAACTTCTGGCTTTCGTGTACGAGGTCGGCATCCAGCTCGGGCGCGTGTTTGAGCAGTGTGTCGGCGCTCTCATCCGGGTGCTCGGCCGCGTAGGTATAGCCCTTCACCACAGCGGCCATGAACTTTTTCACCGTTTCTTTGTTGCTGCTGATCATATCTTCGCTGGTGATGATGATGGGTGTGTAATAGTCGAACACGGGGTCGTCCGCAAACGGCACATACGAAAGCGCCACACCCTGCATTTGCGCATTGATGCCTTCCCAGCCTTCGTATATCCACGCAAAATCGATGCTGTTCATGTCAAACGCGGTAATCGCATCCGTATCGCCCATCGAAACGATGTCGACCTTCGAGATATCGCCGCCATCCTGTTCCATCATATACTTGATCGTTGCGGTTTCCATGTCCATGCCCCAACCGCCGTAGGTTTTGCCTTCAAAATCCTTTGGGGCAGTGATGCCGCGGTCAACCGGTGCCGCAAACGCGGAGGTGTTGTGCTGCAAAATCGCGCCGATAGACACCACGGGGATACCTGTATCACGCGCAAACGTGGTGGATTCCTGAAAATCGATGCCGAACTGCGCGCTGCCCGCCGCGACGAGCTGAACCACGCCCGCTTCGGATGGCTGTATGATGTCCACGTCGAGCCCGTTATCGGCAAAGTAGCCGTTCTCCTTCGCCACATACAGCCCTGTGTGATTGGTATTGGGCGTCCAGTCGAGCACGAGCGTGATCTTCTCATTTTGTGTTTGCGGCGCGGCACACGCGGCCAAAGCAACCGCCATTGTCAGCGCCAGTATCAGCGCCAGTGTCTTTTTCATGTTGTCCTCCTGTTGGTTAAATTTAAAACTTTTATTCTTAGTCATTGCTATTGTAAGTCACTAAATCCGGTCATCCTGAGGAGCGAAGCGACGACTACGCAGTGGACCAGGATCTGTTGTGACAGATTCTTTTCCACTCCGTAGTCACTTCGCTACACTCGTTCACTGCGACAGTGGAATGAATGACCGCTACCGCAACTTTTCGTTCATGTGTTATCGGCATCCTGCCCGTGGGATTCTACACCCTCTTAGAGGGTTCAGAATGACATATGTGGCTATTTTGTTCTTGTCATTCCGACGACCGAAGGAAGGAGGAATCCCATGTTATACGTTCTTGCCGTGGGATTCTTCACCCTCTTAGAGGGTTCAGAATGACATCTTGTCCAATGACATCTTTGCTCAGCGGTTCCACGGAATCGCCTTTTTCTCGGCGAAATTCACGGCACGAAACAGCGCAAAGCTTAACAGCACAATCACCACAATGTTGGCAAACAGCGCCGCTGTTTCAAACGTGCTCATCGCACGCGACAGATAGATGCCAAGGCCGCGTGTCGCCCCCGTCCATTCGGATATCACCGCGCCCATCACGCAATAAGCTGCGGATATTTTAAGCCCCGCGAAAAGCGACGGCAGCGCGCCGGGGATGCGCACGGTTCTGTAAATCTGCACACGGCTGGCTTTCATCACACGCATCAAATCCACCAAATCAGTATCGTACGATTCCAGCCCTTCGGTGAAGCTGACAGCCACCGGAAAAAACACGACGACCACCGCCATGATGATTTTCGGCACGATGCCAAAGCCAAACCATATGGCCAGCAACGGCGCGATGACCACCAGCGGCACTGTCTGCGATATGATCATAAACGGGTATAGCGTGAGCTTGACAGGGCGCGACAGGCTCATCAGCAGCGCCACCCCCACCGCCAGCACCACACCGATGATAAAGCCGAGCAGCGCCTCGAGCACCGTCTGCGCCGCGTGGTAGGCGAGCAGATCAAACTTATTCACGAACTCAGCGATAATCACGCTCGGCGCGGGCAGCCGGTATTCGGGGATTTTCTGCAGCCAGACGATCAGCTCCCACACCAGCGCGAATAGCACAAGCGCCGCCGCGGGGTAGATTTTACCCGCGATATTTGCCGATTTTTTCATCGATGGTGGCACCCTCCGGTTTGTAATCGATCTTGACCACGGACAGCACACGCGTTGCGCCGCCGTCAATACACACCTGCTGCGCCTGCTCCACGATTTTGAGCAGCTGCGGCAGCTCGCCCTCCATGGTGGTGCCCATCGGCCCCACTTCGTATTTCACGCCCGATTCCTTGATCAGCGCGATTACGCTGTCAACCACGTCGTAGACGCGGTCGGTACCGCCGGGTATCACCTGCAGCTCCACATTCACAATCGGCATATTCGTATCCTCCTAAAAGTATTGGTTTTATTCGCATTATTAGACTCCCTCAGTCGCCTGCGGCGACAGCTCCCTCATAGAGGGAGCCAAGGGTACGTGGTTTATGAATCTACTCATATGCGCCGCTGCCAAGGCTTGGTATCGCCCCTGCCTCCCTCCGTGAGGGAGGTGGCAATTGTCGGATTTCAATCCGGCAATTGACGGAAGGAGTAATCCATTTAGGCTGCCTGCCATCGGCAACAAAAAAACCGCTCCCTACACGGAAACGGCTGTGAAAAATCTAAAAATCGCTTTTTTCGACATTCCCTACGCCGGCATTATCCGTGTCAGGTTCTCATGGTCGAGACGCATAGTCTCCTCTCAGCCGTTCTCACAGCTCCCATATGCTCCTATTCAGTTCGCTTGCATTGTAACGAAAAACGGCGCGTGTGTCAAATAATTTTTTTAGCTTCTTTGCGCCAACATTACTAAATATGCATGGCATTTTCTTCACGATCTTGATTAAACTCGAATCTTATTTGGCACTTTATACATTGATACGTGTGTGTATACTGCGAAATCGCAATGTCCTTTCCCTTCCCTGCACCACGCCGCGACGGACGGCTACCATGTGCAGCAGTTTCTCACAGAGCTTGAGCGGCTTATGAACAATCCTGAGCTTTGGCTCAATTGATTTGGAATGGTCGTTTTTTTAACCAGCCAGCCGCTTTTCTTTGATCTTCGCAGCCAGATAGACGATCGCAACGAGCAGAAACAATACGCCCCACCCGAGTATGCCGACAAATAAGAAAATCATCGAAGACGAAAAGAACGACAGCACCGCGAAAAAGCAGCAGACGGCCGAGGCAAAACAGAGGCTCCCCAAAACGCGCTTCTCTTTGAAAAAGAGCCGCCCCAGAAACAGCATTGAAAGCGGGAAAAGCGTGGTCCACGATATCACTTCGATCGTCATGCTGATCGAAACGGGTGCGTAAAAATTGAACAGGCTGTCGGGTGCATAAAGCTCTGCAGATGTGATGGCTGCCAGCCCAATGCCGCGCCCTATAATCACTGGCACCGAGAAGCCTGCCGCAAAAATCAGCGCAGGCCGCGCATGGGTTTTGTCCGCCGCGCCGCCATAGATCGCGTCCGCAAACAGCACATAAGCAAACGCGGAGAGAATCACGGTGGCGTGCAGCATATATTGCATCGTTTTGTCCGTTGCGATGTCAATTCCGCATATAAACGTTACGGCCAAAAGAGCCAGATAAACCACACCCAAAATAACAAGCACCCAAGAACGGATTATGGACTTTTGTATTGTCATAGATAATTCCTTTCAAAAATAGCCTCTTTATGGATTTATTTCGACACAATACCTAAAAAACCTTTTCAATCGTCACAATCCTCAATCAGTAAAGCTGATAATTCC
>JAEZIW010000053.1 GCA_023436525.1 Bacillota bacterium | reverse complement strand
GGGCGCACCGGTTATTTCGGTACCGATACCGAAACGGCTGTGAAGAACTTTCAGAAACGCAACGGATTATCGGCAGACGGAAATGTGGGCGAGTATACAAGAGAGGTGCTTTTCTCTGAGGATGCCAAAGCCGCAAAAACCAACACCGGCGGCGGCTCAGGCGGCGGCAGCTCCGGCGGCTCAGGCGGTTCAGGCGGCGGCACCACCATCGCGGTGGGCGATCCTAACCAGGCGTCTGTGGACAAGCTTATCGAAATTGCGAAGTCGAAGCTGGGCTGTGAATACACACGTGCCGGCAAGGGGCCGAACGAGTTCGACTGCTCCGGGTTTGTGTATTACTGCTTGAATACGGCCGGATACAGCTTTAAATATTTGACCTCGAGCGGATGGGCAAAAAGCAGCCTGCCGAAGGTCACGAATATGAACGACATGAAGAAGGGCGATATCATCTGCTTCAAAGGCCACGTGGGCATATACATGGGAGACGGCCAGATGATTGATGCCGGGTCCAGCAGCGATAGTGTGCGTATCTGCAACGTATTTTCGAAGTATTGGACGCGCAACTTCATTTGCGCGCGAAGGGTGTTCTAGCAAAGGCTGATAAATCAAGGCACATCGCGAAAAGCCATGTGCCTTTTTTAATGATCGCGTATTAACGAGGGTCTATTTCATGGATTTGATTTTGAGTGAAACGGTTATTTGAAAAATGATTTGTACAAGAAAAAAATTATGTCTTATATGGCCTTCTGCTAAAATTGCTGTAAAACAAAACCTCATCAGTCGCCTGTCTGTGACAGCTGCTCCTCAAGGAGAAACGCTTAAATGCATTTGATAAGACTACCCGCTCAAGTGGCGTCAAGCAGTCAGCTTATTTTAGTTGCCGATCATTGAATACGCCTGAGGCGATTTTGAAAATGAAGGGTTGTGCCCGCATATGAAAAACCCCGGGCGTCCGAAAGCGTCCGAGGAATCAAAAGACTCTTTAATATTTAACTATTCTTTTGGCTTCACGTCTTCTTCGCTGATCTGCACACTGTTGTCGCCATCTATCCACAAGCGTTCAAGCCCGTAAAACTCGCGCTCCTGTTTATGGAATACGTGTATCAGAATATCGCCGTAGTCAAGCACAATCCAGCGGCCTTCGCGATAGCCCTCAATGCGCAGCCGCTGCTTGCCTATGCTCATCATGTGCTTTTCCACATCATCGCAAAGCGATCTGACATGAACATCCGAGCGTCCGCTGGCCAGAATAAAATAATCAGCAACTATGGTCAAATGGGAAACTTGCAGCACTCTGACATCCTCGGCCTTTTTTAAAAACAGCTGTTTGGCAACATTCATTACGTCGTCGTTAAATTGATGCATCAAGTTTGTTTTCTCCCTCCTTATTTATAATCATTATAAGCTTCAATACTGTGCGGATGCAAGGCAAAACCTTTGTCTTGCACAAAAGACATCACTTGCTTCAATGCTTCCCGCATTGCCTTATCAATATTCTGATAGGCCATACGGCGAATGTCGTCAATGCCTTCAAAATGCCGATTCGGTTCAATAAGATCGGCAAGATAGATAATTTTTTCGAGCAGCGTCATGCCCCGGCGGCCTGTTGTATGCCATCTGATGGCGCTCAGTATCTCCTCGTCGTGAATCCCCAGCTGCTTTTCTATCATCGCGGCGCCAAGCTTTCCGTGAATCAGTTCAACGTTTTCAGCTTCGATTTCATCGACTTCTATTCTGTATTCGTCTGCCAGCTTCATAAAGCCATGTTTGCATTTGCCCTTAGCCACATCGTGAAGCAGGCCGGCGATTTCGGCTTTTGTTATATCCGCGCCGTAAGCTTTCGCCAGCTTCACAGCCTCATTGGCGGTTCCGATGCTGTGCTGTAAGCGTTTTTCATCAATGTTTTGTTTTAGGTACTCCATATATTTTGCGTAATCGCGCATTTATACCTCTTGGCCATACACTTTATTCTGTAAGATATAGTGGGCAACCTTTGCCGGAACAAGGCCGTCAGACAATCTGTTTTCCGCAAGCTGCTGCCTGATTTGAGAAGAGGAGATATCCGGCCCGCGTTCATCGGCTATGAAAATCTTGTGCCCGAATCGGCTGTTAAGCCTCTCGGCACACTGCTGCACGTCGCGGCAGTTGTGCCCGGGGCGCATAATACAGATGAAATCAGTCAGAAAAAATACTCTTTCGTAATTTCTCCAGTTTTCCAGCTCAAAAAGCGTATCAGCACCGATAATATAATAAAATGACGTTTGCGGCATGGCGCGCGTGAAAAGTTCAAGTGTATCCACCGTGTAGGTATAGCCATGTCGCTCGGTTTCGGCCGGGCTTAGCGAAAATCTCTTTTCATCCGCAATAGCGAGGCGTATCATATCCAGCCTTTTGGCGGCGTCGGCAAGATAGTCGTTTCTTTTGTGCGGCGGGTTACCCAATGGAAGGAATACGATTTCGCCGAGCCCGAATTCATACAACGCAATATAAGCCATTTTCAAATGGCCGCAATGCACAGGATTAAAGGTGCCGCCCAAAAGCCCGATTCTATTTTGCTTTAAAAATTCCGTATCAATATGTGAAAACTCAGTTAGATGGCTCATAAAGATCCTTTCATGTGTATTATTATACAACAGCGAAAAATTTATAACAAGTTGTGCAAGTATACATTAATAACATCGTGACCATAATGAATACAAAGGAGGAAGGGCTTGTGAATGCGAAAATGCGACGGTATTACGAGAAGAAAATGCACGGCGGCAGGTCAATCGCCGCGCGATGCGTGGATTTCATTGTATTCAGATTATTTTTTGCGCTGATACTGTTTTTCGTTCTGCTGTATATTAGCCGTTCCTTCACAGTGGCGCTGCTGGTATCGTTATTTCTGACAGCAGCCGTAACGCTTATATTGTTGATACGGGAAAGAAACAAGATGAAAAGATACATCGAGAGAGATTTTTTACGTATTAAAGAAAAATGCTTGCTCGAAACGCTCACCTTCATAAAAACAGACGATTACGCAGCTTATATAAGCAAACTGCTGGGAGGGCTGGAGAAAACCAAGCTGACGGATTACGGCTTCACGGCATCGATTAAAGATATGGCTGTGTTTGCGTTTCATAATCATCCGGGCACAAAAATTCGCGTTTCCGATGTGATTAAAGAACTCAGGGGTTGCGACGGGCCGATTATGCTTGTCTCGTTATCAAGCTATGATGAAGAGGTTAAAACGATGTGCAAGCATTTGGATAACAGGATAGAGCTGATCGACGGTGCCGGCCTCTTAAAAATGGCGGCTGAAAACGGTATGCTCCCTGACGAAAAAGCAGCAGAATTACGGGCTGAGAATGAAATGAAGGAGACGATACTGACATTCGAAAAGATAAAGAAAACAGCACTGGGGCAAACAAAAGTGAAAAGATACATCATCTGCGGTGTTGTTGTGTTGTTATGGTCGCTCGCGACAGGATTTCGCATCTATTATCCACTCATTGCCTCCGTATGCTTTCTGATGGCCTTTTTATCGCTGCGGCAGCGCAGCCAGCACAAAGAAAGTTCCGGCACAGGGTTATCCTGACTTGACAAAACAATCGCCTGATAATAAAATTGATTATGGTTCTAATATGAGAAACTACTATTATTTTCTTATTTGTAGATAATTCCTTATTAGCAATCTTATACGCATTATCTGCATATTTTTATAACTCGTTTTATAGAATTATCATTGATAGTGTGAACAAAGCGAAAATAGAGTGCGATATACAAGAAGCATTGTATTTACGTTAAAAACTTAATAGAGGAGGTGCGATACACTCAAGTGGAGATTTGGCAAATCTTACTGCTAATTGCCGCAATCATTATCGGTACATTCGCTGGTTACATATACAGAAGAAATGTAGCTGAATCTAAGATTGGCAGAGCAGAAGAATCAGTTAAAAGGCTTGTGGCTGAGGCACAGAAAAAAGCCGAAGCTGTCAAGAAAGAGACGATTCTTGAAGCCAAAGAAGAAATCCACACCTTAAGAACTGAATTCGATAGAGAGTCCAAAGAAAGACGAAGCGAGATCCAAAGAGTCGAGAGAAGGTTACAGCAAAGAGAGGAAGCGCTTGATAAAAAAATGTCGAGCGTCGAATCAAAAGATGAACAGATTAATAAAAAGCTGAAAGAAGTCAGCAAACGCAAAGAAGAAATCGATCAGGTGTATGCAGACCAGATTGTCCAGTTGGAGAAGATTTCCGGCCTAACAATTGATGATGCAAAGTCGCTGCTGCTTGAAAAGGTCGAACAGGAAACACGTCGCGATATGGCGATATATGTGCGGGATATTGAGAACAAGGCCAAAGAAGAAGCCGACAAAAAATCCCGTGAAATTATATCAAATGCCATTCAAAAATATGCGGCCGACCATGTGGCGGAAAACACCGTTTCTGTTGTAGCTTTACCGAATGATGAAATGAAGGGCAGAATTATTGGCCGTGAAGGGCGCAACATACGGGCGCTCGAAACGGCAACGGGCATCGATTTAATTATTGATGATACACCCGAAGCTGTCATTTTATCGGGTTTTGATCCCATCAGAAGAGAAGTTGCAAGGATCGCGCTGGAAAAGCTCATTATTGACGGCAGAATTCATCCGGCGCGCATTGAAGAAATGGTAAAAAAAGCGCGCAAGGAAGTCGACAAAGAAATTAGAGATGCAGGAGAACAGGCCGCGTTTGACACCGGCATTCACAATCTGCATCCCGAAATCGTAAAGCTTCTCGGACGGCTGAAATACCGCACCAGCTATGGACAGAACGTTCTCAAGCATTCGCTTGAAGTGGCGCATCTGTCGGCGGTGATGGCAGCTGAACTGGGAGCCAATGTCAAGCTTGCCAAACGCGGCGGTCTTCTGCACGATATCGGCAAAGCGGTTGACCACGAGGTTGAAGGACCTCACATCCAGATCGGTGCCGATCTGGCCAAAAAATACCGGGAAGCCAATGATGTGATTCACTGTATACAGGCACATCATGGTGATATAGAGGCGCAGACAGTGGAAGCCGTGCTTGTACAGTCGGCAGATGCCATTTCGGCAGCCCGTCCCGGTGCAAGAAGAGAGTCTCTCGAAAACTACATAAAACGCTTAGAAGCTTTGGAAGAAATCGCGAATTCTTTCTCGGGTGTCGAGAAGTGTTATGCCATACAGGCAGGACGCGAAGTACGAATACTCGTTAAGCCCGAGGATGTGGACGATGCAGGCATGCATTTGATGGCCAAAGACATCGTTAAAAAAATCGAGAAGGATCTGGACTATCCGGGCCAAATCAAGGTCAATGTGATCAGAGAAACCAGAGCTATCGATTTCGCTAAGTAAAGAACAGAAGAGCCGTTGTTAACGGCTCTTCTTTCAATTATAAGCATATTCATTCATCAAGAGGGTTTAGGTATGTACAAAATTGCCGACGCACATTGTGATTATCTTGCGTACAGGGTCTTGAAGAAAGATGAGGGCCGTCTGTTCGATCATGTTGATATCAAACGGATGCGCAGCGGCGGCGTTGCACTGCAAAATTTTGCGGTTTGGGTGCCGCCGGAAACGAATAATAAATTGAGGCTGGGCCTTAAGCAAATCGATTGTTTTACGGAGATGATCAATAGCAGCGGAGGAGCGGTTCGGCTGTGCACGGATTCAGCCTGCTTAAATGAGGGCAAAGGCATCTGTGCGATATTATCCATCGAAAGCGGTGAAAGCATAAACTGTGATAATGCGTATATCCCTATTGTTTATGAAAAAGGCGCCCGTATTTTCAGCTTGACGTGGAACGACGAAAACAATTACGCCAGTGGATGCCTCAAACAGGGCGGGCTCAAGCCGCAAGGCATGGCCGCCATCGGGCTGCTCAACCGCTTGAAAATTGCACTGGATGTTTCGCACATTAACGAAAAGGGGTTTTGGGAAGCACTGGACACTTACGAACACGCGCCATGCGCTACGCATTCGTGTGTGTTTGATCTGTATGAGCATCCGCGTAATTTGAAAAAACAGCAAATTAAAACACTGATCGACAGGGATGGGTTCATCGGCATTAATTTCTACACGGAATTTTTAAAAGGAAAGTATGCCAAAATTGATGATATACTTGATCATATCGATTATGTACTGGGTTGCGGCGGTGAGCATAACGTTGGGTTCGGAAGTGATTTTTGCGGTATAGAACATACCCCAGAAGGGCTTGACTCGGCTGCCGATTTTCAGGCTTTGCCCGAAGCCATGACCAAACGAAATTACCCGGAATCGCTTATAGCACAAATTAGCTATGGTAATTTTGCCCGATATATATTAAAATTTTTAAATCAATAACAAGGTGTGTGCAAATGAAAAACGTTTATGAAAATCCGCTTTTATCAAGATACGCATCGGCTGAAATGGCTGAGCTTTTTTCAGACGATGTAAAGTTTAAAACTTGGCGTCGGCTGTGGGTGGCGCTCGCGGAGTGCGAAAAAGAAATGGGGCTTGACATTACCGACGAGCAGATAGATGAACTCAAGCAGTATATGAATGATATCAATTACGATGTGGCCGAGGCGCAGGAAAAGCTTGTGCGCCACGATGTGATGGCGCATGTGCACGCGTACGGTGTGCAATGCCCCAAAGCGCGGCCGATCATTCACCTCGGCGCGACAAGCTGCTACGTGGGTGACAACACTGATTTGATGGTGATGCACAGCGCGCTCAAGCTGATAGAGAACAAGCTGGTCAGCGTGATTGAGAACCTCTCGGCGTTTGCGCTCAAATATAAGGATATGCCGACTCTTGGGTTTACGCATTTTCAGCCCGCCCAATTAACCACCGTGGGTAAGCGCGCCACGCTTTGGATGCAGGATCTGCTGATGGATCTCGAACAGATACAAAGCCTGCTTAAGAATTTCAAGCTGCGCGGCGTGAAGGGCACAACGGGTACCGGCGCAAGCTTTTTATCATTGTTCGACGGTGATGCGAACAAGGTGAAAGCGCTGGATGCTGCGGTATGCAAAAAAGTCGGCTTTGACGCCTCGTTTGCCGTAACCGGACAGACTTATCCGAGGAAGTTCGATTCGGTTGTGCTGAATGTACTTTCATTGATCGCACAGAGCGCCTACAAATTCAGCAACGATTTAAGATTGCTGCAAAATATGAAAGAGATGGAGGAGCCTTTTGAAAAGAAACAAATCGGCTCTTCGGCGATGGCATACAAGCGCAATCCGATGCGCAGCGAACGCATGGGGGCATTATGCCGCTTTGTGCTGACTATGCCCCTGAATACCGCTGTCACGGCTTCCACGCAGTGGTTTGAACGCACGCTGGACGATTCGGCGAACAAACGCATTGTGATTCCGCAAAGCTTCCTGGCTGTGGACGCGATACTCAATCTCTATTTGAATATCAGTGACGGGCTTGTTGTGTATGATAAGGTTATAGCCAATCACATCAATCAGGAACTGCCCTTTATGGCCACCGAAACGATACTGATGGAAGCGGTAAAACGCGGGGGAGACAGGCAGGATCTGCACGAGCAAATTCGCACCCATTCAATGGCTGCCGCGGAGCGCGTGAAAATGTACGGTGAAACCAATAATCTGCTGGATTTGATTAAAGCCGACGCGTCGTTTAAAATGTCTGCAGATGAGATCGACAGCCTCATGGAACCGCAGAAGTTTACGGGCTGCGCCTCGGTTCAGACGCAGGATTTTGTGGACGAGCTGGTAAAGCCGGTGCTGGCACAATATGCGGGGCGTACGGGGGTAAAGGGCGACGTTCGCGTATGACAATCAGCACGGAGCGCTTGCTGTTAAGAGAATACACGTCTGAAGACTTCGAGCTGATGGCATCGGTGTATACCGACGCTGAGATCATGAAATACGCCTATGCCGGCGTTTATTCAGATGCTGACATGAAGCAGTATTTTAATAAGGTTATCAAAGACAATCAGCGGACAGATAACAGAAACGCATATGAGTTTGCTGTGTTTGAGAAACAAAGCGGACAATATATCGGCTCCGCAGATATCGATATCGATTTAAAAAACAGCTATGGCGGCTATGCTGAAATCGGATACTTTTTAATCAAAAGTCATTGGGGCAAGGGCTATGCATCTGAAATTGCCAAACGGCTCATCGGCTATTGTTTTGAAGAATTAAAGCTGCACAAGGTTTATGCAAGCTGCCATGCGCTAAACGAGTCATCAGAAAAGGTCATGAGAAAATCAGGAATGGCCAAAGAGGCTGTTCTTAAAAAAGTGCGGTTTAAGAACAATCAATGGTATGATGAAATAAGGTATGCCATACTGATTGATGACTGGGCAACACTGGCATAAAATACGATGCAAATATGACATTTGATTCGGGATGTAAATAAAAATCCCGGAAACCAAGGTTCCCGGGATACACGTCCGCGTTTGATTGAATAATAACGGGGGACCCCGCAAAGACGAAGACTTTGTGGGGAAAAGGAGGAGCAAGGGAGCATGCGAAAGTTTTTATGTAAATAAAAACGGAGCAAAGCGAACTTTGCTCCGACGTGGCAGGGGAGACGCGACTCGAACACGCAACCGTCGGTTTTGGAGACCGATGCTCTACCAATTGAGCCACTCCCCTTCAGCAGA
>JAEZIW010000023.1 GCA_023436525.1 Bacillota bacterium | reverse complement strand
ACGTACAATTAAGCAATACAGCTGCTGAACAGACCCGGCTCCTCCGAGTCTGTTTTTTATTGCATCAAAATTGCTTCGCTATAACGAAGCCTTCCCTTTTAAAAAGAAAGCCTATGCGGTTGATTGTGAGATGACACAAGGTACCGTAGGGTAGTGACGTGTTTTTATCCTTTCCTCTCCCCCACGCGGCTGCGCGCTCGTCAAAAGGGCTGCGTTAAGAGATTCTTTTGGCGCTCTTAGGCCTTAAGAGCATGACACAGCAACCAGCAATTGCCCCAAGAGTCGACAGCCTGTTGCAAATTTTTCGGTTCCGGTTCTGATGCCGTAAAAAAACGGTCATCGTTCCCATTGATGAAAAGCTTTCTGATGTTGGGATTGTTTTTGCTGAGTTTGCTCGGGAAATAATCAACCCCTCTTCAAGCAGCTTGAAGAGGGGTACAATATGATCTTGCCGCTTTAAGGGCGGCATAAGGAGGCAAGAGCTCCCGATAATTGAATTATCGTGCTGTTATCAGACTTTTGTTCTGGATTTAGACCAGACATCGAAGCCGACAGCCGCGATCAGAACGATACCTTTAATTGTCTGCTGCAAGTCGATACTGACGCCCATGATGGACATACCGTTATTCAGAACGCCCATCAGCAGACCGCCGACGATGGCGCCAACCACTGTACCGATACCGCCTGTTGTTGACGCACCGCCGATGAAGCACGACGCAATCGCATCAAGTTCGAAACCGTTACCGGATTTCGGTGTGGCTGAGTTCAAGCGGCCCGTGAAGATGATACCGGCCAGCGCCGCCAAAAAGCCCATGTTAACATACACCCAGAAGAGGATGCGCTTCGTTTTAATACCGGAAAGCACAGCTGCCTTGGGGTTGCCGCCGAACGCATAGATATGACGCCCGGGTATTGTTTTATTGGTGATAAACGAGTAGATAAGCACCAGTATAACAACAACCACCAGCACCATGGGAAGCCCGCGATAGCTCGCAAGCTGGAATGTAAAGAAGTTGATTATTGCCACGATAAGAATGATTCTTGCCCAGAAAGCGAACAAGGAGTTCACAGCAAAGTTGTACCGTTTTTTATTCTTGCGCTTGTTGATTTCAGAGATGATGAAAAGCATTGATGCAATAATACCGGAAAGAAGAGCGAGCAGATTAATGCCTTCTATTGCCACAATATCGGGCACAAAACCGGCGGCCACAAATGTATAACCTTCGGGCAGCGGTGCAAGGCTCGTTCCGTTAAGCACGGTCATCGTCAAACCTCTGAATATCAGCAGGCCGGCCAATGTCGCGATGAACGCCGGAACACCGATAAACGCGATCCAGAAACCATGCCACATACCAATTAAGACACCGACAGCCAACGACATGAGTATAGCCGGAAGCACCGGTATGTGCATTTTAAGAATGAACACAGCCGAAATCGCTCCCACAAAGCCGGCTACCGAACCGACTGAAAGGTCGATATTACCGCTTATTAATATACAAAGCAGCATACCGATAGCGAGAATCAGCACATAAGCGTTTTGCTGAATAATATTAGAAATGTTCAACGGCTGAAGAAGTACGCCCTGTGTTAAAATCAGAAAAAGGACCATCACAATGACGAGCGCAAAAATCATCGCGTTTTGTTTCAAGGAGCTTTTTATAGAGCTCCCGAGATTATTCTTCATTTCGTTACCTCCTTGTTGCTTTGCATTATGCAGTGCATAATTTTCTCCTGAGAAGCTTCTTTTGCGTCGAGTTCGCCGACAATTGCCCCTCTGTTCATGACGTAAACCCTGTCACACATGCCGAGAATTTCAGGCAACTCTGATGATATCATTATAATCGATTTGCCCTTTTCAGCAAGCTCATTGATAATGCAATATATTTCGTATTTTGCGCCGACATCGATGCCTCTCGTGGGTTCATCGAGCAAAAGCACATCCGGATCAGCAAAAATCCATTTGCTGAAAACAACTTTTTGTTGGTTACCGCCTGAGAGATTGCCTGTCTTTTGCAAAACGCTGGAGGATTTGATGTTGAGCTTTTCTCTGTATTCTTCTCCAACTTTAATCTCAAGATTGTCGTCGATAACGGTACCCTTCTTCAAAGATTTTAAGGCGGCCAGCGAAATATTTCTCTTGATGTCGTCAATGAGTATCAGTCCCGCTGTTTTACGGTCTTCCGTTGCATACGCAATACCGTTTTTTATGGCATCGCTGACATCGTGCATCGTAAGCTCTTTGCCGTCTTTGATGACTTGGCCGGATATCTTCTTGCCATATGCACCGCCGAACACACTCATTGCAAACTCGGTACGCCCCGCGCCCATCAGCCCCGAAATACCAACAACCTCGCCTTTTCTCACATTCATGTTGATATTAAACAGAACCTGTTTATCCGGATCAAGGGGATTAAAAACGTTCCAGTTTTTCACCTCGAAACGAACATCACCCACCTCGTGTTTTCTTTTCGGGAAACGGTCTGTCAGTTCTCGGCCGACCATCGCTTTGATGATGCGCCCCTCGCTGATATCGTCTTCGCCCTTCACAAGGTTTTCAATCACGGCACCGTCACGGATAATCGTGATCTCGTCTGCCACCTTCGTCACTTCGTTCAGTTTATGTGAAATGATGATGCTTGTGATCCCATGCTCTTTCAAATCGACGAGGAGATCGAGCAAATGACTCGAATCTTCATCGTTAAGTGCAGCTGTCGGTTCATCAAGTATCAAAATTTTAACATCTTTGGCCAAAGCTTTAACGATCTCAACCAACTGCTGCTTGCCAAGGCCTATGTCTTTGATTTTCGTTTCGATGTTCTCATTCAAACCGACCTTTTTAAGCATTTCAATCGTTCTGCTGTGCGTTTTGTTCCAATTGATGATAACTCCCCGGTCTGTCTGCTCGTTCCCCAAAAAAACGTTTTCCGCAATCGATAGGGTCGGTATCAATGCGAGCTCTTGATGGATAATGGCAATGCCTTTAGCCTCACTGTCATTGATGAATTTAAACGCGCAAACTTCACCCTCAACGATGATGTCGCCCTCATATGTCCCGTGGGGATATACGCCGCTTAACACGTTCATCAGCGTTGATTTGCCGGCACCGTTCTCCCCAACCAAAGCATGTATATGTTTAGGCTTAACCTTTAAATTCACATTATCAAGAGCTTTGACGCCCGGAAATGTCTTGGTAATATTCCTCATCTCTAAAATGTAGTTTTCCATCGTCTCACTCCTTTATATCTGCCGCGATATTAAGCATAGCAACCATCGTGATAGTTTTAATCGGCTGGTGCCATAAGCACCAGCCGACCAAAATCCTAATTGACTATTATGTACCGGAGTTATTGAATGTCTTCGGGTTTCAGATAGCCGGAATCCATAACGAGTTCCTGATAGTTATCAACTGTAACTGTGTACGGAATCAGCAGATATGACGGAACAACTTTCACATTGTTGTCATACGTTGTTGTGTCGTTGATTTCCGGTTCGGAACCGGTCAGCAGAGCGTCAACCATGCCAGCCGCAACAGCTGCGAGGTCTCTTGTGTCTTTCAGTATTGTGGAATACTGGTCGCCGGAGATGATCATTTTGATCGAAGCCGCTTCAGCGTCCTGACCAGTTACGATCGGCCAGTTGTCTGTGCCAACTTCATAACCGAAGGATACCAGCGCCGAAATGATACCTCTGGAAAGGCCGTCATACGGAGACAGTACGCCATCAAGCTGTTTGCCGGAGGTGTAGTTCGCAGCAAGGATCGCATCCATACGAGCCTGAGCCACAGCACCGTCCCAACGAAGTGTTCCAATATCTTCCTGCTTCGTCTGGCCGGAGGGAACCACGATTGTGCCGTCATCGATCAGCGGCTGCAGAACGTCCATAGCGCCCGAGTAGAAGTAGAAGGAGTTGGTGTCGTCAGGAGATCCTGCGAACAACTCGACGTTGTACGGGCCATCGCCCTTTTTGGCTTTGAGGCCGTCAACCAGCGACTGAGCCTGCAGTTTGCCAACGCCTCTGTTATCAAACGTTGCATAGTAAGAAACAGCGTCCGTATCAACCAGCAAGCGGTCATAGGAGATGATCTTCACGCCGTCTTTGCCGGCCTGATCAAGAGTTGCGGACAGTGTGGAACCGTCAACAGCAGCGATAATGAGAACATCAGCGCCTGTAGCGATCATGTTTTCAATCTGAGATTTCTGGGTCGGGATATCGTCTTCAGCATACTGCATATCAACTTTGTATCCCTTAGCTTCGAGGATCTCTTTCATCTTGTCGCCGTCTTTGATCCAGCGTTCGCTCGACTTTGTGGGCATCGAAATACCAACAATGTGGTCACCAGCGCCTTCAACTGCTTCTACAGATTCAGAAGGAGCCGCGGATTCAGCGGGGGCCGAAGATTCAGCACTTGCCGAAGGCGTAGTTGTTCCGCCGCAAGCCACGAGCGAAAAAGCCATCGCAAAAACCAAGAGACTCAGTAATACTTTTTTCATTTCTCTCTCCTTGATTATATTTTTTTTACACCGGTGTATATGTTACCCGGGTAAACCGATTTTAATTTCATTGAATATATGTTCGTATTGGTTCGTTTATTTGTGTTTGTCTTCTATTTACGAATTCTATCACTTTAAAATGAAGATGTCAATCAGATTGTGTTCGTTTTTTTGCCCTTGTCTTCGAATCGTTTCCCTTTTCTTTCTTTTGTTTTACTGGTTGAAAAAACAATACATATATTGTATCATGGATAGCAGTTCTATTATTTCATATCAATTCGGGTGTTTTATATGTTTGCTATCGAACGCATCAGCATAATAAAAAACTATCTTGAAAGAGATAAGCATGTTTCTGTCGCCATGCTTTCCAGTATATTAAATGTCACCGAAGTAACCATTCGCAGGGATTTGGAGAAACTTGAGAACGAAGGGTATTTAAAACGGACTCACGGCGGTGCCGTTATTAATGAAGAAATCGACTATGAAACGTTTATTCCTTTTGAGCAGCCGCATAACGATCCCGATCAATCTCAGCTCCAGGAGATCGCCGATACCGTTTTCCATCTCGTTTCGGATAATGATATCATCATGCTGACAGACGGACGCACCAACCGATGCATTGCAAAGAGACTGACACAAAAAAACAACCTGACTGTGTTGACAAACGACCTGTTGATCGCTCTGGAATTTTCCGCGTCACCCGGCAACCACATGATACTGCTGGGGGGCGATCTTGAAGAGTATGCGGTTTTCGGTCAGCTCGCCATCAACAATATGCAGAATTTCTCGTTGAACCACTTAATTGTGGAGGTAGACGGTATCAGCAAGAATTTCGGCATCACAGTCTCCAGCATAAACAAGGCATCACTGATACAGCAAGCCTGTAAAATGGCCAGCACCGTCTCAGTCGTCTGCCCTGCGTCGCATTTCGGTGAAAAATCGTTTTACCGGGTTGGCGACTTCAGCTTTGCCGATAAAATCATCACCGACTCGACGCTGAAGGACACATACAAAGACTTTCTGTTTGATTTAAACATTCAATTGTATACTTCTGTTGATATCTATGAGGCAGGTTAATCT
>JAEZIW010000246.1 GCA_023436525.1 Bacillota bacterium | reverse complement strand
CCATTGGCCAGTTTACCACAGCTGTGGCGTCGGAATTTTCTCTGGCGCCACTTTGTGATTATGAGTGCTTTCCTGACAGCGTCAAGCCGAAAAGTCAGGCAAAGCCATCTTAAGTCTGATAGTATTGTGCCACACGGAAAGGGGATTGTTTATGGATTAGATCACCGGCAAACAGGCCTGCTCGTCATGTCCTACAAATAAAGCTGGCATAAACAACGTTAGGAGAGGTATGGGTTAACGGCTGGAATAACGGCGCTTCTTGAAATAATCCGTTGAGCCAAGTGTTTCCACTTCTTTTACATAATAAATCTGGATACGGCAGTATTTGTATAGTATAATAACAACCAATCCGTTTTAGAATTACACATAAGAAAGCAGGGGTATTAACTTATGAACAAAAAGGTCAAGATCGTTCTGGTCGCCATCATTGCTGTTTTGGTGATTATCATAGGCGCATCAAGCTTTACGGTGGTGCAGTCCGGTCACACGGGCGTGTTGGTTACGCTCGGAGCTGTGAGCGATAACATGCTTTCGGAGGGTGTGCACATCGTCACACCGTTCGTCCAGAGTGTTGTGCAGATTGATAACCGCACACACAAGGTGGAGAGCTCTGGCAGCGCCGCATCTAAAGACTTGCAGACGGTAACGTGCGATGTGGCGGTGAACTACCGCGTTTTGGGCGGCTCATCGGCGAGTCTGTATAAAAACGTCGGCGTGGATTACGAGTCCATCATCATAACACCGGCTATTCAGGAGAGCATTAAGGCGATTACAGCACAGTATACCGCTGAGCAGCTGATTACGAAGCGTGCGGAGGTGGGCGATCAAATAAAGAGCTCACTGCAGGATAAAATCACGCCGTATGGGCTGAGCATCGAAATATTCAACATCGTGAACTTCAACTTCTCAGAGGAGTTTAACTCGGCTGTGGAAGCCAAGCAGACGGCAGAGCAGCAGGCGCTGAAAGCCGAGCAGGATCTTGCGAGAATTCAGGTGGAGGCACAGCAGAAGGTGGCGCAGGCACAGGCCGAGGCCGAGAGTATTAAGCTGATTCAGGAAACGCTGGCGATGGCACCCGAATACATCGAGTATATCAAGTGGAATAAATGGGACGGCAAGCTCCCAACATTCATGGGCGACACGAGCGACCTGATTATTGACGCGGGCAACGTGGTTAAGGAAAGCGCGCCCCCGGCTGCCACAGACGGCGCACAATAAAACCAAAAGAATAACGAAAGGCCGCGAATCTAAGATGGTTCGCGGCCTTTTTCAATTGGTGACAAGTCTATAAACAAAACCCCTTCAAAAAATGCTCGATGTGCGCCTCCTGCTCTGCCTGTGCCTTAGCCGGGTCGGGCGGAGGGCTGTCCATCGCAAGGCTGTTCTCATAAAAGCTGTCTATAAAAAAAGCGTGAAACTCCTTGGCCACAAAATGCGGGTCGGCCGGGGTCATTTTTCCCGCAGCCATCAGCTGCTCAAAATACAGCGCGAATGTTTCGCGCGGCTTGCGAATCAGCTCTTGCAGCAGCAATCGGCGAACGTTTTCGCTGGTGAATTGCTCGCGCAGCATAATGCCGCCGATTTTGGCGAAGTACGGGTTTGTGAAAAAGCGCGCGTTGGCGGTAATCACGCTCTCAATAAAACGCTGAATATCTGTATCCGGGCTGATTTCAAAACGCGGATAGATTTCGCTGTGCAGCAGCTCTCTGAAATAGTCTACAATCGCGTCGAGCAAGGCTTCCTTGCCCGCATAGTGGTTATAGATGGATGCAGCCTTTATCTGAACGGCAGCAGCAATTTCGCGCATCGTCACATGTGTGTAGCCTTTTTCCGAAAAAAGATCAATCGCTGCCTGCAAAATCCTTGCCTTGTTGGATGTTGGTTCTTCTGATTTGTTCATTCTGTCCCTCCCGAAGTATCACATGTTTATCATAAACTAACAATGTTAGCGCGTCAAGATACCCCTTGGATTGGACGTATCATCGGTACGGTAATCTTGATTTATTTATAGCTATTAACAAACTAACGGCGTTAGTCTATAGTGGAACTAACAATGTTAGTTTTAAGTTTAGAGAAGGAGAATCGATATGAAAAATGTTTTGATCGTGTATGCGTCCAAAACGGGCACCACGCAGGATGTGGCAGCCGCGCTCGTAAAAAAGCTGCCATCTGCGCAAGCTTACGACTGCTGCAGCAAAAAGGGTAAGGGCACTGAGCTCAACCTCAGCGATTATGGTGTCGTGGTATTGGGCACGGACATGTACGTTGGTGCGCCGATGAAGGCGTTTAAAACGTTTGTGGCAAAGCATAAGGACGCGTTGGCACATAAGCCCACCGTGTTTTTCACGTGCGGCGTGGGTACGCAGGAAGAAGACAGGCAATACCTGAAAAAGAGCCTGCCCGAGCCGCTTAAAGCTGAACCCATCGTTTACCGGCATATGGGCGGTGAGGTGCGTGCCGAAAAAATGAGCGGCTTTGCGAAGCTTGCGATGAGAGAATACGAAAAGAAAAACGGCGCAGCGCCCGGGATTGACTGGAGCGCTGTGGACGCATTGGCCGAGCAGATCAAAACAATGATGGGGGAGAAGATATCATGAAAAAGAAGAGAACGTTTTGGCGCGTGCTGCTTGGCATATTGATCGGTTTTGCGGTGATTATCGGCGGGTTCGTCACGTTTTTAATGCTGGGCAAAGATGCGGCGATAAATCTTATGCCGGAGAAGGTATCGCTTGATACGCTGGCAGACGGCGTTTACGAAGGCAAGTACGACGGCTTTCGTTTCAGCAACACACTAAACGTCACGGTGAAAAATCATCAGATTACGGATATCGAGGTGGTGCAGCCGCAGGTGTTTATGAAGGATGAGGCTGTTGCCGAGCTGGCCGACCGTGTTGCGGCGCAGCAGTGCACGGATGTGGACGTGGTGAGCGGCGCGACAGCCGACAGCAAGGCTTTTTTAAAGGCGGTGGAAAATGCGCTGAAAGGCACGCCCAACTGATGGCAGCAAAAAAGCCCTGCACATTGAATAGAGAGCCTTTTTGCGGAGTTAGGACTTAATAAGAATGAAATTTCGGCAGTTTATTTATGATTGAGCGTTTAACAATGAAAAGTTTTTTTTGTTATCTTGATAGAGAGATAGAAAAACTCTGTAGTTTCGGTCATGAAGGGCTTTGTTCTCAGCCACGGGGGAGTAGGCGGTGTAGTTGCCCAGCAGCGATTTGGCACTTTCTATGGACGGAATGCGCCCCAAGCTCACGGCGATCAGCATCGCAGCCCCGAAGGCACCGGCGCTTTGCGGGCTTTGCAGCGTGGCCACCCTGCGTCCCAGCACATCCGCGAGAATCTGGCATATGACGGGAGAAACGGCACCGCCGCCTGCAATCAGTATCGTCTCCGAGGTTTGAACTTTTTTCTCCTGCGCCTCCAGCATGCTGCGGCAGTGATACGCAATGCCTTCAATAACGGCGCGAATCAGGCTCGATTTGCCGGTTTCCAGCCCGATATTGAAAAACATGCCGCGTGCATTCGCGTCTTCAAACGGGCAGCGGTTGCCGTGCAGCCACGGCGTAAAGATAACGCCCCGGCTTCCGGCGGGCACGCTGCTGACCACCTCGCAAAGGTAGTCGTAAAGGCTTAAATAAACGCGCTCCAAAGATTCGGTGATGTTTTTTTTCTCAAGGTATATACCGATCTCGTCGAGTGCGAGATGATCCTTCACCCATTCAAGGCACTTGCCCGCGGTTTCCATTTCGGCAAAATAATGATAACGGTGCGTTTGCGGCCCCACAATCGACGCAATCATCGCTGTGGTATCCACCACCTGCTTGTCGGTGACGGTGGAAACCCAGCCCGAGGTGCCAAGGTAAATATGGGTGTCTCCAAGGCATGCCGCGCCGATGCCCACGCCGATGAGTTCCGCATCTCCGCCGCCGCCGATCACGGGCGTTCCCGCAGCAAGCCCGAGGTCTTGTGCGGCCTTTTCGGTGATTGCCCCGGCTTGATCGGTCGATTTGATCACATCAGCCAGATGCGCGGGGTTAACGCCGAGCATCCGGCACATTGCACGGCTCCAGCCGCGCTTACCGGGGCGTGTGTCGTACAGCAGTGTGGCATAAGCGGAGCCCTCGGTCATCGTCATGTTGCCGGTAAATCGTGATACCAGATAATCCTTCGCGTCCAGCCATTTATACACTCTGCTAAACGTTTCGGGTTCGTTCTCTTCTACCCATTTGTATTTCCAGACAGGGTCTTTCACGCTGCCCGCCACCGCTTTGGTGATAATGAGTGACTTGAGCAGCTTGCCTAAATTCATGCCGCTGATTTTTATGCCGTGCTTCATTCCGTCCGCAAACTGCTTGCCTGCTCTGTTGTCCATATAGCTCATGGCGCGCCGAACGGGGATGCCGTTATTGTCGGCCAGCACCACACACTGCATTTGAGAGCAGAACGATACAGCGCAGATATCGCTGCCCTTTAAATCGGCTTGCTGCAAAACATCATGTGTGGTTGAGCATATGGCTGCCCACCATTCCTCCGGGTCCTGCTCGGCGCCGCCGTTATCCAGCAGATAAAGGCCATACCCGGCGTAGGCGCTGCTTGTCAGTATCAGCTTTTCGTCCAGTTGAAACAGACAAGTTTTCACACCCGTTGTTCCGATATCGTACGTTATGGCATAAACACAGCTTTGCATGGCGATGCTCCAGTGCGTTTTATTTCTTGAAAGCGGCCTTTATAAAGCTAAGAAATTG
>JAEZIW010000167.1 GCA_023436525.1 Bacillota bacterium | reverse complement strand
AAACACGCGTCAAAGCTGTAATGATCGTCGCGGCCGGCATCCGATATCTGAGCGCTCAGACACAACAGATCGCCCGTGACGGCAACCGTGGCCTGAATCGGTCCGGCTGTCGGTGTCGGGTCGGGTGTTGTCGTTGGGTCGGGTGTTGTCGTTGGGTCGGGCATCACATCAATTGTGGGTGCGGGAGATGGCGTCAGCTGGTCGGTAACCTGTTGAATCTGTTGACACCCTGTTGACAGCATAAGAAATAGACATAAAAGAGATAAAATAATACGTTTCATACATAAATACCTTTTTTATTTACTTGCCGGAATATCATACCATGGCTCCCTTATTCCAAACAACCGTAGCAACATTAAGTTATTCACAATTTTTTCTTTATAGACATGAATAAGGTCTGTTATAATAATACTATTGTGCTAAAACAGGAGGCTGCTATGGCTAAGAAAAGAAGGACGATCGTTATCGCCTTGTTGTTGGGCTTGACAATGCTGCTATCGGGCTGTCAGTTTGGCTGGCATTTTAACTGGCCGTTTGAAACGGAAGCGCAGAGCGAGCTGCCCACGCTGCCCGTGGGTGAGCAAAGCAGCCTGATTCCGCTCGATGTGCTGATGGGCTATGCCGAATATTCGGCGCCGCAGATATCGTCGGACGGGAGCAAGATACTTTACAGGCATACTTCAAGCTATGAAGATGTTTATATGGTGATGAACTGGCAGACGGGTGAACAAGCGGCTGTGAATTGGCCGGATGTTTACGGTGTCCCGTATGCCGTATGGGCACCGGATGGTGAGACGGTGCTGTTCTTCGTAGATGACATGGGCGATGAAAACTACGGTCTTTATACCTCCAATTCGAAGACGGGTGATACGGCTGAGCTGCTTAAGGGCGGAGACAACAACTGTTATTACGTGTCTGACAACCCGGCTGAAGATGAGGAGATATACCTTTGCATATTTAACAACGATACCGAGCTTTTTGATTTGTATCTGATGAACTATATATCGGGCGATAAAAGCCTGGTGCTGCAAAACCCGGGCGATATCACCGGCTATGGCTTCGATCATCAGGGTAAGCTGCGCACAGTAACGCGCACCGACAATAACGCAGGCGAGCATGTTTGGCTGAATAAGAACGCAGACAAGGTCAACACCAAGTATGTAGAAAAAGATTGGCAGCAGATATTGCAGTGGGATTATGAGGATGCCGATACAAGCCATGCGATTGGATTCATGCAGGATGACAAACGCGTGCTTTATATGGACTCGTCTGCCGGCAATACATCCACGCTGGCCACATACAACGTGGATACCGGCGAGGTAACCGAAATTTTTAACGATCCCGAGTACGATATTTACGGCACATGGACTGACCTTAGCCTTGATCAGGTGACGGCAGTTTCGGTGGATGCGGATTATCTGCAATGGCATGTGCTTGATGACAGCTTTCAAAACGACTACGATGTGCTCAGTAAGCTGGATACCGGCGTGTTTGATATTATCAGCTCGAGCCATAACGATGCCTATTGGATCGTCGCATACACCTCGGATGTGAAGCAAACGGATTATTATGTGTACAACATGGAGACAGACGAAGCACAATTGCTTTATAATGCGCGGCCTGAACTGGAGGATTACGATTTTGCGCCGATGGAACCGTTCAGCTATACCGCGAGCGACGGCCTTAAAATAGAAGGGTATGTGACGTTCCCGCTGAATTCCGATAAAACCAATCTGCCGACCGTGTTGCTGGTGCACGGCGGGCCGTGGGCGCGCGACAGCTGGGGGTACAACGAAGAGGTGCAGCTGCTGGCCAACCGCGGCTATGCCGTGATACAGGTCAATTTCCGAGGCTCGTCCGGCTATGGCAAAAACTTTATGAACGCGGGTGATAAGGAGTGGGGCGGCCTGATGCATCAGGACATACTCGATGCCGTGGATTATGCTGTGGCCCAAGGGTGGACGGACAAAGACCGCGTGGGCATTTACGGTGCGTCTTACGGCGGCTACGAGGCGTTGATTAGCGCGGCATTTTCGTCTGACGTGTTCAAGTGCGCGGTGGACGCTTTTGGGCCATCCAGCCTGCTGACGTTTGTGGATTCGATACCGGCCATGTGGTCGATTGAATATCAAGATCTGATTCGCGCCGTGGGAGACCCGGACACGGAGCAGGAATTTATGAAATCGCGCTCGCCGCTGTATTTTGCGGATCAGGTAAAGATTCCGATGCTGATTGCCCAGGGCGGCAATGATGTGCGTGTGCCGCAGAAAGAATCCGACCAGATGGTGGAGGCGCTGAAAGACGCCGGGGTGGATGTGCAGTACCTGCTCTTCCCGAACACCGGGCACGGGTTCAACTCGAAGGAAGACATGACGAAGTTCTATTCCGAGATGGAGAAATTCTTCGCGGAGAATCTCGGCGGCAAAACGGAATCAAAAATTGATACAAACAGGCAATAATCGTTGATGTATTTAATAGAAAAGAAGAGCTGCAGTGGTTTGAACGGCTGCAGCTTTTTTGACTGTATAATGAGATTTTTTCGTTAGTCACATGGTACCAAGAGATAAGCACTTAATCGTTAGTAATCAGTCTGCGGAGTAAAAAGAATCTGTCACAAGTCCACTGCGTGGTGGACTGGATGGCCGAATGAGTTACTTTTCACAGCAATAACAAATACGCAGTCTGCTAAAATTATTTACACCTGCCGACCATCCGTCCTTGGGGCAATGTCTCGGTCAGCGGCGTGACTGTTTTAAAAACCCGCCTTGTCTGACCGCGAAATGACTATAACGGCTGTGATTGCTCTTTGAGCCAGCCGTCGAAAATTTCGGCGGCGTTTTCAACATATTTAAGGCAAGGCTTTGACGCATACGGCTCGTCGCTGCTTGGGTTCTGCTCGTTGAGCGCGAGCAGATCACGGCAGATCAGTGTGCCGAAACGGTCCTTAAACGGCAGCGCAAAGCTTTGCACGCGCGCATAATGCGCATCTTTCGTCGCTTTGTCCTTCGGGTCAATATCGCCGTAAAGCAGGCCCGCAATCAGCGCCATGCCGGATATCACGCCGCAGACCTCCTTCATATGACCGACGCCGCCACCGAAGGAGGAGGCCATTTTGAGCACGGTCAGCTCGTCAAGCCCTGTCAAATCCGCAAATGCCGCCGCGACGGCCTGCGCGCAGTTGTAACCTTTCAGGTAATAGTCTCTTGCGGCTTCTTTTCTGTCGGTCATTTTAAAGCAAACCACCCTTTCATGTGCGATAAATTCAGTATACAACGTCAGGACAAAATTGACAACGGCAGCAGCGTACGTGAGTGGGAAGCCGTAAAACACCGGAGGGATTGCTGAACCAAATATTCTTGAATACCCTTTACAAGTGTGTTATATTGACCTATATGCTATTTTTAACGACAGGAGGACCGGAATGGATTATACAGATCAACTGGGTGTGATATTTCCCCAGATACTGATTCCGGATAAAAAGGTCAACAAACAAAAATGGTCGGTTATTGCCTGCGATCAATTTACCTCTAATGAGGATTATTGGATAAAGACAGCACGGACAGTGGGCGGTGCGCCATCAGCGTATCATATCATTGTGCCCGAGCTTTTCTTAAAAGGCGGCGACGCAACCGACAGGATAGCTCATGCGAAGCAGACAATGCGCGATTACATTGAAGACGGCGTTTTGGTGAGCCTGCCGGAAGGTGTGGTGCTGGTGGAGCGTGAAACGCCGCACGGCACACGGGTTGGGCTTATGCTGGCCGTTGATCTTGAGCAGTATGACATCGACGCAAGGAAAAAACCGCTGATTCGCGCGACTGAAAAGACAGTGACGGAGAGACTGCCGATACGCATTAGCTTGCGTGAAGACGCTGTTATTGAGTGCCCGCATGTGATGCTGCTGATTAACGATGTGAAAGACACCGTGATCGCGCCTGTGTATCAGGTCAAGGATCACTTTTCGAAGATATACAGCACGCCGTTGATGCAGGATGGCGGCCATGTTCAAGGCTGGTTTACCGACGATGCGACGGTGCTGGAGGGAATCAGGAGCGCACTGGCGCAGCTTAAAGCCAAATGCGCAGACAATATGCTGTTTGCCGTGGGCGACGGCAACCATTCACTCGCTGCGGCCAAAGCCGTTTGGGACAAACGCAAGACCTCGATGAGTGATGAGGAGCGCGAAAAGAGCCCGCTGCGGTATGCGCTCTGTGAGGTGGTCAATCTCTATGATCCGGGCATCAGCGTTCATCCGATTCACCGCGTGCTGTTTAACGTTCCGGATGCGTCCTCCACACTGCGCGCACTGGTGACCATACTGAACCGCACGGGTCAGGAAGCGCATATGATGTATACGCGCGGCACACGCGCCATAAAAAAAGACGGCGTACATACAATACAGTTTGAATCCAAAATGTCTAAAGGACATATCGAGGTAAAGAAGCCAAAGGCGCAATTGGTCAGCCAGACGCTGACGGAGGCGCTCGATATGCTTGCCGGAGAGATGCCGCGGATTGTTGTTGATTATATTCATGGTGATGATGAGTTTCATGCCCACACCAAAACGCACGGATGCCTTGGATTTATTATGGATCCGATGCAAAAGGACGAGATATTCGAGAACGTTATTCAATACGGCGTATTGCCCAAAAAATCATTCTCGCTCGGATTGGCCGAAGAGAAACGGTACTATTTCGAATGCCGTCTGCTCGTAGAGGCGGAGGATGACGAACCGGCTGCGGAACAAGAACTGCCGGCGGAGACGGTGGACGAGACAGCGGCGATGAATGAGCCTGCTGATGACGAAACGGCTGACGATATTGTGGATGAGCCGGATTTTGATGAAGATGAACAGGAAATGCGTGCGGAGCGCAAACCGCGCCGCGGATTATTCGGACGAAAGCGGGATTGATGGATGAAGGTATGTAAATTCGGCGGCAGCTCGCTTGCGGATGCCGCCCAGTTTAATAAAGTCAGGCAGATTATTGAAGCAGACCCGCAGCGCGTGTATATTGTGCCGTCGGCACCCGGAAAGCGCAGCGCGGACGACACGAAGGTGACAGATCTGCTGTATCAGTATCACGCGGCAGTGGTGAGCGGTACGGACGGGGATGCCATTTTTGAGGAGCTGAAAAAAAGGTTTGTGTCGCTGCGCGACGATTTGCAGCTGAAGACGGATATCGTATCGCAGCTTGATACGATATATCAGAACGTGAAAAACGGCGCGGGCGTGGATTACACGGTTAGCCGCGGTGAGTATTTGAACGGCATTTTGATGGCTGATTATCTCGGGTTTGACTTTATCGATCCGGCAGAAACCATATTCTTCAGTACGGATGGTAAATACGAATCGGAAAAAACGCGCACGGTGATGCGCGGCCGTCTGCGCCATGCCAAGAAGGCTGTTATACCCGGGTTCTACGGCAGCATGCCGGATGGAACAATCAAAACGTTTTCCAGAGGCGGCTCGGATATTACCGGAGCAATTGTTGCGCGCTCGGCCCGGGCAGATGTCTACGAAAACTGGACGGATGTGTCGGGCGTGCTGATGGCAGATCCGCGCATTGTGGAGAACCCCAAGGTGATTAAGAAGATCACTTACCGCGAACTGCGAGAGCTTTCCTACATGGGCGCCACCGTGTTGCATGAAGACGCGATTTTCCCTGTGTTTAAAGCCAACATACCGATAAACATCAAAAACACGAACGACCCCGATGACCCGGGAACGATGATAGTGCCCAACGTGAACGACGGCGATACGGATATCATCACAGGCATTGCGGGCAAAAAGGGCTTTTCGGTCATTGCTGTGGAAAAAGCCAATATGAACGCCGAACTTGGCTTTGGCCGCCGTATGCTCACGGCTCTTGAAAAGAACAACATGCGCTTTGAGCATATGCCCTCCGGCATTGATACGCTGGGCGTCGTGCTCGCCAACAACGAGATTGAAGGCAAGCAGCCGCAGCTGCTGGACGATGTGTATAACCTGTGTGAGCCGGATTCGCTTGAGGTATTTGCGGGTCTGGCGCTTATCGCCACAGTGGGCCGCGGTATGATCAGCAAAATCGGTGTGGCCGGACGATTGTTTACGGCGCTCGCCGAAAATCATATCAATATCCGAATGATCGATCAGGGCTCAAGCGAAATCAATATCATTGTGGGTGTGGATGAAAAGGATTTTGAAAAAGCGATACGTGTCATCTACAATGCTTTTTGCGGTTAAGGGCTTGAAATGTTCTCAGTATTATTAGATTCCCTTGGGGCGGTGTTCATTGTTTTTGTGATCATCGGCGCGGGGTTGTTTGTCTCGTGGCGAAAATGGGTATCGTCTGAAACAGCCAAGGCGTTTCCGAAGATCATCATCAACATATCATTTCCCGCAACGATTGTTTACAGTCTTTACAACAACTTTTCACAGCAGCAGTTGATGAATGCGTGGCTGCCGCTGCTGATAGCGTTTGCGTCGATGATGCTCGCTTTTTTTCTCGCGAAAACCGCCGCATGGCTGCTGCGTATTCCCAAACACAGACGCGGTGTTTTTATTGTCGCGTTTGCGTTTTCCAACTCCAGCTTCATCGGTTTTCCGGTGGCGCGTGCACTCTTTGGCGACGCGGGCATGCCCTACGCCGTTTTTTATTTTCTTGCGGGGCATGTGACTTTTTGGCTGCTGGGCAATTACGCAATTGCGCGCGATGCCGATGTGATAAACGGGAAAACGCATCAATCGGGTTTGGGCAGCTCGTTAAAAAAGCTCGCGCAGCCGCCCACGCTTTCCACCATCATCATGTTCGTTGTGATATTTGCAGGTATAAAGCTGCCGGATGTGATACTGACCACGGCCAAATATATCGGCGATTTAACCACGCCGCTGTCACTGATTTTTATCGGCTGCATGATATACAACATGGGCATTTCCGGCATGAAATGGGAGAAAGGGCTGGCCCCTGTGCTCGTTGGGCGCTTTGTGCTGGTGCCGCTGTTGTGCTATGGGCTGTGCACGCTGGGGCTTACGCTGCTAACCCCCGAAATAACGGCTGACCACCTTTTTATGAGGGAGGTTTTTGTCGTGCAGATTGGCCTGCCTGCCATTATGCAAACGGCGATATCCGCCGAGATGTACGGCGCAGATACAAAGTTTGCGACCAAATG
>JAEZIW010000133.1 GCA_023436525.1 Bacillota bacterium | reverse complement strand
TTTGGGGCTGATCCCTCAGTAAGCGGAAACGTTTATGTCGATGGAAAGAAAGTCCACATCAAATCGCCGAGCGATGCGATATCGCACGGTATCTGTTATTTATCCGAAGACAGAAAAGCCTTTGGACTCTCAGTTGGGTTAAGCGTAAGAGACAACTGCGTGATGGCGTCTATGGACGAATTTATGAGCGGCCCTTTTACGAATGATAAAAAGATCGACGCAATAACGGAAGAATACATAAAGAAGATTGACATCAAGACGCCGTCGGGCAAACAGCTGGTCAGAAACTTATCCGGCGGCAATCAGCAAAAGATCGTTATAGCCAAATGGCTGATCAGAAACAGCGACATCCTGATATTCGATGAGCCAACGCGCGGCATCGACGTTGGGGCCAAGCAGGAGATATACAAGCTGATGAACGCGCTTGCGTCCGAAGGAAAATCGATCATCATGATATCGTCTGAAATGCCCGAATTGCTTCGTATGAGCGACAGACTCGTTGTGATGTGTGAAGGCAGTGTTACCGGCGAACTGGATATCGCCGAAGTCACACAGGAAAAAATCATGACTTTAGCAACAATGAATATGTGAGGTTAATGTATGGAAACCAAAAGTGTAGCAAAAAAAAGACTTGATTGGACAAAATTACTGGCGCCGGCTGTTCTTATCATCTTGTACATCTTCTTCTCAGCGTTCGGTAATAATTTCTTCTCAGTAGATTACTTGGTCAATATTCTCGACGGATCCTACTTCATCGGATTTATGGCCATCGGCGTGACGTTCGTTATCATTACAGCCGGTATTGATCTTTCACTCGGCACGAACATGATGTGTGCGGCGCTGCTTGGTGGCTATGCGTTTAACAGCCTTGGCTGGCCGATGGGTGCCTGCCTGGTTCTCGTTATTCTGACGGCAACCGTCATGGGCTTTTTAAACGGCATCATGGTTGCTTACTTAAAGCTGCCTCCGTTCATTGCCACATTGGGCATGATGATGATCGGTATGGGCTTTGGTGCCATTGTGACCAAGGTTCAAACCATGAGATATCCGACGTTCGGAACGCCGGAAGGCTGGTTCAAGAATGTGTTTTACAAAACGGCAGATGGCATTCCGCTCGGCGCTATCTGGCTGGCAGCGTTCATTATTATCGCATTCCTGCTGCTGAATAAAACAAAATTCGGCCGGTATACATTTGCGATCGGTTCCAACGTAGAAGCGGCGCGTCTGTCGGGTATCAAAACCCGCCCGTGGCTGACGGCAGTCTACACATTCTGCGGTTTTTGCAGCGGTCTTGCAGGCGTGATGTACGCAGCGGTGTACACCTCCATCATTCCTTCCACCGGTAACGGCCTTGAGCTTCTCGGTATCGCGGGCGTGGTTATCGGCGGGACGAGCATGAGCGGCGGCACCGGCACACTGGTCGGCACCATTATCGGTGTGTTCATCATGAGTGTGCTCAAGCAAGGGCTTATGTCGATGGGGCTGCAGAGCCATTGGCAGACGTTCTTCACAGGTATTGTTGTTATCGCGGCTGTGCTGCTTGACCAGTACCGTATCAGAAAAGGAAATCAGGTTAAAAAGGCATAAAGTTACCGTTTATCGGTACAATGAATGACATCCTCGGGAATTTCCCGTTGGACAATAAAGAGGAGGATATAAACATGAAAAAAGCTCTATTGATGATGCTCACATTGGCAATGGTATTGTCTCTGGTTGCGTGCGGAGCACCGCAGCAGTCTCCTTCGGCCAGCGAATCCGCTCCTGCTGAATCTTCGGCAGTTGTTTCGGAAGAACCGTCGGCGGAAGCACCTGCTGCTAAGCCGTACATTGCAGTTATCTCCAAGGGTTTCCAGCACAAGTTCTGGCAGACAGTGCTTGCTGGCGCTACCGATGCTGCTGCAAAGTATGATGTGGACATGTCGTTCGACGGACCTCCGTCCGAGTCGGATATTCAGGTTCAGGTTGACATGGTGAACGCAGCTCTTGCGAAGAACCCTGCGGCTCTGAGTCTTGCGGCTCTTGATACCGAATCCTTAAACGAGCAGCTCAACACCTGCATCGAGAAGAAGATTCCGGTTATCGGTTTTGACTCCGGCGTTCCGAATGCTCCCGAAGGCGCTATCGTTTCCACAGCTTCCACAGATAACGAAGCTGCCGGCGCTCTCGCAGCTGAAAACATGTATGCGAAAATCAAAGACGCTGTTGCCGGTGCTTCCAAGAGCAAACCCGTTGTGATCAGCGTTATCAGCCAGGATGCAACATCTGCTTCTATCACAGGCCGTACAACCGGTTTTGTGAACAAGATGTTCGAGCTTTGTGATGCGGCTCAGTCCGGCCTTGTTGCTGTGACCGGCCATGACAAATGGGCGAAAGCTTCCAGCGGTGATGTAGCGGTTGAAATCCTTGTTTCCATCGCGGCTTCCACCAGCGTAACAGACTGCCAGACGGCTGCTCAGGCTGTTCTTTCCAAGAACCCCGTTGGCGTGTTCTGCACAAACTCCGGTTCTGTTGACGGCATGCTGGCTGCAACAACCGACGGTTCTGACCTTGACCGTGCAAGCGGAAAATACAAGAACGTTATCGTTGTTGGTTTCGACTCCGGCGCAACGCTGCTGAACGCAATCGAAAAAGGCTGGTTCGACGGTGCTGTGACACAGGATCCGTACATGATCGGCTACTTGGCGATTGAACTTGCTGTGAAGACTCTGAACGGCGAAAAAGTTGAGCCCCTTGTTGACACAGGCTGCAAGTACTACACAGTTGACAACATGAAAGACGAAGACATCGCGAAACTGCTGTACGAATAAGCATTTAGACAATCTAGGTAGATGGGGGCAGCCGTAATGGCTGCCCTCACTGCTAATAAGAGATTTTTGTGAAGAAATGAACAAAACCTGTTCGGGAATGATTTGAAAAAGGAATGGGGTTAAGAATATGTTACTAGGCATACCCAAGTTATTATCACCTGAAATTATCGCAACGTTATGTGAAATGGGCCATAGTGATGTCATTGTCATCGGTGACGCGAACTTTCCGGGAAAACGGTTTGCGACAGAAGGCGGCTGCAAGTTTCTGCGTGCAGACGGACTATCCGGCACAGCGCTGCTGGAAGCGATACTGTCCGTGATACCTTGCGATACCTACACCGAGCATCCCGTTAAACTGATGCAGACGATGGACTGTGACCGTGATTTGAAAATACTCATTTGGGACGAATACAAAAGCATCGTCGCTAAGCACGATTCGCGTGGCGATAAAGCCATCGGATTTGTTGACAGATTCGATTTTTATGAACAAGCAAAGCAATCATATTGTATTATACAGTCCGGCGAAGAAGCGATTTACGCCAATGTTATGATTCAAAAGGGAGTCATAAAATAATGGCCAGAGAGTTGTTGCTCGGTATAGATATTGGAACAAGCGGCTGCAAGATCGCATTGTTTTCGCGGGACGGAAGCGTTATATGTTCGGATACCGAAGAGTATCCGGTTTATTATCCTGCGCCGGGGTTTGTTGAGCAGGATCCGGACGAATGGTGGGAAGCCATCTGCCGGGGCACAAAGAAGCTCATCGAGCACAACAGCATCAATGCGGCTGAAATTGCCGGTGTTGGTGTAGACGGACAAAGCTGGGCGGCAATCGCTGTCGATGAAAACGGTGATGTGCTGACCCGCAATCCGATATGGATGGATACAAGGTCTGAATCAATATGCCGGGAGCTCAATGAGTCAGTGGGTGAAGATCGGCTGTTTGACGTGTCCGGCAATCCGCTAAAAGCGCAATACACAACCGGAAAGATTATTTGGTACAAGAAGAACAAACCGGATGTTTATAATAAGATTAACAAGATACTGCAGTCGAACAGCTATATCGTTTACCGAATGACCGGTGTGATGAGCCATGATATGTCACAAGGCTACGGCCTGCATTGCTTCGACATGAAAAAGGGTACATGGGACATGCAAATGTGCAGCGCTCTCGGCATTAACAGCAGTGTATTGCCGGATCTGGCGGCATGTCACGACGTGGTGGGCACCATAAGCAAAAATGTCGCGGCAAAAATGGGGCTTGTTGAAGGAACCCCGGTGGTTGCGGGCGGGCTGGATGCCGCATGCGGCACACTCGGAGCCGGCGTGCTGGAGCATGGGCAAACGCAGGAGCAGGGCGGGCAGGCAGGCGGTATGAGCATCTGCCTGAAGGAGTATTGTGCCGATAAACGCTTGATACTGGGGTATCATGTGGTGCCGGATAGATGGCTGCTGCAGGGGGGTACAACGGGCGGCGGCGGCGTGATGCGCTGGTTTCACGAGCAGTTTGGGTTTGAAGAGCAGCTTAAAGCTGCGCAAACGGGAGGTTCCTCCATGGCGCTGCTTGATGAACTTGCAAATACAGTGCCTGTCGGTTCAGACGGCGTGGTATTTCTGCCATACATGGCCGGAGAACGCTCGCCCATTTGGGATGAAAAAGCCAAAGGCGTATTCTACGGGCTGGATTATTCAAAAACGAAAGCCCATCTGACGCGTGCGTTGATGGAAGGGGCGGCTTACGCGCTGCTTCATAATATTGAAGTGGCTGAAGGCGCCGGTGCCGCTGTCGGGACGATGCGAGCCATGGGCGGTGCAGCAAACTCGCGTTTCTGGACACAGATGAAAGCGGATTTGACCGGAAGGCCGATTGAGGTTCCGGGCTCAGATACCGCAACAACCTTGGGCGCTGCTTTGCTGGCGGGCGTTGGTGTGGGCGTTTACAGCGATTTTACCGAGGCTGTTTCAGAAACGGTTAAGGTGAAAAGAACGCACGAGCCAAACAAGCAGCTTAAAGAAGAATACAATCGCGGTTACAGTACCTATTTGGCGCTATACGCCGCGTTGAAAGATTTAATGCATCAGTAAAGGAAAAATTGAAATGAAAGCAGCAGTTGTCGTTGCAAACGAAGATGTGAGGTACATGGATATCGAGGAGCCTCAGGTAAAGCCGGGCACCGTTAAGGTTAAGGTCGCGGTATCGGGAATCTGCGGTTCAGATATTCCGCGCGTACTGGAAAACGGCGTGCACTTTTACCCGATTGTGCTCGGCCATGAGTTTGCCGGTGAGGTAGTGGATATCGGGGAAGGTGTCACGTCCGTTAAGATCGGAGACAAGGTGGCGGGCGCACCGCTCGTGCCCTGCATGGCTTGCAGTGATTGTCAGAAGGGCAATTACGCGCTCTGCAAGCATTACAGCTTTATCGGCTCGCGTCAGCAGGGCAGCAACGCGGATTATGTTGTGATTCCCGAGCGAAATGCTGTTGTGTTCGACCCATCCATAAGCTACGAGCAGGGGGCCATGTTTGAGCCGTCAACAGTGGCGCTTCACGGTGTGCTGCAGTGCGATTACCGCGGCGGCGGCACGGTGGCGATATTGGGCGGCGGTACCATAGGCCTGTTCACGCTGCAATGGGCCAAATTGCTCGGCGCGAAGAAAACCGTGGTTTTCGATATCAGCGATGAAAGGCTGGCGCTGGCAAAAAAATTGGGCGCAGATGCCGTTGTCAACACGCTTAAAGAAGGGTTTATGGAAGAAGCGCTGTCGCATATTGACGGCAATGGTTATAACTACGTATTTGAAACAGCCGGTGTAACAATTACGATGAGAATGGCTTATAAGCTGGCTGCCACAAAAGCGCATGTGTGCTTTATCGGTACACCGCATGCCGATTTAACGTTCACCCCCGCTGAATGGGAGAACATGAACCGAAAGGAATTCAGGCTGACAGGATCGTGGATGAGCTACAGTGCGCCATTCCCCGGCGTTGAGTGGACCATGACTGCCGAGTACTATGCGCAGGGCAAGCTCAAATTTGACGAAGGCCTGATCGGTGAGCGCATACCGATGGAGAAGGCGCAGGAAGCGTTTCAGATGTTTAAAACGCCGGGAGCGGTTAAAGGCAAGATATTACTCACAAACAATATTTAAAGGAGGAAATAAGAATGGAAACGATTGATCCGAAAAAGGTTCCCCAAAGAACGTTATACGACGGAGGCAAAATGCCCTGCATCGGCATGGGTACGTTTGGTTCCGATCGGTTTACGCCCGACCAAGTGTCGGCCGCAGTGGCGGGTGCGATTAAAGTCGGTTACCGGATGTTTGACTGTGCCGCGGTATACGGCAATGAAGACATGATCGGCGATGTGTTTCAGGACGCATTCGACAAAGGCATCGTCAAGCGCGAAGAGCTGTTTATTACAACGAAGGTATGGAACAACATGCATGGCCGCGGTGATGTACTGATTTCAATGGCAAAGAGCTTAAAAGACCTGCATCTTGACTATATCGATGCGTTTTTCGTTCATTGGCCGTTTGCGAATTACCATGCACCGGGGTGTGACGGTGATGCACGCAACCCTGAATCTAAGCCGTTCTCGGTGGAAAGATTCATGGCCACCTGGCAGCAGTGCGAGCGGCTTGTGGACATGGGATTAACAAAATACATCGGTATGTCGAGCATGACGATACCCAAGCTGGAAGCCGTGCTGCCGCTGTGCCGCATTAAACCTGCTGTGATTGAAATGGAATTGCACCCGAGCTTCCAACAGCCTGAGCTTTACGACTATATCGTCTCCAAGGGAATCGCCCCGATCGGATTTTGCCCGATCGGTTCGCCCACACGGCCTGACCGTGACAAGACGGAAAATGACGTTGTGGATATTCAAATGCCTGAGGTTGTGGAAATCGCGAAGGCGCACGGTGTGCATCCGGCGGTTATCTGCCTCAAATGGGCAGTACAGCGCGGCCAAACACCGATTCCGTTCTCGGTGTTTGAGAACGAATACACGAGCAACTTAAAGTGCGTGACGGAAGACCCGCTGTCGGACAAAGAGATGGATTTAATCAAATCAGCCGATAAGAATTGCCGCCTGATTAAGGGCCAGGTTTTCCTTTGGGAAGGCGCCAAGGGCTGGGAAGATCTTTGGGATTTGGATGGAACGATAACAAAATGAACACAGCAGAGTATTTCAATAAGTTAATTAAAGACCAGAAGAACGGCAGCGACAAAGCCATATGCTCGATATGCAGCGCGAACGAATTTGTGCTGGAAGCGGCCATGGAAGACGGGCGAGATAACGATTTAATGGTGCTGATTGAAGCAACGGCGAATCAGGTCAACCAATTTGGCGGTTATACGGGCATGTTACCCGATGACTTTATGGCCTTTGTCAGACGCATTGCGAAAAAGGTGGGGTTCGACGAAAGCAGGCTGATTATCGGCGGCGATCATTTGGGGCCGCTCACATGGCAGGCCGATACCGAAGCCGTGGCCATGGAAAAAGCCGAAGAATTGGTTCGTCAATATGTATCGGCCGGGTTTTCTAAGATACACCTTGATACCAGCATGCGTGTTGCGGATGATTCAAAGACGGAGCGCCTTTCAGACGAGACGATCGCGCGGCGCGCGGCGCGCTTGTGCGCGGCAGCAGAGGCAGCCGCAAAGCAGGTGAAGCCGGTGTATGTGATTGGCAGCGAGGTGCCTGTGCCGGGCGGTGCTACAGAAAACGAAGACAGCATTGCCGTTACGTCGCCCGATGATTTGAAAGCGACGCTGGACACCTTTAAAAAGGCATTCGCAGAAAAAGGCCTGAGCGATGCGCTGACACGCGTGGTCGCGGTTGTTGTGCAGCCGGGCGTGGAGTTCGCGGATAACACCATTATAAAATATGATGCATCAAAAGCCAAAGAACTGATCAACTGTGCGAAAAGCCTTGACGGCATTGTGCTGGAAGGTCACTCCACCGATTATCAGCCAAAGGCGGCGCTCGATAAGATGCGCCAAGACGGCATCGCGATTTTAAAGGTGGGGCCGGCGCTGACATTTGCGCTGCGAGAAGCGCTGTTTGCGTTGGAGGATATGGAACGTATTTTGTATCCGTTCTCGCCTGCGGGTGGTTACTCGTGCTTCCGTGATGTGTTGGAAGGCTGCCTGATGACCGATGAAAAGTACTGGAAGAACTATTATCATGGCAGCGATCAGGACAAAGCCTATGCGCGAAAGTTCAGCTTGTCTGACAGATGCCGGTATTATCTCGACAACGAAACGATCAAAGGTGCGATAGAGCGGCTGATTAAGAATATCAACGCCGTTGAGCTGCCTTTCGGTCTGCTGTCTCAGTTTTTTCCCGCCCAGAAGGAGAGAATTCTGACGAGCGAGGAAAAAGTGACAGCACAGATGCTGATTAAAGAGCACATCAAAGATGTGATCAAAGCATACAGGTAACAGACACTCATCACTGTATTTCGAAAGAGGTATCAGATCAAAGACTCACTGACTTGTTCAGATGAGTCTTTTTTTTCATGTTTATTGAACCGAAAACTGGGTCAATTAATATCTCATTGCAGACCGTTTTGGCCTGCGTTGACAATTGGGTGGCTTAAGTTTATCATAATAACATGTGATTAACTTAAGATTATGATAAACATTTGTTTTCGGCACGGGATAAGGCTAAGAATACCATAGGTGACCTCTTTCATTGATATCAGAAGAATCGACGATAATTGAATAACTCATTTGCGGGGAAGCCATTGAATTATTTATATATGTAGAAAATTAATTTTTTTAGAAGCCATGTGAAAAACAGCAAGGTATGTATGTGAGCATATGAGAGAACAGACACATCAATCAGAAGGGGACATGAATATGTTTAAGGTCTTTCTTGTCGAGGATGAAATCGTGGTTCGCGAAGGCATCCGAAACAATATTGATTGGGAACAGTATGGCTTTATTTTTTCCGGTGATGCACCGGACGGAGAGCTTGCGTTGCCATTAATACGTCAGATACAGCCCGACCTTATAATTACGGATATCAAAATGCCTTTCATGGATGGGCTTTCTTTAATTGATATTATTCGCAAAGAGCTGCCGAAGACTAAAATTGTGATCATCAGCGGATATGATGATTTTAGCTATGCGCAGCAAGCCATTCATCTTGGTGTGGAGCAATATTTGCTCAAGCCGGTTATAAAAGAAAAAATGGTGGAGATTCTGACTGATCTGCATAAGAAAATGGATGCCGAATTTCAGATGCAAGAATACATTGCGAGGTTTCAGCGCGAAGCTCAAGAGTATGAGATTTTTTCTCGACGCCGGTTTTTTGAGCAAATTATTGCAGGAAATTTGAGCGTCTCTGAAATTACCGAAACCGCGAAAGCCTTGGGAATCGACGTGAACGCACCTTGTTATAATATTGTGCTGTTTTCACTGAACAGCGCCGGATATGATGGCAGCACACCGGAGAGTTATACAGATACACTGGCGGTGGTACAGGATCATTTCAGAAAGCTGATCGTCAGCCATCCGGAGCTTATACTTTTCAATTGGAACGTGACGACGTACGCTGTGTTGATTAAGGGCAGTCACGACGAAATTGAGAATTTGACGAAGCAATGCGTTAGCGACATACAAAACTGCTGTGCCATGGCTGGCGGCGATGTTGATTGGCACGTTTCATA
>JAEZIW010000060.1 GCA_023436525.1 Bacillota bacterium | reverse complement strand
CTACCATAGGGAGGTAAAACGGACTCAAGGAGAGGTCGAGGAATCAGTTAAAAAACTGCTGCCGAGGCTCAGAAACGTTGATGAAACACAAGTGATTATTGTTACTTTGCCGGAAGCGACGCCGGTTTTTGAGGCGATGCGTCTGGTCGAAGATCTTAACCGGGCAGAGATAAAGAGTAAATGGTGGATCATTAACAAGAGTATTTATCTGACCGCGACCGAAAGTACATTTCTTAAAGCAAAAGCATCAAGCGAAGTCAAATGGATACAAAAAGTTGCGGAGATTTCTAAAGGTCATTTTGCAGTTATCGGATGGAAAGCGAATGAAATTAAAGGTGAAAACCTAAAAGAACTGCTTTAAAAAATGGTTGACATACAACAGATGAAGGCCTAATATACTTATATACGGATATGCGTATATAAGTATATTTTTTTAAAGAGGGCTTGCAAATGACAGAATTAATGGACTTTTTAAAAACGATTTCAGATGAAACCAGATTACGTATATTGGCATTGCTATCGGCAAAGGAGCTTTGTGTCTGTGAAATGTGTTACATTTTGGATGAATCACAACCCAAGATTTCAAGGCATCTCGCCAAACTCAGAGATATGGGCTTGGTTCAGGACAAGAGACAGGGACAGTGGATTCTGTATTATCTAAGCATTAAAGACAATATGGCATCAGAAATACTCAGGGCAATCGTCAATAACTATGAGCAATACCCGGTGCTTGTAAAAGACAGAGAAAGGCTTACCGATCAGATAGATAAAGGCTTGCTAAGCAAAACTCTTATGTCTGACTTAAAAGCGTTGTAATAATTGACATCAATAAACTTGGAGGTTGAGGGTTAGATTAAATGACAATATTTCAATGGTTGAATGATCAGTTGCTGAAGATGCAATGGCTCAGTGATGTCATCAAATGGCTCGTTTCAGATGTGTTCGGGCTGAATGTCGACGACCGCCTGGGCGGCAGCATTCACTTTTTTCTGTATGATACGATCAAGATATTTATACTGCTTTCGGTGCTGATCTTTGTGATCTCGTATATCCAGAGCCATTTTCCGCCCGAACGGACGCGCAAAATACTCGGGCGGTTTCGCGGCGTCGGCGCAAACACGCTGGGCGCGCTCTTGGGCACAGTCACCCCGTTTTGCTCGTGCTCATCGATACCGCTGTTTATCGGGTTTACAAGCGCAGGGCTGCCCATCGGTGTCACGTTCTCGTTTCTCATTTCGTCGCCGCTGGTCGATCTGGCTTCCGTGCTGCTGCTCGCGAGCATATTTAACTGGAAGATCGCCATTGCGTATGTGGCGGTGGGCCTCATACTGGCCGTGGTCGGCGGCACGATAATCAGCAAAATGAAGCTGGAAAAGTATGTGGAGCCGTTCATCTTTGAGAATCAGTCTGGGCAGATTGATGCGCCGGAAATGACACGGCGGGATCGCGTGCGGTTTGCCAAAGACCAGGTCGTATTCATTATCAAAAAGGTTTGGTTGTATATATTGATCGGTGTGGGCATCGGCGCGGCGATACACAACTGGATACCGCAGGATATCATACTCGCTGTATTGGGTAACAACAATCCATTCTCGGTAGCGATCGCAACGCTTGTGGGTGCGCCGATGTATGCCGACATTTTCGGTACGCTGCCGATTGCTGAAGCGCTGGTGTTGAAAGGCGTGGGTATCGGTACGGTGCTCTCGTTCATGATGGCGGTGACGGCGCTCTCGCTGCCCTCATTGATACTGCTGAAAAAAGTTGTGAAAACTAAGCTGCTGCTGATATTCGCGGGCATCGTTGTGGTCGGTATTTTGATTATTGGCTATGTGTTCAATGCGGTTGGGTTTTTGCTGATATAAGGGGAGGATGGACAGTGAACAAGCCAAAGGTTGCATTCATATGCGTTCATAACTCATGCCGCTCACAGATGGCGGAGGCGATAGCCAAGCTTTATGCCGCAGACGTGTTTGAGGCATATTCGGCCGGAACCGAGACAAAACCGCAGATCAATCAGGATGCCGTGGCGGTGATTAAAGAGCTTTACGGTGTTGACATGAATGAAACGCAACGGTCAAAGCTGCTTGCGGATATACCGCCTGTGGACGTTGTCATCACGATGGGGTGCAACTTAAGCTGCCCGTACCTGCCATGCCGGTATCGTGAAGACTGGGGACTTGACGACCCGACAGGCAGCTCTAAGGACGCGTTTATCAAAACGGCAAAGACAATAGAGGAAAAAGTGTTGATTCTTAAAGAGAAAATCTTTGATATTTTGAAGGAGAAATACATGGAAATAAAAGTGCTGGGTGGCGGATGCGCATCGTGCAAAAAGCTGCATGAAACGGTTCAGGACGCCGTGAAGGAACTGAATGTAAACGCGGATGTGCTGTACATCACAGACATGGCGGAGATTGTGAAGGCGGGCATTATGAGCACACCCGCGATGATAGTGAACGGCAAGGTGAAGGTTATGGGCCGCGTGCCCAAACTGAAAGAGATCAAGCAGATCATTTTGGACGAAGCATAAAGGCAGATTGCCATTTTCGGGACGCGCACAAAGCTGCGTCCCTTTTCTTGTACAGCCGATCTGATACCGTTCAAAAAGGGTAATATGGTATCGAAAGCCATCAGAATATGTTAAAATGAGATATGAAAAAACGAGGCGGTGACATGGTGGACAACCTGCTTGACGGACTCAACGAACAACAGCGGCAGGCCGTGACGGCAACCGAAGGGTTTATACGCGTGATTGCGGGGGCGGGCTCCGGAAAAACGCGCGCACTCTCGCATCGGTTTGCTTATCTCGTCAACGAAATCGGCATCATGCCGTCTCACATACTCTGCGTCACATTCACCAACAAATCCGCCAACGAGATGCGCCAGCGCATCCGCCGCCTGACCGGAGACAACGACACAGGCTACATCAGCACGTTCCACAGTTTTTGCGTCTCTGTGCTGCAGGAAGACAGCTTTGCCGTGCAATACCCCAAGAGCTTTCTGGTGCTCGATAATGCCGATATCGACTCGATGCTCAAGATCATTTACGAAGAGCGCGGCCTGACGCTGCGCCATATGACGTTTTCCAACGCGCGCGATATGATTGAGATACGTAAGATCGACAGAGACCCGACATACTATGAGCACATGATTGCGATGCCGCTGGATGATTTGCATCAAAAGTATCTCGACGCAACGGAGACGGACGACATCATCTTCTGGGGGTACCTGTATCAGCAGAAGAAATGCTTCGGGCTCGATTACAACGACCTGATTAACTACACACTGCATATTTTCAATATCAACGACGACATCCGTCTCAAGTGGCAGCAGCGGCTTGAATACATTATGGTCGACGAGTTTCAGGATATTGACGAGCTGCAATACAGGCTGATGAAGGTGCTGTGCGACTACCACAAGAACCTTTTCATCGTGGGGGACCCCGATCAGACGATTTACACGTGGCGCGGCGCGAGCGTGAAATACATTCTCGATTTTGATAAAGCATTTGAGAACGTGAAAACGATCATGATGATGCAGAACTACCGTTCCACACCACAGATAATTGCCGCGGCGAATTCGCTGATTGATAAAAACAAGATGCGTGTGAAAAAAGATTTGATTGCTAGTTTGCCTGACGGCAAGCCCGTGATCTATCACCACGCAAAAACGGCGGAAGCCGAAGCCATGTGGATAGCCCAAAAAATCAAAGAGCTGGCCGAGGGCGGCACAAAGCTCAGCGATATCACCGTGCTGTACCGCGCGCATTTTGTATCGCGCGCGCTCGAAGAGGTGTTTTTAAAGCAGGAAATACCGTACACCATATACAGCGGCGTACAGTTTTTCTCCCGCATGGAGATCAAGGATGCGCTCTCGTATTTAAGGCTTATCGCCTACAAGGACGATCTGTCGTTCATCCGCGTGGCGAACGCCCCCAAGCGCAACATCGGTGAGCGGCGTATGCGCTTTTTGCAGGACTTCGCGGTTCAGCACCGATGCTCGCTTTACAGCGCGCTCGAACAGACGGCGGAAGATGAGATTTTCAAAAACACCAAGGCCAAAACGCTGTTGGCGCTGATTGAGCGCTTTACGGCGCGCTATCAGGACAGCCCCGTTTCCGAACTGCTGAGCGCCGTGCTTGATCAAAGCGGTTACGAGCAAATGCTGCGCACAGAAGGCAGCCAAGAGCGGCTCGATAATCTCGCGGAACTCAAGCAATCCATTTATGAATACGAAACCTCGTGCGGCGAGGAAGTGACGCTCGAGCATTATTTGAAGCATGTGGCGATGCTGACGAATGCGGATGCGGGCTCCGTGAAAAACGCGGTGAAGCTGATGACGGTGCACACGGCTAAGGGCCTTGAGTTTTTGCATGTGTTCATCTGCAGCTTTTCCGAGGGAATATTTCCGTCGAAAAAGACGGCCACGCTTGAGGGCATGGAGGAGGAGCGGCGGCTTGCGTTCGTCGCTTTGACGCGTGCGCAGGAAACGCTATATCTTACAGACGCGGAAGGGCGTAACCTCGACGGGTCGTTCCGCTATCCGTCACGCTTTATATTCAATGTGGACAAGGGGCTTCTCGAATACACCGAGGAATTAAGCGAGAGCCTCGTATCGGAATCCGGCTGGCATATCGGCAGCAGTGAAAGAGGCATGGAAGCGGCGGCACAAAGAGAAACCTTTGCTGTTGGCGAGCGCGTTGTGCACAGCGTGATGGGCGCTGGAGAGATTGCGGCGATTGACGATGTGAAATCGGCTTATATCATTCGGTTTGATGAGCTCGGAACGGAAAGAAGCATCAGCTTTAAGGCAAAGCTGACGCGGGAGCCGGAACACAATACGTGAGCGGTTGGGGGCGTATATGAACATAAAGAAGAGCAATGAATACGGTTTGGAAGTATCGGTCGGCGTTATCATACAGCTGGCCCATTATTTTCGTGTTCTCAAGCTGGATGTTGAGGCACTTTTGGAAGCTGTCGGCCTCGATATGCAAGTGCTCGAATCGCCGGACGAGCGGGTGCCGCTTGAGAAATACATCCAGCTGGAAACAGCGGCCGCGAACGCGTCGCAGGACCCTTGCTTTGGTTTGCATATGGGCCAATATATGGAGGCCGGAAACTGGTCGATATTGGGCTATATGATGATGAACTGCAAAACACTGGCCGAGGCTTTTGAAAAGTCGTTCAAGTATTCGGCGATTATCGGGAATGTGATTACGGCGGATATCGCGCTCAATAGCCAGACCATAAAAATAACGCTGAAAGCGCCCAAAGATGCACCGGCCATATCGCGTCACTGCTATGAAGGGTTTTTATCCAGCTTGATTTGTTTGGCCCGGAGTTTAAGCGGCCAAGTCATCAACGCGCTGGAGGTGGGGCTTACATCTGCAAAACCTGAGTCTATCGACGCGTATCAAAAAGTATTCGGGTCGCCCGTGCTGTTTAATCAACTATCCAACTACATGATTATGGCTGTCTCGGTGGGTGATATCCCCGTTCTGCGCCCGAATGAAAACTTGCTTGCGTATTTTGAAACCTACGCGGCGGATTTTCTGACCGGGATCACCGAGCAAACCAGAACGTACATGATTAAAAAATGGCTGCTTGCCAATATGGACTGTGAGCATTTAACGATTGAGTTGGCCGCAAAAGCGTTTGCTCTCAGCGTCCGGTCGCTGCAGGATCAATTGAAAAAAGAGGGCACGGAGTTTCGTCAGCTGCTGCAGCAAACAAGGGAACAATTGGCCAAGAAATATTTGCAGGATCAATACACGGTGGAAGACATCACATATCTGTTGGGATTTTCGGATCACAGCACGTTCAGGAAAGCGTTCAAAAAATGGACCGGTTTCACACCCAAAGAGTACAGAACCATGCAGCATTGATAACACTGCGTCAATACTCATAAAACATGCGTGATAAAGCATATCGCATTCATCAATCGTTTTATAGAATGGATTTATTAATTGATTGGTGAGGAGAAAAATCATGACAAAGAATGAGATTTACGACGCGCTTAGCCGCAATCCTGTTTTGCATCTGGCAACGGTGGAGGAGAATCAGCCTCGTGTCAGAGCAATGCTGCTGTATAAAGCCGATGAAACCGGCATCTATTTTCATACCCGCACAGACCGGGATGTATATAAGCAGATTGGTGTTAACAACAATGCGGAGCTTTGCTTCAGCTGTGACGGGATTCAAATCCGCATCACCGGTGCGCTCGAAGAAATTGATGATAACAGGCTGAAGGACGAAATACTGGCCCATCCGTCGCGTCAATTTTTGAGGAGTTTTAAAGAAATGGGCCTATTCAAAGATTTTTACAAAGAGGTTGTGGTGTTTGTGCTCAAAAACGGAACAGCCTCTTTATGGACGATGGAAAAGAATTTTCAGCCCAAAGACTTTGTGCAGCTTTAACTGACGGGCCGAAATTTTGGCAATGGATCTTAAATGAATTGTGCTTCATATCTTTTGCTGTGAACGCAAAACGAATATCGAACTTTTCGTAGAATAGCACAAGGAGCCTTTCCGGCTCCTTGTTTGTATCCATATTCATGAGGCATCAATCGATTAAACCGCTGTTATGAGACGTAATCAAGGGCTATCATATAGTTCAGGTGTGCATACGTCAATCTGTGTTTGTATGACACCCAAGTGTTCTCAAAGGTTAACAACGTGTCCGTATCACGGCCCGCGTCGCTGAAATAGATGGTATCGCCGTCATATTTACAGGCCACGATTGCGTGGGCTTTGCTGCCTTTTTTAAAATAGCATAGCACGCCTTCCGGATGCAGGTCGATGGCTTGTTTTATGGCAGCCAAACCGTTGTTTTTCGGATCAATGACATAGGTTTTGCCTCTGTCAAAACTTCTTAAATAAGGTGAGTCGGCACTGAGGGCGCCAACCTCTCTCACGCCGAAGTTGGCCGAGAGGCGGGCGGAATTGATGGATGTGTTCCTGCGGTTAGATTCGTAGATAAAGCGCGGATTAGCCGGAATGCCCATGTTGTTGATCATAATGGCGTACGAGGATATTACGCAGGCCTTTTTTTCAACAGAGCGGGGAAACTTCCATTGATTGCTGCCTTGATAAAAAATCGTGTAGGTGCGATCCGCCCCGGTTGACATGACGGTGGCGGCCGGAATGGCTGCAAACACCAGTGTTGAGCTGTCTCCCCAGGCTAACACACCGTTGTAATCAACCAGATACCATTTATCTGATTGTGCATATACCTTCACAAAGGTTCTTGCGGGCAGCTTGGCGACAACGCTGGCTTTGGCAGAAGGTTCGCTGCGTAGATTCATGGTCTTTTTAGCAACGCAAACCGCGACACCGATGGGAGAACCGTCTTCCGCTTTGGCCGTTATAGGAGCAAGACACAGCAGCGCTGCCGTCATAAACGCCGCTAGGATGCCGGTAATACGGATGAAAGGTTTCGTTTTACTCATTTTCATATATCCGCCTTTCTGTCTGTTACTGTATATATATGCCGATACCCGTTTTATGGTAACAACACTATAACAGAAAAGCAAACAAAAATAAACTCTTTTGTAACAAATAATGCTGACATATTTTTTTGCTATCAAATATTGAGAAAAGTCGAAGAGATTTAATGAGTTTTTCACTCAAATAAGCATACCCGGCAAGACGTATCGTTTGTACCAAATTTAATGACAATGAATGCAGGCAGCATACCTTTAATTTTTTTTATTATGCTACCATAAACCAAAAGCAGCATATCAAAATACCGATAGTTTTGGGGTGGCACGTATGAAGAGAATCGTTGGCTGTTTGTTGATTGCCGCGCTTTTGGGTCTGGGTGCTTGCGGCGCACTTCCAACAAGTCACGCGTCAGCTGAGGTATCTGCTGACGGTCAAAAAAGCGAAGGCACGGCGCCGGAAAAAACACAGGTTGCTCAGACACCCGTGCCCACGGCAACGCCACAGCCCTATCCGTTTACCGACGAACAAGGGCGTGTGCGTTATCAGCTGATCATCAACGAAAACACGGTGAACACAGAACACCTGCCGTTCAGTATCAGCGGTGAGAAGGGTGCTTATTATCCGTTGGAAGATGTTCTGGGGTTTTTCAACATTCCATATTTAATCAACGAGAATGCCCGTGCGGCCACCGGGCGAGTAAATGGCAGCGTATTCAAAGTTCAGGCGGGTGTGCCGGAAATGACTGTGGGCAAATCGACGCTGGGGTCAAGCTCGGCGCCGCAATGTGTGGATGGATGTCTTTATGTACCGAGCTTCTTGTTTATCGAGCTGCTCGGTGCCACTGTGGATTTCACGCCGGACGGCTCAGGGGCAACGCTCGTGACGAACATCACCGTGGATGCGGCAAAATCGACGCCCGACGGGCTGACCTTGGCCGAAAATACCATTGGAGATGGCAGCGTTCAGCTCACGCTTGAGGCCGACGATAAAGCCGTTTGCGCCAAGCTGTTCTTTGCAGACGCCGTGGGCAAGGGCCGCGAGGTGCTGACCGTGTTTATTAAGCCAAACGAAAGAAAAAATATTTATTTCAGCGCGGGTGTCTATATTCTGAAACTCGCGTCCGGAGATACGTGGATCAGCGATGAGGAGGCCTTTGGAGAGACCGGCAGTTACATGGCGACCGAGGCATTTACATTTAAAAAGGGCGGCAAATATGAACTGAAAACCTCGCAGACGCAGGGCGATTTTCACTCGGACAGCGCCAGCGGTTTTACGGGGAATTGATAAAAGGAGATAAGAGATATGAAAAGAATGGGGATGCTTGTGCTGGCCTGCCTGATGGCGGTCATGCTTGTCGGCTGTGGTGCGAGCACGGTTCAATCCACAGCGGAGGCGGTGGGACGCGGGGAAGCATTTGAGGCAGGCGGCGAGGGTTATATGCTCAGTGAGATCGTTCGTTTGCCGGATTACGATACGCAAGACGGTATCGGCTACGGTGTTTTGGTGCTGATGAAAAGTGACAAAGCCCCGGTCAGCTTTGCAATGAGCGCCGGAAATGAAAGCACGTCGGCGCAGAGCCTGATTTCTCTGGCACTGGATAACGGCAGCGGCGTTGAATATGCCTATAAGGATGTGTCGTTTTCACTGAATGAGGGCGGCGAATACAAAGGCAAAGCGTTGTTTGCGTTTTGTTTGCCGGGCGATGCCGCATTCCCCGAAACCGGAACATTTCGGTATACGGGCGACCCGCCACAGGAACTGGCTTTGAGCTTTTCCGGTATGGAAAAGCCGGAGGCAGCCCAAGAGCCGGAGGAGTCGGAGGAAGCGCCGGTGACAACCGCTGCGGCAGAAGAGGCCCCTGAAAATGGCGTTTCGGTGACAACCTTTGACGACCTGAAAACAGCGGCCCAGGATAAGACGGTAACAATAATCGATATAACCGCTGATATTGAAATTTCGGAAGATTACACGCTGGAAAGATCGGGCGATCTTGACATATGCGTGGGTGAAGGGGTGACGCTGACTGTCAGCGGGTCGTTTGAGATGGTGGATTGCACGCTGACAAACAACGGATTCATGACGGTTTCGGGCAGCTTTATC
>JAEZIW010000041.1 GCA_023436525.1 Bacillota bacterium | reverse complement strand
TCATAACACTTTTCCGGGAATAAATAAAGTGAACAGCAAACCGGGTGCTGTCCACTTATCTTTTGGTACCTCCTAGGGGAATCGAACCCCTGTTACCGCCGTGAGAGGGCGGTGTCTTGACCGCTTGACCAAGGAGGCATGTCGCGAGAGTTATTCTAACAGAAACGCGGCGATTAGGCAACCCCTTTTTTTACCCCTGTTTTTCCTAGCCGCCGCGATTCTAACCCCCTCAGCGCAACATCTCTGTGAGCTTGGCCTGCGCCCTCTTATCCGCGATATTCAACGACAGCCATCCTGTATCCCGGCTTTCAAACATATCCAGCCTTAGTTGTGCGTGTTCCCGCTCCTTGTCGTCCATCAGCTCAGGGTTCGCCATCAAAAAGTCGCACGTATCGGCCAGCGCATCACCGGGCAGCGAGAGCAGATACTCTGTATCAATCTTGCCCGTCTGCTCATAGCGCCTGAAGTTCTCCCCCGCCACATACCGCTCCGGATTAATGGCAGCCAGCGTGCACAGATAAATCAGCCCCGCCGCCGCAAACAGCCGCACCAGCTTAACCTTCTCGGAAAATATGCGCGCCAGCATCACAATGTTTAGTATCACAAGCAGCAGCATGAACGAGTGTGATACGAACCGCGCCACGGTATCACCGAACGACGCGACATAGCACGCCATACGCAAATGCGCCGATGCGAGAATCACGAAATTAAACGCGACCAGCAGCACATACAGCGCCCTCAAATACGTCGTTGTGCTGCCGTTCGTTTGCTGCGTACAGCGCAGTGCAATCACAATCAGCACGAAATTGAAGCACGTTATAAACATCATTTCGCCGAAGCCGCGCACCGCGTATGCCGAGCTGGTGAGCCCGAACACCGAGGTGATCGTCTCCTGCGGCAAAAAGAAATACCCGAACTGCACACCCGCAAACAGCACATACACCGCTGCCACCATCGTGAGCGCGATGCCCGTGGTGACCGCCGGAATCGGACGTTTGATGATGGTTAACGCTTGCCTTGGCCCTGTACACTCGGGTTCCAGTGCCGTGGCCGCAGGCCCCATAATCAGCGATGCGCCGAGAAAAAACATAAACACATAGAGAAAAACATCACCGAGTGCAAGGCTATCAATGAACCGCTCCAGCATATTGGATACATTCGCATCCGCGCCCACCAGCAGCGGCACCACAATGAGCAGCAATATAACGCCAATGCCCACGCCAATCAACGCGCCGCCCTTTTTGCGGCCCTTAAGCAGTGTGCTGATACCGTCGCCCACAAAGCGGACAAAACCGAAGAGAAAGCGATTGATGCCGGTGAACACCAAATCGACGATGAAGCTGATCTCATCCCAGCGGTTCAGCGCACTGCCCGACAGCACCGTATACTGCACGATCATCACGGCAAAAATAGCAAGGATGCTGAACATGTGGATGAACGAGCTGGTTAGAAAGAGAGAGAGACTGAGCAGCACAACGGGTATGGTGAAAAAATACAACAGCTTTTCCTGCCGGAACGGCACGGCAAAAATCGATTGACGGTTGACAGCCGCATACGCGTAGATGAGAAGGAAGAAAATCGTGAGATTGAGCCCGAGGCTCTGGTTCACAAAGATAGCCGCAAAGATAATGCCGAACACAGCAGAGCTGATAAGCAGCCGGGGGGCGGCCTTGTGCCTTCGGGGCTCGCGTGCTTCGGATACTGGCAAGCCGTTCATGACTTTTTGCCCTCTTTGCTCTTTTTGGGTTTTGCCACCGTTTGCGGTTTATCAGGTTTCTTTTCCGGCTGGCTTTTTTCTATGAAGTAGTCTAACAAATAGCGATTATCGGTCATATACAAAAATCCTCCTTGAACCTTTTCAAGGAGATGGTAACACTCCAAAAAGCGTATGTCAATCATTTTTTATTGATTATCAATAATTATTTTTCGTTGCTCCGAAATTTTAAGTGCACGTCGGGATAGGGCTATTTTTTTCGGAAGGGTCAAGCATCGCCCTGTAGTGGCGGGTTTCCAAGCCCGCCTATGCCGGTCAGAACATTACCATTCTACAGGAGGGCTCTGAGACCTCCCCTACGATTTAACACCATTCCGTAGGACGCGGCTTCCAGACGCGCCAACCGCATCTTTTCAGACTTGCGGAAGGGTCGAGACCCTTCCCTACTATTCGTAGGTATATGGGTACTCTGAAAGAGCGTTAAACAGGCTTAAGAAATTGCGTTCGACGTCTGACATCGGCTTATACGAAAAATCGTGCGCCATTGTGATCGCGGGCGCGACATCGCGGATATGTACCCCCGCCAGCGCTTCAAATTCGTAATAGAGCATCGCGTCGTCAATTTCTTTGACGGCACGCAGTTCGTCGCCGTTCATATCCCCAAGGCCGAACTTATCAAGTATGACACCGAGCACAAAATCCTCGATCTGTTCATACCCTGTCAACCGATGCTTCACCGGCCGTGTCACGTCGGAGATGTAGCTTTCCGCCGCGTCGTGCAGCAAGCAGGCCAGCCTTATGCGCCGCGACAGCCCTCTGTTGCCCGCCTCAAGTGCGCAGTTCACGGCGTGCTGCGCCACCGAGAAAAAATGACGAATATGTCCGTTCGCCCGCGTCATCAGCGACAGCGAATGCGCAATGTCCAAAATCTCCACCTGCGCCGGCTCGATGGTATACGGGTCCATGTAAATGCCTGTATACGTCCTGATGAAATTCTTTGGTTTATCCATGATACTTTCTCCTAGCTTTAAGAATTACAGCACTTCCCAGTGAACGGCAAAAAACCGCACGAGATGACCAGCGCTGAGGCGAATATAAGGCAAGCAAGGAATGCAAAAATGATGTCCAAACCGTCCTCCGATTACTTCTTTCAATCATAAGGTTTCAGGTAAAAAAAAGCAAGACGCCACAAGACGCCTTGGATGAAAGGTTATTTATTGGGGAAACAGTTATATTTGTGAAAATACGCGTTTGAACGCCTCAACGGCCGTGTCCATCTGTTCCTTCGTATGCGTTGCGGTATAGCTGGTGCGCAGCATGCATTCGCCGTCCTTCACAGCGGGCGGAATCACGGGGTTCACATACACGCCCTCTTCAAACAGCATCTTGGTGATAACGAACGTCCGTTGCATGTCGTAGGTAAACACAGGGATAACAGCTGTTTCGCCTTCAATGATCGGAATGCCCGCTTCCTTAAGTTTGGCACGCATGTAGTTCGATATGTCGATCAGCGCTTTCTGGCGTTCCGGCTCGGCTTTCATGATGCGAAGCGCCTCGCGCGCAGCCGCCACATTGGCCGGCGGAATCGACGCGCTGAAAATGAACGGGCGCGACCGATGCTTCACATACCCAATCACATCCTCGTCCGCCGCGATGCATCCGCCGAGCGATGCGAACGATTTTGAGAACGTCGTCATGATGATGTCGACCTCCTTTTCAAGGCCGAAGTAGTTTGCGGTGCCGCGGCCGCATTTGCCGATCATGCCCGCGCCATGCGCATCGTCCACGAGTATGCGCGCTTTGTACTTTTTCGCAAGCTCAACAATCTCGGGGAGCTTCGCGATATCGCCGCTCATCGAGAAAACACCGTCGGTGATAATCAGCTTGCCCGCGTCTTCGGGCAGGCGCTGCAGCCGTTCTTCAAGGCTTGCCATATCGTTATGCTCGTATTTCAGCACGTTTTTCGCAAAAGCCAAGCGGCACGCGTCGATAATGCTTGCGTGATTTTCCGAATCGTTCAAAATGTAATCATGCCGACCGACAACGGCGGTAATCACGCCGAGGTTGGTCTGGAAGCCGGTGCTGAATGTGAGCGCGGCGTCTTTGTTAAAAAAATCCGCCAGCTCTTCTTCGAGCTGCTCATGCAGCACAAGCGTGCCGTTTAAAAAGCGTGAACCCGAGCAGCCGGTGCCGTATTTGTCAAGCGCGTCTTTTGCGGCCTGAATGGTGCGCGGGTCGCTCGTTAAACCCATGTAGTTGTTAGAGCCGATCATGATGATGCGCTTGCCGTCCATCACCACTTCGGTATCCTGAGCGGAATGAAGCGCATGAAAGTATGGATAAAGTCCGGATGCGATAGCCTCTTTGGCATCGGTAAAGGAATAACACTTTTCAAATAAATCCACGAATACATCTCCCTCGTCATATTGTGCTTTATAACAGATAGAGTATACAGATTATTTGAATATCTAACAAGTTCTTTCACGCAAAAAGTTTGTCTGGTTCATGCAAATATTTTTAGTTACATGGCGCGGCTTGATGGAATGTTAAGCTCAGTTGACAAATTTCCATGTTCGATTGGTGGAAAGAAACGATAAAAACGCTTACAATGTAGGCACCAAGAAAAAGGAAGTGCAAACAATGGCGCTGGGAGAAAAGCTGCTGGAGCTGCGTAAAAAAGCGGGGTTGTCGCAGGAAGAGGTGGCGGACAAACTGAACGTATCGCGACAGACGGTGAGCAAGTGGGAAACGAACCAGACGGTGCCCGAGCTGATTAAGGGCAAGATGCTCTCGGAGCTTTTCGGCGTGACGTATGATTACCTGATCAGCGGGTGCCCGGTCGGCGGGGATCTAACGAGCATAGAGATGATTGTGGACGAGATTGACTGGACGAGCGCATGGAGCAAAAAATACCCAATATTCGCGACGTATACGGGGATTAAGGGCATTGAAAGCTACAGCGAGCGAATTGATAAAATGTACGATGAATGCAAGAGCGAATTCGGGCTTTCTGACGCAGACACCGCGCTGGTATTGAAGGATATACTGTACCAGAAGTACAGGGCTGCAAAGAAAAACGGGAAGTAGTTTCCATTTAATTCTCTCCTTCACTTATTGTTCCCCTCTTGTCTCACCTTTTCATTATAGTTTGTGTGTACTATACTCACTTTTGTGGCTATATATAATTCTTTTCATCTATTTTCATTATTTCTATTATTATGTCATTCTTTTTATTTATTGACATTTCTATTATATAGTGATACTATTTTATCAAATACATCCATTATATGTATCATCCCGTTATGGAGGTGAGGCTTAATGAAAGTATAGAAAAAGCGTATAGAATTTCGAGTTAACTAACAGAACTGATTGCAGAGGACATGTTCTAATTTCAATTAGAACAACTGAAAGGAGAAAAAAATGAGAAGGAAGTTAATCGTCTGTGCACTTCTGGTCGTTATTATGCTTCTTATGGCCTCAACAGCATTTGCATATAGTTTTCAAAATCCATATGCAGCCTGGACTAGCTCCAGCTTATATTTCAGCACTTCAATGCGCGGGGTAAACAAGTGTACAAATAGCACCATGAACTCCTCTTCGGGACCTTTCGTTAGTTACACATGTTATCTGGTTGAGGGAAATACCAGACAGTCGGGATTAATAACAGTAACCGCGCCAAATTCCACAAAATACTTATATCCAAATACCACCGGATCGTTAAGCCTCAGAATTGTGAACCCATATCCCTCCGGCACTCATTATGCGAGCGGCAGTTTTTCCAACCAGTACTATTGATCATATCACCGGGGTCATCCCCGGTGATATGATGATTTGAGTGAAAGTGTTGCTTTATGAAATATTTCTTTAAAAACCTAAAGCAAGTACCGCCTTGGCGCCTCATCGTTGCCGCTGTTCTTTTATTTGGCTTTACTTTGGAGGGCAACTCGTTTTTGAGTTATTCAGGCGGTCAGCCCTCATTTCAGGAAATGACAATCAACGGGTTTGACAGAATCGTCGTGCTCAGCCAGTACTTAATCATTCTGCTTATCGTAGCCGATTTCGGATTCAGAAAGCCGGAAACGCCGGATACCACACAAGACACCTTCGCACGCAGCTTAGCATACCTTGCGTTTGTCTGTTTGCTGTATGTCATGCTCACAATGGCGCTGCACCTATTGGTGCTGCTCATCAAACACGGGCAAATCATTACGAAGGATGTTTGGAATGCCTTGACCTTAAACGGGTTGGAGTGGGTCTCACCTTCTTTCGCCATGTGCTTAAGCATTCTGCTCTTCTTTTTACGTTTTCTCTTTATCTCCGCCGTGATCTATGCCGTTAATAAACGCTGCAAAAAAACACCCTATGGCTATTTAGCCGGAATAGCGCTGTATATGCTTGAAGTGATTGTTTATTACAATTTCGCTCCATACGAATCGACAGGGATATTGCCGTTTGAACACGCCCGTCTTGAATACGCTCTGAACCTGACAACAATTCCCGCATTGGACATCACAATCAGTGTTGCATATTGGGGCGTGCTGATCGCGGCTGTATGGTTAATTGACCATGTTGCCAGTAAGCTCAATCGTTCAAAGACAAAGGTATAAGCTTATGAAAAAAATCATTTTCTCAGATATAAAGACATTGCTGCGTTCACGCAACTTTTGGATTGCTGTCGGTGCCATTATCGCCTGTTCGCTCTTAAACCTGGTGCAAACGCTGCAAACAGACGACAGCGCGAGATTCGGCGGCTTAGGCCTGTTCATATACGCCCAATACGGCAATCATTTGATAAATACTTTGGCTCCGTTCATCCCGGCGTTTATATTCATGCCGCTGGTTGCCAAGGACATCCGGTCGGCTGATTTCATGAGCGCATACGAAATCGGCCCAAAAAAACATTTAGCTGGGCGCGCAATGTCGTCTATGATTGCAGGGGGCGGCGTCTTCATTATCGCCTTTCTGGTTATATTGATCGGTTTTTTTATATACGACCCCACCGTGCAAACGATAAAGTACGTACCGACCGGCTTGTTCAGTGAAGTCTATAACTCATCACCTTTGGCGTATATTAGTTTGTTCATGGTCTACTCGGCACTTTACGGAGCCATTTATGGCTTTTTTGGCTTTGCAGTCGGGTTCGCCTCAAAAAGCGTTTCCATGGCCATGGTGCTTCCGGGCCTGATCTATCATTACGCAAATTTGATTTGGTACATCTTTGAAGGCACTCCCCTGTCGTTTATCAGCTTGCTGCTGCCCAATCTGACATATGTTTTCGCGGGCATGCAGTCTCCCACGCTTTATATTGATAAGGCACTGCAGCTTGGAATAATTCTGCTGACGGGCATTACACTGGTTATCACCGGCTATTGGCGGCTGGAGAAAAAGCAAGATAAATGTGACGAGAAGTTAAAAAAAGCTGCGGAAAAAGCTAAGCCTCCATTCGAGACTTGACAGTTCTATTGAGAGTTTATTTTTTCAGAGGTAACGAATTATGAAAAGAATATTCTTTTTTGCATTGATAGTGATTGCTGCGTTTCTTTTGACAGCCTGCCACCCGACGCCGCAGACTGCCGCCGTGGCAGACAAAACCGCGCTTGAGGAACTGATAAAAGCACCCGCAGTAACCGGCAACCCCATGCTGAATGCGATACCTGACACATGGCAGGAAGAGATAAGCTTAGAGAGTGATGTAAAAATAGCGGCCAACGCTCAAATTGAGCTGCCTGATACCGATGTGTTTCCGGTTATTGAAGCGCTTCCTCACGCGTTTACTGTGCAGCAGATACAAAAATATGCTGATATTCTGATGCAAGGCCAGCCCCTGTACCAAATGTCGGGCAGAACGAAAAGTGATTGGGAAAAGAGAATAGTTGACGTGAAGGCGCAAATCGAACAAACGAAAAGCAACACGGATTTGTCCGAAGAGTCTCGTCAGTTAGCATTGGACGAGCTGACCGCGCAGCTTCATAGCTTTGAGGGGCAATACAAAAATGCTCCCGAAGAAAACTTAGACAAAGTACCGGCCACGCTGATATCTGCGACCGGATCAGACAAAATTCAGTCCATCGAGGTGCAGGCCGATCTTAAGAAAGCGACTCCCGCACTTTTCAATGTTCAATCAACGGACGACGACCGTGACAGTGCATTTAGCTTTTATATTGGCGAGGGCGATATTTACAATACGGTTCTTCATGCTGACGACATAAAAGGTCTTGCGCTGCCTCAGGAAGATGCGCGGAAGACAGTGGAAGATCTGCTGATAACCTTAGGCATAGAAAATATGAGCCTCGTCCAGACAGATATCGTCGCCGATATCACGGGCTATGCCGGGTCGGATATGGATGTTCTGGCTGCTGACCCCGAGATTAAGAAATGCTATATTTTTCACTTCACGCCTGTGGTTAACGGCATTGCGCTGACCCCGAATGCAAGCTCCACAAGGATGTTGAGCCAGCCCGAGCAATACGATAAGATTTGGGAAGCAGAAACGCTGGACGTTTATGTTAGCAATGATGGCGTCTATCGACTGGACTGGAGCTGGCCGGGCGATGCGGGGCAGGTTTTGAATGAAAATATAAAGCTTCTCGGTTTCGATGAAGTTTTAAAACGTTTCAAAAATCAGCTGGCTTATCAAAATGTATGGATCGTGCCCAATTCAACGGACAATGTGATCTCGATAGAAAAGATCAAGCTTGGCATGATGCGCTGCCGGCTCAGCGAGGGCAAGTATGTGTATTTGCCCGTTTGGGATTTTATCGGCGACTGCACATACAAGTTAGACGGCATTCGGTACGGGGAGTACGATGTAAGCTTTCTGACGATTAACGCGATTGACGGCAGTGTTATTGACAGGGTTGCGGGGTATTAACCTGCAAATCAGCTCCATAGAAATTTACTTATTTAACTGAAATCCATATTATTTCGCCGATTTTTGCATAGATATTAGTATCTCAGACAATATGTTTGTGACTTTATTGTCAATGCAGGAAAAACGGAACATATATCGAAGTAATAAATATATCCAACGTACGTTTGAGAAATGTAACAGCATCAGTGTAGGTTAATGGAACATTTGTTACCCCGCGCCTTTTTGGCGACACCTAAAATAAAGGAGGTCAAGCATGATGCATATTACCAGAAGGAATTTTAACGAAGCAGGTATATCCTATAGTTATGAGCTTGAAGATGGCACCAAGCTGCACTCTGACCACTGGATCGGCGAGGGCTACAGGCTGAGGGAAGAGGACATCGACGTGTTGTATGTTCCGATTGAGAACCCGGTTCCGTTCGATGGTTACGGTGAGCCGGACTACTATGAAGTGATTGGCTTTGATAAAAAGCCCATGTGAGACTGATATTACGGGATGCTCATCCGGCATCCCTTTTTTTGTGCGAACATGTTCCCTCTTATTAAAAAACACTTCTATATTCAACCTGATTCATCAAACTCAATGATGTCTTTTACAACTTCACCATCCTTGTTCTGCATCTGCACTACGGCAACTTCGCCATCTGGCTTGTAAATAACAAAAAGCGAATTGCCATCTGTCATCTGATAAACGAATGCATTCAAAAGCAATCCACCGATATCATAATCGACAATACTGTGTGGAGGCCCCAATTTTTCTTGTAATTCAACCGAATTAGTATTCTCTACAATAAATTCTAAATCACCAGTCGAAATATTGTTGTTTATTTTTTTCAAATACCTTGTACTGTCAATTGAAATCGCTTTTTCTGATAGAGGTAACGCCCGGGGTTCATCTTGTCCAAAAAAAGTCGCGTTATCTAGTTTGTAATAATAAAACTCAATCCTTAACAACCCCTCGCCATTGTAAAAATCGTAAGATGAATGACCGGGAATCTTTTGATTCGATCTATGCGGTAAACCCAATAACATAATAGCTTGTTTTTCAGACATTTTCTTATATAGAGAATCAAAGTCTTGCTGACCTATATCATATCTAGCAATGTAGTTCATATTTGAAGTACATCCTACTAATCCTAATATGAAAATCATAAGAATTAATATGCAAGCAACTTTAATCACTCTCTCCGACCAGTTATCATAAAAGATCAATCCATTCTTCATATCTGGCCTTCCTTATCAGATAGTTTTGTTGTACTAAATTTCCTACAGATTAAATTCTAAGCATAAAACATGAGGCAGCTCATTTGAGCCGCCCCATGATGATCAACCATTTACTTCAGCTTCGTTCCGCATTCCCCGCAGAACCGCACACTCGGATCATTCTCCGCGCCGCAGTTCGGGCAGTTATTCTGCGCGAGGCTGCCGCCGCAATTCGTACAGAACTTCCCGTTGCCGGCCGGTTTGCCGCAGTGCGGACAGAACGTTGTCTTCTGCTCAATCTCACCCTGAAACACCTGCGTCTGATCCGCTTTGTCCCAGATATCGCGCTTCATCTTGTCAGCACGGGCCGCCGCAATCTCCACGTTGGCGCGCGGCGCACATTCGGCGCAAAGGCCCACCTCGTCGTTAAAGCAGGTGTCGCACACCCAGCTGTGGCACTTGTGGCAGCGGTGAAAATGCTGCTTGGCTTCGTTCTGCGCCATCGCAAACGCCTTTTCATGCTCCTTTTGCCACTCGGGTGACATGCCTTCGAAACGCTCACCGAGAATATGCTCACCCTGATAAGCCGCGCTGCTGATGTTGCCGAGCGCCCCGCCGAACAGGCTGCCCGCCGCGCCTATGCCGCGCGTAAGGCCTCGGAGCAGGCTCCCCTTCTTATATGTCGCCGATTCGATAAAAGACGTTTTAAACCCATCGTGGCACACGTCACAATAAAACGTAAACTGGAAACCCGCGTCGGTGCTGTTATCTTCATAGTTACGCGTAAATGCCTGCATCATAATCTTACTTTCCTTTCTTATGTTTTATTTTTTTGCCGCACAAGGTGCACTTGGTATTCTCAAAAAACTGAAGACCTTGACACAGCTTGTTATCACACTTGATCATCAGCGACTGATGGCAGTTGTCGCACTTCTCCGCCGACACAAACGTTTTCTGGCCGCAAAACGGACACGTCGTATACAAATCGCGCCCGCACGAAGGGCAGCGCTGCCAGATGCGCTTCACTTCAATGTTGCACGACGGACAGGCGTCGAAGAACGGGCTCTGCCTCCCGCACACAGGGCAAAAATGGCTGTCGTAGCCGATCAAAGTGCCGCAGCCGATGCACGGCTTGTCGTATCCTGCCATAGAGTCCTCCTGCTGTTATAAGTACTTTTGAAGCGCGCGCTGCCAGCATTCAAACCCGCTGTGCGCCACACGCCCGAGATATTGCTTACGCAGCACAGCCAGCGCGGGACAGCGCACAATCGCGTTTCTGTACGCCTCATTCTTCTCAGACGCGAGCGCCTCATCGCTCATATAAATCGGCTCGCGCCGAAAATTAACCGCCAGCATGCTTTCGTTGAACGCGGGCAAAAACGCTTCCCACGGTGTTAACCCCATATCGAACACGTACGTGGCCGCTGCCGCTTCGCCGAGACTCTCCATAATCACTTTGCTGCCCGCAGGCGCAAGCAATATAATGCTCTCCCCTGTCAGCGAACCCATCAGCCCGCGTTTGATACCCACGGCAAGATGGTCGGACACGGATTTCAAAAACCCATATTCATCGGGTATCTGTTCCGTCAATTTTGCTTCGAGCGCGTCGGCAAACGATGCGGATACCGCAAGAATTTGCCCAACCGGAACAACGAGGCCTTCCATCATCAGCTTGGCAAGGGCATCGCTGACCGGCGCTATCGTATTTAGCCTGTCCTTGGTCTGTTTGAGCAGCTCTTTCTCGCGCTTGCCGAACTCTCTTAAAAAATCATCGGTTGAAAACCCGAGCTTTTGCAGCACGTGGCTTTGGCCCTGTTTATCTGTAATGGTCAGCCGGTACGGCTCGTTCTTGATATCGGCCATCAGGCAAAAAGGTATACGCTTGAGCGCGTGCGTTTGCGGCAGCACCACGAGCGCCGTTTCGCAGATGCGAAAAACCGCCGCGGCTGTGTCGCCCGCCGGTGAAACATATTGCCCTTTGGCTTCAAAATGCACTGTCTCGCTCATCAGCGATTCGTTAAAAACAATCTCATTAAATGCGCTTACAAAAAGACGCACGAAATCTTCATAGAGATGCCCGATCATTGAGAGTGTGATATCGCCCGCTGTATGCCGAACCGTTACGCGGTAATTGCCCGGATCCACGGCAGAAATCGTATTGAGCTTAAGCGTACGCGAAAAACCGGCGCCAGCCATCTCAAGGACATCGGCAAACAGCGCCGCAGTAACCTTGTCATAGCGCACATCGCCGCATTCGTAGGTGAGCTTCGCAGTAATAAGCGGCTTGACCTCTTCTTCTTCGCCGGTTTCGGCAGCCGACGGGTTGACTTGAACGTCGTCTTCCAAGAGCGTCTCCTGATATAATCAATATTAATTTATTATATCAATATACAGTATGGTTTTCAATGTCTTGGTAAGGCAGATGAGCATAAAAAGGTGTTTTCAGCAATTGCCCGTATAAACATACTGAAGCGACTCGCGGGCAATCTCTGCCAGCCTCATGATCTTATCTATGGGCGTTGCCTCAATGTTGTGCACGCGGTAGCTTGGAAAGAAGCGCGAAATATGCAGCGGAATTGTCTCATCGACGCTTGCAAGCCATTCCGACAATTGCCGCATCTCTTCCTCGCTGTCGTTGTATGTCGGCAGTATCAGCGTGGTGACTTCCACGTGGCAGCGCGGCGCGCAGAGCGCAATGGTGCGCTTCACGGGCTCGATATGGGCTTTAAGCTTTTCATAATAGCGTTCGGTAAACGCTTTAAGATCAATATTCATCGCATCGATGAGCGGCAGCAGCTCACTCATCGGCTCTTCGTTGATATAGCCGTTGGTCACCAGCACGGTTTTGAGACCGTTCTTATGAAGCAGTTTCGCGCAGTCACGCACGTATTCATAGCCGATCAGCGGCTCATTATACGTGAACGCCACACCGATGTTGCCCTGAATGCTAAGCGCTTTTTTGCACAGCATATCGGGCAGCAGCGTCACGGTATCGTAGCTGTCGTCCGCCATCGATATCACATGGTTCTGGCAGAAGGGGCAGCTCATGTTGCACCCGTAGCTGCCGACAGAGAATATCATGCTGCCGGGATGAAAGCGCCGCAGCGGTTTCTTCTCGATGGGGTCGAGCGCCATCGATGTGATGCGCCCGTAGTTGTTCGCGCGGATCTCGTCGCCATAGCGCGTGCGCGCGCGGCAAAAGCCCGTTTGTCCGTCGCTCAGCATGCAGTTTTGCGGGCAGATGCCGCAGAGCAATTGGCTCATTTGTGCCGCACCACCTCAAAGCGCTCCATCGTGTAGTCATCGTTTTTGAGTATACCGCCTTTTTGCAGCGCGATATTCACCTGCTCTTCTGGCGTGTTCACACCGTCAAGGTTCGGCAGCAGCAGGCCGCGTTTATACCCCTTGGTGACAATCACGCCGTAGCGCTTCACATCAAGGTCGGCCAGCGATGAAATTGGCTCCGCCTGCCCCAGCACGTCCACACTGTAAACGAGGTGCGGCAGTTCTTCCGCCGTGATCGGGTCGAACCGGGGATCGCCCGTTCCCGCGCTGACCGCATTGCGCAGTATTTCATCAGCGATGGATGCCGCACTCGGCTCGATGGTGCCGATGCAGCCGCGCAGCCGCCCGTCTTTTTTGATCGATACGAACACCCCCGCCCGCTCATTCAGCATGGCCTCAGGCAGCCCCTCCGGCAGCTTTGCACGTTTGCCTGTCGTCACATACGTTTCAAGAGACAGCCGCGCAAGCTTAACATAAGCATCTTCCTTCGTTTTTGTATCGGCGAGCATCTGCCGCTGCTTGGTTTCGTAAATGTCGGCAAAGCGCCTGCTTTCGTCCGCTTCACCGATTGTATAGCCGCAGACGCCGTAGCCCACGCCGAACGGGCCTTCGTAAGAAAATGCATCCGGCCTTACCGACAGCCCATCCAACGCGCCCGCCATCTCGACGAACGAGCGCAGACCGCATTCCGCCGCCGCTTCGGCAAACGTTTCGGAAAAGTCGAAAAAGCGCCCCAAATCGCCAATGCGCATGGCTTCAGTTATCTGCGCGTCGAATTCGGGACCTTCGGCGGCAAAGCCATACGGGCCGTTCTTGGTGAGCTTGTGTGACAGGTCGCCGCTGGCCACAAACACAGTTTTTCGCCCGAGCTTATTCGCCGCTTGCGCAACACACATGCCGAAGCGGTAATGCTCAATATACGACAGCCCTGATATCGATACGCGAACGAGACGGTAGTCTTTATAGTATTGATCGATGAAATGCAATGGCACCATTGTGCCGTGATCAAGCTCCGGATCGCGCTCGCCCAAAGTTCCCGCGTGGATGTTTTGATCGAACACGATATCCGACAACGTACTCACGAACTCGGTATCGTACGCTTTTTCAAAGCTTGCCTCTGGTACGCCGAAGCGGTCAAAAGAGCCCTTGGCCGATTTGCCGGGAGAAATATGGATATAGTCGCCGTACATAACGGAATGCGGAGACGCGACCACGATGGTATCGGGCTTGATGTGCGCAATCTGACGGGCGACCCGGTTGTAAGCGTCAACCGTCGCTGAAATTTCGTTTTCCTGCCCTTGCCCAACCGCCGGAACAATGAGCGGCGGATGCGGAACAATACATGCGTAATCAATAGCCATAAGATAAGCCCTCCCTTGCCCATATTATACCACAGTGCTGTATTGAAAATTAGATAATGCCGAAAGATTTATTGCCGATATAATGAAGTGATCTGCCAATGGCAGCCCCGACACGATAAATTCCTGTCATCCAATCCGCTACGTAATGAGCACAGCGAGGACTACCCATGTTAAGAGACAGATTCTTCAGCCGCCAGCGGCTTCAGAATGACCGAACTAGTTACTTTCCATAGGAATAAAAACGTTTGTATGCAATGTAACGGGCCGCCAATGATAGCCCCCGAAGGGTCAAAAAAGAGCTTCTGTCGTTGCTAGGTTAAGCCACTAATCCCGTCATCCTGAGGAGCGCAGCGAGAAAGGATCTGTTTACGAATCAGATTCTTCAGCGCCAGCGGCTTCAGAATGACAGAACTATGAAGTAAAACGAGCCGCTATAAGCGAACCCTACTGATAGTCACATACTTCTTTGGCTATCGGCAACATTCTCCGCATCATCGCTGCAAACGCTGCCCAAACCAGCATAAACGGCACGGCGAGGATATCTGCCGCGAGCACGCCGAGTTCCCTGCCGAGGCTGCTGCCTGCCTCCGGCTTTCCCTTAAGCCGCGATGCGAACGCACCCCAGATGTTTCCCTGCGCGTTACCCGCCATAATCATGCGAATGGCCGCAAGGACTCCAAGCGCTTTTCGCGTGCCGTATAAATCCACAATACGCTGCCATGCCGATGGGGCGACCGCCCCGCGCGTATCCGCATAATGCTGCGCAAAAACAAGTGCCGCCGCTTCGTCCCCCGGCGCATCCGCCAGCTCTCCGCTTAGCAGATGCGTGATCTCCTCCTGCGGCATGCCGATTTTCAGCGCCTCATGCGTGTGAAACCAGCTACAAAGCGCGCACCCGTTCACATGCGTTACGCTGAGCATAATGCGCTTGATAAACTTAGCGTCGACATCGCCGCGTTTTTGAGCGCGCCGCAGATCACCGATGCTTTGCAAAAAGTCGCGCATCAGTTCGCAGTTCACCCGCACACCGTATATGCGTTTCATCGGCGTTCCCCTCTATCGGTATTTCAAGCTTCTTTCCACAAACGCGGAAATCTGCTGCTGTTCGTGCTCCAGCTGCTGCGCGGTAATCGGCCCGCGCCCCAATCTATCGGCCAGACAGAGCAGCGCCACCTCGTTCACATCCGACTGAGCCATCATCGCCTTGGGGTTGTAAAACGGCAGGTTCTTGGCCGCAAACAGCGCCTGCATATGCCACCGCACCAGAGCGCCCACCTCGCGGCAAAAGTCGTCGCTCTGCCCGCACGCTTCAAGAAAAGCCGTCGCGAGCCGTTCCCCCGCTATGTCGTGGTCGTACGCGGTGATGCGCCCTTTTCGCAGCTTCGTCGTTTCCTTTTTGCCTATGTCGTGCAGCAGTGCCGCCCACATCATGGCCTGCGGGCTCCTGCTCAGGCGCTTGATCTCGGCCGCGTTATCCACCACCAGCATCGTATGCCGCCACACGTCTCCCTCGGGATGATGCGTGGGCGACTGCTCCACGCCAATCAGGTCAGTCAGCATGGTAAACGGATACTGCTGCGGGAACGCTTCCTTCTCCACCAGAGCATCAAAATAGACAGAAGGCTTTTCATCTTCCGTCATGTGTTTGTCAAATTCGAGAAAGCACGCCTGCGCGTGATTAATCATTGTCATCGTCGTCATATTGCTATTATCCGAAAACGACGATGAGGTTATACGCGAATTGCTATTCTTGTCCTTTTACAAGCTCGCATTCGGTCTTGCCGCAGCATGGACATTCGAATTCATCCGGTACTGCATCGGTCAATTCCTCGTAATCGGGTTCGTTGTTCTCATCGTAAAAAGTGTAGCCGCATGCCCTGCAAATAAATTTCGCCATTGATTCTTCCTCCGTTAAAATATATCGATGGAAATGGGGCAGTGATCCGAGCCCATAATATCGCTGTGAATCGTGAAATCGTGCAGCTCCGGTTTTAGCCTGTCTGATATGCATGCATAATCAATGCGCCAGCCCGCGTTGCGCGCCCGAGCTCCGAAACGGTAAGACCAGTATGTATACGCGTCCCGTTTGTCGGGATACAGATACCGGAACGAATCAATAAAACCGGCACCCAGCAGCTTTGTGAAGCCTTCGCGCTCCTCATCTGTAAAACCTGCCGTGTGTCTGTTATTTGACGGATTTTTAAGGTCAATCTCGCTGTGTGCCACATTGAGGTCGCCGCAAACGATCACACTCTTTTGGGCATCCAGTGCCGACAGGTACCCGCGAAACGCCTCGTCCCATTCCATGCGATATGACAGCCTTTTCAGCTCCTCACCCGAATTCGGCACATACACATTCACAAAATAAAAGCCGTCGAATTCGAGCGTGATCACACGCCCCTCATGGTCGTGCGCGTCGATGCCGATGCCATAGGTCACAGCAATCGGTTCTTTTTTGGTAAACACCGCCGTGCCCGAATAGCCCTTCTTCTCCGCGTCATTCCAGTAGTCAAAGTAATCGGGCCGGTCGAACGTAAAATCGCCGCGCTGCAGCTTGGTTTCCTGTACGCAAAAAATATCCGCATCTCCCGATGTGAAAAAATCGGTAAAGCCTTTGCCATAGCAAGCGCGCAGGCCGTTCACGTTCCATGAGACGATTTTCATACTGCATCCTCTTTTCGGAATGTTTCTTAACAAGCATTATATCATCTGCGGCTGCATTTGGCAAATATCACACAGCTAGGGCATGCAATTATTGTTCCTACAACACTGCCTTGGAATATGCAATCATTTTTTAAAAGAAGAGAATAATAACTGCTGTTAAAATCGCTTTTTTCATTTCATCAGATCGCTTATATCCTGTTTATTAGTGAACCGAAATATGCTAAGCGCTCTCGAAAATGCAATGATGTTAAATAACGCAAAGAGCAAAGCTGTAAAAAAGGATCAACGCTTACCCTATTGAATAACCTACACATTTGAACAAAAAGGGAGAACGCAAACTGTCTCTTCATTTGCTTCTCCCCTATGTCTATAATCAATTCAACGCAAGCACTATTCAAACAGCTTTCTATACTCGCCGTATCCCTCTTTTTCGAGATCATCCAGCGGCACAAAGCGCAGCGATGCCGAATTGATGCAGTACCGCAGTCTCTCCGGCCCCGGTCCGTCCGGGAACACATGCCCAAGATGCGCGTCCGACCCCTTCGTCCGCACCTCGGTGCGAATCATCCCATGGCTCATATCCTTTTTTTCGTCTATGCGCCGTTCATCCACCGGTTTTGTAAAGCTCGGCCAGCCGCAGCCCGAATCAAACTTGTCAAGCGATGTAAACAGCGGCTCACCCGACACGATATCCACATACAACCCCGGCTCATGGTTATCCCAGTAGTCGTTGCGAAACGGCGGCTCGGTCGCGCTTTCCTGCGTCACGCTGTACTGCAGCGGCGTGAGCCTTTGTTTGAGTGCGTCGCCGCCCCAAACGCTGTGAATATACGCCTCGCGCCCCGAACCCGCTTTATACCGCGCGTAATGCGACGGATTCTTCTTGTAGTATTCGCAGTGCCCGCCCTCCGCCGGGTAAAACTTCGCCGCGGGCAGCACCTGCGTGCGCACCGGCTTATCAAACAGCTTTTGAATGCGGCGCACCGAATCCTGTGCGATGCGCTTCTCCTCGTCATCATGATAGAATATTGCCGTTTGATACTGGCGGCCTCTGTCCGCAAACTGCCCGAAGGCATCCGTCGGGTCAATCTGGCGCCAGAACACATCCAGCAGCTGTTCAAACGATACGATTTCAGGGTCGTACGTGACTTCGACCGCTTCATAGTGTCCGGTTCCGCCAGCGCAGACCTGCTCGTAGGTGGGGTCTTGCGTGTGCCCGCCCGTGTAACCGGGCAGCACCTGCTTCACGCCGGGAATATTCGCATACGGCGGCTCCATACACCAAAAGCACCCGCCCGCAAAAACAGCCATTTTATTCATCGCTTTGCCTCCCTTTCTTGCGCACAGTGTTCAATATTTTCATAAACGCCGTGGGAATCGGCTTTTCATCTATTGATGCCCAGCCGACGAACTCCCATTCGCCGTTTTCCGGTTTCATCTCTTCATTTATTTCATACCGAACCACATCCATCTCCCAGCGCTGATGCGTAAACACATGCGTCGCTTGAAAGATGCTGCTGCCTTGGGGCAAATCAAGGCCGTATTTTTCGGCAAACAGCGCTTCGGGCGTAACGCCCTCTTTCTTTTCGGCAACGGGCAAGCCCCAAAGCCGCCCGAGCAGCGTATCGTCGCTGCGGTAATGCAGCAGCACACTGTCGCGAGACACGATCAGCGCCGCCCACAGCGGTACTGTTTTTACCTTCGCTTTGGGTTTCTTAACGGGCAGCTCATCCACAATGCCAAGGAGCAACGCCGCACAGTCCTTGTTCCAAGGGCATGCCGCGCAGTCCGGCGAAACGGGACGGCAAACCGTCGCCCCCAGCTCCATCAGCGCCTGCGTGAAATCGCCCGCGCTGTCGCCTGTCATCATGCCGCACACACGCTCTTCCGTCTGCCTGCGCGCCGCAGGGCTTGTGATATCGTCCCGCAGCGCGAACGCCCTTGATATCACGCGCAGCACGTTGCCGTCTACCGCCGGATACGCCTTGCCAAACGCGATGCTCATTACCGCGCCCGCCATGTACGGCCCCACGCCGGGAAGCTGACGCCATGCATCGTAGCTGTCCGGGAATTCACCGCCGTCGCTGACCACCTGCTTTGCGATGCGGTGCAGATGGCGTGCGCGCGAATAGTACCCGAGCCCCTTCCAGCTGCTGAGCACCTCCTGCTCGTCCGCCGCCGCAAGCGTCTGCACATCCGGAAAACGCATAAGAAACGGCTCGTAATAGCGCAGCACCGTTTCCACCGTGGTTTGCTGCAGCATCATCTCAGAGACGAGCACCGCATAAGCGCCGCTGCGCCGCCGCCATGGCAAGTCGCGCTTGTTTGCTTGATACCAGCTGAGCAGCTTATCCCTCATCCGTTACCCCGAGCAGGTTGTAAAGCTGCTTAAGCTGTGTGATGGTGTATGTCACGGGTAAATCGGTGGCGCCCTTTTCGGGTGTTCTGTTGAACCAGCACGTATCGATCCCCGCCGCGATACCGCCTCTCATATCCGTATTCAGCGAGTCGCCGATAATCAGCGCCCTTCGCTTGTCAAACCCGGCAATGTTTAATTCCACATGGTCGAAAAACTCTTTAGCCGGTTTTTGATAACCAATGCTCTGCGAATCGAAAACGGCCTCGAAGAGATGATACAGTCCTGCCGCTTCGAGCCGCCTGCGCTGCGTTTCTCTCACGCCGTTGGTCACCACAAACAGCCGGTATGCGCCGCGAAGGCGCGTGCAGACATCTATCGCATCGTCAATGGTGTGGCCGCCTTCACCGAGCATTTGCTGATACGTTCTCTCCCATAAGACGCTGTCAACTTGTATGCCGAATTCAGCCATCGTCAGCCCAAAACGTTTTTCGAGCATATCGCCCATGGGCACCTTGCCGTTCTCATAATCTGCCCAGAGCCCTTTGTTGATGGTGTGATAGGCTTGCAGCAGCTCCGGCGTTAACGGATGGCCGTGAAATGCAAACAGCTTTTGCAGCGCTTCCGCTTCGATTTTTCTAAAATCCATCAGCGTATCGTCCACATCCAGCAGCAGATATTGATATTTCCTGTTCATCTCGCTCAAGAAAGACCCCTTATTCGTAATGATAATTAACTGTTTACAGTATAGCA
>JAEZIW010000001.1 GCA_023436525.1 Bacillota bacterium | reverse complement strand
CGGGGGGGTTCTGCTGCTGCTCGCTGTGGCTTCACTGATGCTTATGTTTACGCTGTTTAACATATGGATGGTCTTGGTAACGGCCTTGCTGATCGTTGCAATGATATTCTGGATGCGCCGCTCAAAGCAGCCTTTTCTGCAGTTATCCGTATTTGCAAACAAACAGTTTTCCATTCTTTTGGTTAATACGGTCATGTTCGGTATACTCTGCTTTGGCATACCGTTCATACTGCCGCTTATGTTAGCCAATATACAAGCGGCGGACGCGGCGGCGATCAGCCTTGTCATTTTTCCCGGAACAGTCATCGCGGCTCTGATGGCACGCACCGGGGGCCGTCTGATAGACAAAAAAGGCAATGCCTTTATGGTTAAGATATCGGTAATACCCATCCTTATTTTGCTTATTATTATGTCCGTAACCTGCGGCTGGTCTATGATCTTTACAGCTTTACTCATGGTATTTTTCTGTGTGGCTCAGGTGTTCCTGCAGACGGCTCTGAATAATAGTGTATCCCATACGCTTTCTGCAAAGGAAAGTGGCGTAGGATTTGGTATGTTCACCATGACGACCTATATATCCGGTGCGCTGGCTAACGTGTTAATCGGCCTGCTGGTAAATTTCTTCACCTTAACACCGGTGCAGCTTAGCCCTGTGCTTATAAACAGCGACGCGTATGCATACAGCAACGCACTGCTAGCCATGATAGTGCCTGCAATATTGATTGGGCTCGTGTTTATCATCTTCTTCAGAAAACACAAAGCCGATCAAGTCGTAACGGAAGAGACCACAGACGCCGAGTCATAAGCAAAACACATTGCTCGTATGAAGCAGGCTGCTTTTACGCCTCGACGCATGATGACGAACACCCCGTTTTGAACGAAGACGGGGTGTTGTTAATTCAGCATCAACAAGACCAGCGCTCTTCACCAGTAAACAGGCTTTTAAAATTGGCTTTTAAAGTGCCTGTCATGTAACAGTGTAATCTTTCTCATGTTCTGTAGTGCCGACGATCTTTGAACTTTTGCCTTCCATGTTAACGCATGATGATTTTGTTTAAGTTGACAGAAACATCCGTTAAACGGAAAGGGAACAGCGATACCATGTCTGATAGTTTTCGTTGTATCGAACGGTCGCATAGGGTATAATGACATAATTCACAATATCCGTATTTACGAGGAGGTGGGCAATAGATGGGATTCATAAAACTGGATTTCCCCGTAGCCGCACCTGTTGAATATGTTTGGAAATTTGGATTACAAACTGAAAAAATTCCCGAATGGCAATTTGATGTTGTGGCGGTGAAGGGAATCAGCGGCTCAATTGACCGTGAGGGAAACAAATATGTGCTGGTTTATAAAAAGGCAGGGATATTTTTAGATAGCCCAGTGGAAGTATCACGCTTTGACCCTGAAAACCTTACTGTAGAAACGATGGGACAAACGCCGTTGGGCGGATATTTCAAATCGTGCACAACCATGCGGCGTATCAATGAAAGATTGACCCATGTCGATTGGGTCATGGATTATAAATTGCCGGGCTGGATCTTTGGGGTCTTGATGGACAGACTGTTGTTTGAGCGGGCGTTTAAAAAAACGGTCAAAAAATATAACGACAACTACAAAATGCTTGCAGAAAAAATATTTCTTCAAAATGATGATGGCTTGTTGCAGCAGAATTAAGGATAATATCGAAAATCAGGAAGCGCTCAATTAAGCACACTGTGTCAAAAGAAACAAAGGCAGTAGGAAAGGAAAACGAGAAACTCAACGAGCTATCGTAGTTTTCCGCTTGTGCGAATTACACCATAGCTGTGCTAGCATCTTGATTAATATGGGCTTTACTCTGAAGGATGTTCAGGAGTGGCTCGGACACTCGTATATAACAATTCCGCAAATATGTGATACTTCGCCATATGAAGGATATCTCCCATAACGATCGTATATGATCATTATTCCTTTCAGAATTATTAACACATTATCATATGCGTCATATGTATAGGATGTTTTTATTCTGTCATTCGAGGGCAGATCATAAACTTTACCGTTAAAAAATATATTTAAACAGTATATCTATGTCAGGGGAAGCTTATGGATCAAAGAGATAGAGATGATATTGATTCGATAATGAATGAGATTTACCATACGATTCATCTGTTGTATTATTCGATCAACATTGAGACAAAGAATACACTGTTGAAGCGGCTGGAGGAACAGCTTAGCCGATTGTCACAGCATCTTTCTATAGCGCTGCAGGAAAGTGAAATGGATGATCCCGCAATAGCTGGTCAAGGCGATCCGAAGCTTTTTACCAGAAGCGAGCTATCAAAATACAACGGAAAGAACGGTAACCCCGCTTATGTTGCCGTTGACGGAATCGTCTATGATGTCACCAACAACGCGGCGTGGGCTGCCGCCTCTCACTTCGGGCTGAGCGCCGGAAGGGATCTGACAGGTGCACACGCATCCTGCCATGCCAATCAGGACGTGCTGAGCAAATTAAAAGTGATTGGGAGGCTTGATGATGGATTTGCCCGGCTGTAATGATTGCACCTCCGCATTCGCATCCGGACTAATGGCCAGCGTCAGAGAAAGGATAGACAGCGGGCAGCTGCAAAAACGCAAGTTCGTTTGGCTTGAACTGACCGGATGTTCCGGAAACATCATATCTTTGCTGGACGGAAACAATCCGGACTTCAAATACCTCGCATCCCAAATGGTTCAATTCGTCTATGATAACAGCCTGATCGTCAAGCAAGGGCAAAAGGCGATGGAACAGCTTTTCGGCGTACTCGGCTCCGACTTTATTCTTGCCGTTGAAGGAGCTGTTGCCACCAAAGACAACGGGATTTATAACATCATAGGTAAATATCTAGGGCAGCCGGTAACGGCGCAGGATGCAATAAAAAGACTTGGCGAAGCGGCCTCGCATGTTATCGCCGTAGGAGCGTGCGCATCCGATGGCGGCGTATCGGCCGCCAGGCCCAATCCGGCCGAATGCGTCAGCGTACAGTCAGTTCTGCAGCGAAAGGCTATTAAACTGACCGGATGCCCGTGCAATCCCGACTGGTTTCTGGGTACGCTCGCACATATTTTGCTGTACGGCGAACCGGAGCTGGACGCAACGGACCGCCCGACTCTGTTTTATGGCATCACCATCCACGACAGGTGCCCCCGGCGTTCATACTTTGATAAAGGCATTTTCGCGGAAAAGCTGGGGGATGCGACATGTATGTTCAAGCTCGGCTGCCGCGGGCCGGTCACGCGGACAGACTGCCCCATCAGGAGATGGAACGAGCGCGTCAACTGGCCAATCGGAGACAATACCCCGTGCATCGGCTGCGCTCAGTTTGGATTCCCTGATCGGATGGAGCCGTTTGTCAGCTATGACACGACAAGGGGAGCGAATCCATGAAGAAGGTTATCATCAATCCGGTCACGCGCATCAGCGGTTTTCTGGAGATCGAAACATATATAGAAAACAAGATTGTGGTGGATGCCAGAACGGAAGGTCTGCTATTCCGCGGTTTTGAACTGATGCTCAAAGGCAGGCCGCCAATGGATGCGGTATATTTTACAGAACGAGTCTGCGGCATATGTTCAACGGCACATTCAGTAGCGTCCTCCCTTGCTTTGGAACAGGCTTTTGGCGTCGTTCCTTCCGAACAGGGACGTTATCTGCGCGATATCATACACGGCTGCGAATTTTTACAAAATCATATCCGGCATTTTTACCAATACACCGTTCCTGACTTTATCCGTCTCCCTGACTATTCGCCGCTGTTTGAGCCAAACGGCAGGGACTTTAGGCTTCCCAAAGAAAAAAACGACATGGTCGCGCAGCACTATTTTGATTCACTTGCGCTCAGCCGGAACGCGCATAAGATGCTTGCCATACTGGGCGGGAAGGTGCCTCACAATCACGGCGTTTTCATCGGCGGCGTCACGGTGCAGGCAACTGTCGATAAAATCATAGCCATCAAATCCATACTGCATGATATCAGCGGATTCATAGACGCCTGCATGATTCCGGATGCATACCTGATCGCGCAGTACTACAGCGATTACTATCAAATCGGCGGCGGCTACGGAAACCTGCTTTCCTTCGGCTGTTTCAATGGCTATCAACAGCTGGGTACGTTGTATGTTGATCCGCTTGTGTATATCAACGCAAAGATAAGCCCCTTTCATCCCGAAGGCATTACGGAGAACACGCAGTACTCATATTACGCAGATACGCCGGGGACTTATCACCCGTTTGATACTGTGCCGCTCGATGAACCTGAAAAGAAAACGGCATATTCATGGGTCAAAGCGCCGAGATACTATGGCTACCCCTGTGAGGTGGGGCCGCTGGCCCGGCTCTGGCTGGCGGGGGAATATCGCCATGGGATCTCGACGATGGACAGAACGATCGCAAGGGTGCTCGAAGCGAAGAAAATCGCGGGGATTATTGAAACGCTTCTAAATCATCTGATACCCGGTGTCTCTACGCAGGCGCAATATGAAGTGCCGCAAAAAGCTCGAGGCATGGGTCTCATAGATACCACGCGCGGCGCTCTCGGGCATTGGCTTGAAATAGCGGATCAGGTCATCTCGCTGTATCAGATCATTACGCCGTCGGCATGGAACCTTTCAACCCAGACGGCAAACGTTAAAGGAACAGGCGAAAAGGCGCTGATGGGAACCTATATAGAAGATGAAGAGAACCCCGTTGAACTTGGCAGGATCATCCGGTCTTTTGATCCGTGCGTATCCTGCGCAACGCATGTCTATGCGCCTAGCCAAGAGGTAAAAACGTTCAAGGTGGTTCCATGAAAAGCATAGCGGTCATTGCGATCGGCAGCCGCATCATGATGGATGACGGTATCGGCGTGTGGGTGGCTGAGGCGACAGAAAACACTCTGAACGAAGAAAATGTCGACGTTGTGCTTGCGGAGACCGACTACGAATACGGTTTTGATGCCGCCAAAGCTTATGACTATGTGTTTGTGCTGGACGCAATGGCAAGCGGCAATACGCCCGGTAAAATCACGGTATTTCCGCTTTCCTCTGCCGAGGTTAAAAAAAGCGACGCTTCCCAGCACGACATGAGTTTGATAGATATGCTGGTTCGTGATGGCAACCCGCCGGGGAGTCTGATAGGTATCGAAGCACATGAGGTAGACTTCGGATTCGGATTGAGTCAAACGCTGCAGGAAAAATTCGAAGAGATATGCAGGGGTGTGCTGACAGAGATTTTGAAGATCAAGGAGGGTTTAGCTGATGCGAGACAGCGTGCTTTTTGAAAAGACATATCAGCCAGTACGTAGCTGTGTGAGAGCCTTTCCATAAGACATAGAGCCAGAAAAAGAAAAAATCCGAGAACTCAGTGTTCATCGGACTTTTCAATGGTTTGGGTGAGAGGAATTGAACCTCCCTGACGTGTCGGCTTTTTGGCCGACACCGCTCCGCTAAAAACGTGCCACTGGGCACGCTTTCTTCACGCTTCACGCTCTCTCACCCTTCGGGTTCAAGACGCCGTAAGGCAGAAACGTTTTCACGATAAAAAACAAGAGGCATGTTTTGCATACCCCTTGCTTTTCAATGGTCTGGGTGAGAGGATTCGAACCTCCGGCCTCTTGAACCCCATTCAAGCGCGCTACCAAGCTGCGCCACACCCAGACGACGAATATTATTCTAACAACGAATGCCGATACTGTCAATTAGAAATATGCGGCTCGGTGCCCGGGCTTGCCGATGGTCCGCCCAGCTGTTTATTGAGCCAGCTTTGGTCAATCAGCAAAAACGCTTTGTCTTGCTTTCCGCTGCTGAGGAACGAGAAATCCTGCAATGTTTTTTCATAGATGTCGCGCGGCACGCCGAACGAAAAATCGTCCTTTTCGAGAAAAACATCAAAATTGAGTTCGCCCTCATCGCCGATGCCTTCAAATAGAATATTATATACATCCTCGATCCAGGTATCTTTGTGTACGGAAGCATAGATGGCCTTGACGGCCTCTATGATGCGATCGTCCAGCCCCGCTTCAAGAATCCTGATCTTTTCGGTGAAATCCACGAATCCGGCTGTTACACGCAATACGCTGTCATCTGTGTCGTAGCGGTCGTCTGTCTTAATCAGCGTAGGAATCGGCAGCGTCTCTTCGTCGTACCCCGGCACCAGATAAACCATAAACTTATGCTCATCATCGTTGTACAAAAAAACGTCGTCCACAAAAAAATGTTTAGCGCATCCGGGGCAAACCCACTCGAAATACGAACCGCTTAAGATATCATCTTTTAGCTCCGGGTTTTTCGCGATGCAAATTCGCTTTTTCATCGTGTGCTGTCCGGATGCTCCGCACGCCGGGCATTCAAACTGTTTTGTCTGGCTCATTATTCTTTCCTTAATAATAAAATCGTCTATAAGCATATCCGTCTATCGGGCGGCTGTCAATGCCCTACTCGGCTGTGGCGACAGTCTCTTTGAGCACGTTGATCGTGCGTTCGCGGGACTTGGCGAGCGCCTGCGCTTTGTCACTTCCGGATATCGATGCTGCGTCAGCCGGGTAGACGGTATAATTCGCTGCCGAGGAACGCACGCATAATGTCGGCGTGTAGGTGAGCGACACGGCTGAGGTCTCGCCGGTTGTCGGGTCCTTCTCAAGAACAAGGTTTACGAGCACGCCATCTTTGTGCTTTGTGTCTGACATGCTTGATATGAAGTTTCCAAGCGAATAAAGCACCGGCACATTGCCGTGTGCCGTTTCAATCATCTCGAAAGGCTGCGTGCAATGCGGATGAGACCCGAATATGATGTCGGCTCCGGCTTCGGCGATGTTCTTAGCAATAGTGCGCTGCGTGTGATTCGGTTTATGCGTATGCTCCACGCCCCAATGCACACAAACGATGATATAATCGGCACCTGCCGCTTTGGCTGCGGCAATATCAGAGGTGACGAGATTTTTGCTGAATATGTCAATCATATATTTGCTGCCGCTGGACAGCCTGTGGTTGAGTATGTCCGTATACGCCAGCACGGCCACCTGAATACCGTTAACATCACGTATAAGCGGTGTTTTGTCCGCTTCCTCAACATACGCACCCGTATGAGAAAACCCGAATTCATCAAGCTTATTCAGCGTTTTTGTTAGGCCATCCTCTCTATAATCAAACATATGGTTGTTGGCCGTGGTCAGCACGTCGAAACCGCTGTTCTGCAGCGCCGTGAGATACGCCTCGGGCGCGTTGATGCGCGGGCTTGACCGTTTGGCAGGAGACGGAGCCGCAGCGGGATCGGCGGCGGGAACGTCTGCCGGTGCGTCGCCGGCGGGAGCCCCGTCGTCTTTTCGGTTGGGCTTGGTTAATGGATGCCCCTCGGCAACCAGCGTCTCGAGGTTGCCTATCGTCAGGTCAGCTGCGGAAAGTTTATCCTTAATCATGTCAAAAC
>JAEZIW010000156.1 GCA_023436525.1 Bacillota bacterium | reverse complement strand
GTGTTAGGCGCTCCGGCCGCTGACACCAGCTCCAGCTGGTCGTCGCAAAGTGCGTTATCGGCTTTTGTTTTTGCATATTCTTTTTTCAAATGTTCAAGGAGCTTTGGCATTAGCTCCGACTCCTGAGAGAAGTCATACCGTTTGTCTCTCGTCACCGAATCACATCCTTTGCAGCCTGCATATCTATATACGAATCACTTTAAAAAGTAACGCAAAATTCAGAAATTTTTATTGGTCATCTGTCCGCTGCCGTTTCACAAGCTCCGCGAAATAACCGTTTGCCGCAATCAGCTCGTCGTAACTGCCGTCTTCCCGTATGCCGCCGTCATCCAGCACAATGATGCGATCGCAGCGGCGGATGGTGGAAAGCCGGTGGGCAATCACAATCCGTGTGCAGCGCAGAGAATCGAGCGCGTCCGATACATGCTTTTGCGTGATGTTATCGAGCGCGGAGGTTGCTTCATCGAATATCAATATGCGCGGTTTCGCCACAATCGCGCGCGCAATCAGCAGCCGTTGCTTTTGCCCGCCCGAGATGCCGCCGCTGCCTTCGCTGATCATTGTGTGCATGCCCATCGGCATGGCTTTGATATCATCCGCGATACCCGCAAGCTCGGCAGCCTCCCACGCATCCTGCACCGTCAGCCACGGCGCGCTGACCACGATGTTGGCATAGATGTCACCGGAAAACAGCTGCCCGTTTTGCATCACCGAGCCGATGTTTTGCCGCAGCGAACGCAAATCCAGCTTGGAAATATCCTGACCATCATAATAGATGGCGCCCCGCTGCGGCGTTTCAAAGCCGAGCAGCAGCCGCATCAGCGTGGATTTTCCGCATCCCGTTTTGCCCACGATGGCGATATATTGTCCCGGCCTTAATTTGAGACTCAGGTTGTTTATGACGTATGGCATGCTCTCGTTGTACCTGAAAGAGACGTTGTTAATTTCAATGCTGCCTGACAAACGGGTGACTACGCGTTTGGTGCTGCCCACCTCCGGTACTTCGTTGAGCAGAGGGGCAGCCATCTCCATCGTCGGTTTAATATCGGCAAAGGTGGCTGTCACACCGGCAAGCGCCATGATCGCGCCGCTCACCATGCCGTAGGCCGCGCTGAAGGCCATGTAATCGGGCACCGAAACGGACGAGACAGCCGCACTGTAAAAGATCATAATCATACCTGCAAGCGACACAAAGCCCGCGATAACGCTTTGCAGCTTAATGAAAGGCGGCGGGTTATACGAGAGCTCAGCGCTTTGCTTGTAAACACCAGCCCATTTTGAAAACATGCGGCGCTCGGCACCCGCGAGCTTAATTTTTTGTATGCCCGAAAAGCTGGAGTAGGTGAGGCCGTTAAGCTTCGCGCCCATTTCCATGTGGTGACGATTCAGCTTGATTTGAACGAAGCCTGTGATGACGGTGACGGCCAGCTGTGCAAGCACAACAAGCAGCGACGGAACAACAAGCGCCGGAGCAAAGCCGATCATCTGGAAGATATACACGAACGAAAACAGCGTCGTTAAGCCGGTGGACAGCACCGTTCCGGAGAGCATTTGGCACAGATGGCTGACCGCACTCAGCCGTACGCTGAGCTCGCCCGCGTTGTATTCCTTGAAGAACACGGCGGGCAGTGACAGCAGCCGGCTCATGGCTGCCGCCTGCACGGGAACGCTCATTTTCGTTTGAATACGCGTCATCAGCAGCGTCTTGACGATCGAGATGATAATGGACGATACCGACACGCCGACAAGCAGCACCGCCATCGGGAGCAGCAGCCCCGGGTTGCCGGAGGGCAGCACCTTATCAAACAACAGCTGCGTGGCAAACGGGGAGAAAAGGCCGAGCAGGCTGACGGCAAGGCTGGCCAGCGCAACAAGCAGTATATCGGCTTTAGACAGTGTGGAGATGATATATGCAATAAGGTCTTTAAGCCCGAGCTTTTTAAGCGCCAGCGGCCTGTAGAAGCAAAAGGCCTCGTCGCAAAGCAGCCGGGCGGTTTTGGCAGTCAGCTTTACACGTTTTCCGCTTTGGTAATCAAAATAGGCATAGCTGTGAAGGCCCGAAGGAATCAGCGCCACCACGTCGCCGGCTTTTGTCTGCCCGAGCAGCGGACCCACAGCATTTTTCCACCATGAGCCGGTCAGCTTCACAACCCGCCGCATAATGCCGGTGGGGCGCAGCAGATATTCTAGCTGGTCGTTCAAATCGCTGAGTTCATCAGGCAGCGGCGCGGGCTGCACGCGGTAGTATTTGAGTATCTCTTCAATGGCGTTTTTCGTTTGGAGCCTGCCAGATTTCGCCGCATCCGACAGCGCCGATTTGCCCATAACAATAGACGACAAATCCGAAAAAGCGCTGCGAAAGCTCTCCTCGTCGTAACGGATTCTGTTTTTAATCTGTTCGTCAAACCAACCCATGCTGTCTCCTATTCGGTGGCCACAAGCCGTGTATAAAGGCCGCCTGCCTTGTATAAATCGTCATGCCGACCGCGCTCAATAACCTTGCCCTTGTCCATCACGATGATCTCATCACAATCGCGTATTGTGGATAGACGGTGAGCCACGATGATGCAGGTGATGCCCCGGTCTTTAATGGCATTGATCACCTCGTTTTCGGTTTTCGCATCCAGCGCCGAGGTGGCTTCGTCGAGTATGATGATTCTCGGGTCCTGCGCGAGCACGCGGGCAATTTCGAGCCGCTGACGTTGGCCGCCCGAAAAGTTTTTTCCGCCCTCGAGAATCATGCCGTTGTAGCCGCCTTCGCGCTGCACGATTTCGCTGTGCATACCGGCATCGCGCGCGGCAAGTATCATTTCAAAGTCTTCGATAGACTTGTCCCACATTTTGATGTTGTTTGCGACGGTGTCTTCAAACAAAATGATGTCTTGATCCACCACGGCGACGGACCCCGTAAACACCTCGCGGCAAATATTGGCCTGCGGCTGTCCGCCGAACGAAATGTCCCCGCTCCATGGCTTATATAAGCCCGAAATCAGCTTGGACAGCGTCGATTTGCCGCAGCCGGACGGCCCGACAAACGCGATGCGCTGGCCCGGCTTCACGTCGAGGCTGAAATCCTCTATCAAGGGCTCCGAAAGCCGTGAATAACCGAAGGTCACGCCGGACATTGTCAGCGCGCCCGAGAGTTTGCTGTATTCGCGCTCATCGGCGCTTGTGCGGTCGTCATATTCCACATCCGGCTTATAGTTCATCACGTCTTCCACGCGCTCCATTGACGAACGCATTTCCTGTACGCTTTGGCCTACGCCGATCAACGAATCCGCAGGGGCCAGAAAGGATGACATAAAGCCTTGAAACGCGAGCAGCATACCCACGGTGAATGTGCCGTCCATAATCAGCATCACGCCGAGTATGAGCACCGCAATACTGGCGATCTGCTGCAGTGCGCCCGGCACCGCGCCGAGGTATTGATTAAGCAGCACCGATTTGACCGCCGCACTGTTCACCGACGCCTGATAGCCCGCCCAGCGCTCGAAAAAGCCGTTTTCGGCGCCGGAGGCCTTAATGGTTTCAATCATTTGAATGCCGCTCATTGTGGTGGCGGCCAGCTTGCCGCTGTCGCGCATCTGGCCGCGCGTTAAATTCATACGTTTTTGGGATATGACGCGCGCCACCCACATGTTTATGAGCGTCGCCGCGAGGCCGACAACCGTCAGCAGCAGGCTGTAGTTAATCATCACAACAAGATAGAACACGAGCATTGCCGAATTGAGCAGTACGGGGGCAAGCTGTGTAATCAGCGTTTCGGCGATACCTTCGTTGGAGCTTTGCCGCGAAGCGATATCTCCCGCCATGCGCTGAGAGAAAAACTCCATCGGCAGCCGCAGCACATGCCAGAAAAAAGACGTGTTCGCAACGATGGCCAGTTTGCCCCTGATTTTGAGCATATAAAGCGTGTTGATGATGGTGACGGTGAGTTGAAACAGCAGCAGCCCCACCATGGCAAAGATAAACGGGTAGAGCCATTCGGGATTGTTGCCGGTCAGTATACGATCCATGAAAATGCGCGAGAACACCGGCGTGACAATACCCGCCACCGCCGTGAGTATACCCGTTAATATAACGAATACGAACGGGACAAGAGCGCCTTTGAGCCGGCTGCGCACAAAACCGAGCATGCTTTTGGGCTTGCCGCCCGGGGCAAAGCGATCCGTTTTGGAGAAGGTTAACGTGATGCCCGTGAACGACTTGTCAAATTCGTCCATCGAGACCTCAACAGTGCCGCGCGCGGGGTCGTTCAAAACGGCACGGTTTTTCTTGAAGCCGTTGAGTACAACGAAGTGATTGAAGTTCCAGTGGATGATTACCGGAAACTCCGCCTTGCGGATATCCGCGACTTCAAAGCGGTAGCCCGCGGCGTCGAGCCCGTATGCGCGTGCGGCGCGCAGCATATTCTTCGCGCTGCTGCCGTCTCGTGATACACCGCAGTCGCTCCTCACCTGCTCGAGCGGCAGCCATTTGCCATGATACGCGAGAATCATCGCAAGGCACGCGGCACCGCATTCTAAGTTTTCCATTTGCATCACAACGGGAACCTTGGCAACACTACGCATGGATGTCTCCTACCTGATCAAAAAATCTATCGGCCGCACCGCATCCGTTACAATCCGGACGTCGAGGCGTGTTGTCGGTCCACTCGTCATGGTTCAGCGCGATGGTGACTTTAACGGCATAATCTGTGCCGGCCAGCTTTTGCACCAAATAATCGCTTTGGAGTTCGGCGGCAATTTCATCGGCTGACAACGGAATAGCTGCAACAGATGTCACCTGCCCTGATAACGTCTCGGAGCCGACGGCTGCAAAGACCCGCTGCCCGAGGTTGAGCTGCGCCGATTCCTCCATGGAGACATAGCAGACGGCTTCGCCGTTTCTCATCACGCCGTCGCAGCGGATGGTGGTGGGCAGACTGCACGCAAAGCCCCACACGATGACGGAGGCCAGCAGTATAAAAAGGGCGGCCAGCACCATCCATATGCGCGGATTGGATACTTTGATATAGTCGTTCAGTTGATCCGGCGAGGATATGTTATCGAGGCTTGTTTTTCGAAAAATAGGCTGATTCATGTGTCTGCTCCCAAAAGCGGTATTCGTAAGTTTGCCACGTGGCCGTCATTGCAAGAGGATCCTGATGCCGTGAGGATCGCATCCGGCTTTGAAGGAGTGACTTTTATTTATAAACAGACATTTGGATGATGAAGCAAAAAATAAGTTAAATCTACCAATTAATATGGCAAGAGCAGCGGATGTTTACTATTGGCTGTTCAAATAGTATGATGAGAACAGTACGCTAGGGAGGTACAGTAATGGCCACAACACGAATTGAAAATGCAAAGGCGATTGTCACGGTTGATCAAAACGACACGGTTGTTTATGATGGAAATATTTTGGTTGACGGGAACGTGATTCAATACATCGGTAAAGAGAAAAAAGACGCGGATTATGTAATTGATGCGAGCGGGTGCTATGTTTACCCCGGGCTGATCAACACGCATCATCATCTGTATCAAACGTTTACACGCAATCTGCCCAAGGTGCAGAATATGGAGCTGTTTGACTGGCTTGTCACGCTCTACGAAATATGGCGCGGGCTTAACGATGACTGCGTTTATTACAGCACACTGACCGGCATTGGGGAGCTTGCCAAATACGGCTGTACAACGTGTATGGACCATCATTATGTGTTCCCAAAAGAAGGATCAGATGAATTCATTGACCGGCAGTTTGCGGCGGCCGACCAAATCGGCGTGCGGTTTCACGCGACGCGCGGCAGCATGTCCAGAGGCAAAAGCGACGGCGGCCTCCCGCCGGACGATCTGGTGCAAAGCGTCGATACGATTTTGAGCGACAGTGAACGGCTTGTGAAGAAATATCATGACACATCACGGTTTGCGATGCATCAGGTGTCGCTCGCGCCGTGCTCGCCGTTCAGCGTCACGACGCAGCTGCTCAAAGAATCCGCCGTGCTTGCGAGACGGCTTGGGGTGCGGCTGCACACGCACTTGTGCGAAACAATGGATGAGCAGCAATACTGCATCGAAACGGTGGGCATGCGCCCGCTTGACTATATGCGCGAATGCGGCTGGGTTGGCCCTGATGTTTGGTTCGCACACGGCATTTATTTTAACGATGAGGAGCTCAAGGTGCTGGCAGAAACGGGAACCGGCGTTGCGCACTGCCCGGTGTCGAACATGAAGCTGGCATCCGGCGTGTGCCGCATACCCGATATGCTGCGCCTCGGCGTGCCGGTGGGGCTCGCGGTGGACGGCAGCGCGAGCAACGACTGCTCAAACCTGATGGCGGAGATTCGCGCGTCGTATCTTGTGAACAGGCTCACCTACAGCAGCGCAGCGCCGACCGGCTACGATATTTTAAAGCTCGCGACAATTGGCAGTGCGAAAGTGCTCGGCCGCAGCGATATCGGGTCTCTTGAGGTCGGCAAAGCGGCGGATCTTTTTATGATCGATGTGGATATCTTGGAGCTGGCTGGCACCTCGCTTGACCCGGCGGGTCTGCTGGGTACCGTTGGCTATTCGCGTCCGGCCAAAATGGTGATGGCAAACGGAAAAGTCATCGTTCAGGACGGGCAGCTCACGGGTATCGATGAAAAGCAGGTATGCGAAAAATCGAATCAACTCGTCACCGAGATGCTTAAAAAGGCAGCAAAATAATTAATTAAGGTACTTATGCAAGTCAATTGTAAGTTGCTAATTTCGGTCATCCAGTCCACTTCGTAGTGAGGAGCGAGCGACGAAGGATCTGTTGCAACAGATTCTTTTCCACTCCGTAGTCACTTCGCTACACGCGTTCACTACGACAGTGGAAAGAATGACCTTTATCGTAGCTTTTCGTTTACTATGATGATTTAGCGCTGAAAATTCCTTAAAGCGTAAGCGATCGACTAAACAGTGGACAGAATCTCCTCTCTACAAAGCGTTTTTCATGGGATTCCAATCCACTTGGTAGTCAACAGGCACGGAATGATAAATAAACCGATGTGAAAGAGGTTATCATGACGCTTCGAAACGACGCTGACCAAATCATCGCGCAGACCATCCAATCAGCGCTGCCTGACGCGGCGGTGAAGCGGGCTTTGGAAAACAAAAGCTTCCCGGGCCGCGTGTTTTTGGTGGCGGTTGGCAAAGCTGCCTGGCAGATGGCTTCGGCGGCGGCGCAGCAGCTGGGCAGCGCGCTGACGCAAGGCGTTGTGATTACCAAATACGCGCATTCACTCGGAGATATCGCCCGTGTGAAAGTGCTTGAAGCCGGGCATCCCGTACCGGATGAGAATTCGGTTTTGGCTACCGGAGAGGCACTGAAGCTGACAACCGGGCTGCGCGCTGATGATACTGTGCTGCTGCTGCTCTCGGGCGGCGGGTCGGCGTTGCTGGAGCAACCGCTGGTACCCGCCGATGAGCTGCGCGATATCACGCGGCAGCTGCTGGGCTGTGGTGCGGATATCGTGGAGATGAACACGGTGCGTAAGCGGCTGTCCGCCGTGAAGGGCGGGCGGTTTGCACTGCATTGCAGGCCCGCAAGTGTTTTTGCGATCGTGCTGTCGGACATCATCGGCGACCCGCTCGATATGATCGCCTCAGGGCCGGCGTATCCTGATGCGTCCACCTGCGAACAGGCACTGCAGATTGTGAATAAGTACGGCCTTAGGCTCTCGCAGCAGGCGCTGAAGTGCCTTCAAACCGAGACGCCCAAGACTCTCGATAACGTGGAAACGCAGGTGACGGGCAGCGTGAAACAGCTGTGCACGTCGGCAGAGAAAACATGCACTCGGCTCGGCTACAAGCCGATGGTGCTGACCGACAGCTTATGCTGCACCGCGCGGGATGCGGGCAGCTTTCTCGCGTCCGTGGCGCGATATCATGCGGATACCGATAAGTCGCTGGCGTTCATCGCGGGCGGGGAGACGGTTGTGAAGCTCACGGGCAGCGGCAAAGGCGGCCGCAATCAGGAGCTGGCATTGGCTGCCGCCGCGGGGATTGACGGCCTTGAAAATACGGCGGTGTTTTCGCTGGGTTCCGACGGCACGGACGGCCCGACCGACGCGGCGGGCGGTTATGCTGACGGCAGTACAGCCCAAGCGCTGCTGAGAGCGGGTGTTTCCATATTCAGCGAGCTGGAAAACAACAACGCATATTTTGCGCTGCAGCAGTGCGGCGGGCTGATCATCACTGGCCCGACCGGCACGAACGTGAATGATTTATCCGTCGTGCTGATAAAAAGATAATAAGCAAGAAGATAACCGGAACAATTCGATCGATTTTTTCGTTTTATCAACATCGCTGCCTTACATAACGAAGATAGCAGAAAAATGATCTTTATAATAAAGGAGAAAAAGATATGAAAAAGGTTATGTTAACGGTGCTGACAGTCATGATGGCAGCCGTTATGCTGATTGGATGCGCGGCTCCCGCGGCTGCTTTAGCCAAGGTTTATGACGAAGATGATAACACCATTTTTGCGAAACCGGGCGAAGAGTTTACGATTAAGCTCGATGAAAACCCGACAACAGGCTACCAGTGGAGCTATGCAATCACTGATGAAAAAATCGTATCAATGAGCAAGGATGAGTATGTGACCGACGAAGCTGATAAGAATGTGGAAGGCGCAGGCGGTCAGCGGGTAATAACGTTTAAAGCAAACGCCGCAGGCTACACCGCCATCAATATGGTCTATGAACGCAGTTGGGAGAAGAATGAGGACGATAAAAAGCTGTCGTTTGACATCGAAGTGAAATAAGAAATAAAATCGATAACGAAAAGATAGACACCGTCAGCTTGCTGATAATCGCCTCGATATATCGCTGCTTTGCGCAAATATGCCATTTGGAAAATGTGGCAGATAAAAAACGCGCTTTGCTTTGGGCAAAGCGCGCATAATGTCGTTTTTACAATAGTAAGGAGCTATTCGCGAAACTGCACCGTTTGGTTTTCCATGCTGTCGATAATCGCAAGGCTTTGCACATTGTAGCCGGTATTACGAAGATGATCGCCGCCGCCCTGAAAGCCTTTTTCAATCACCACGCCGATCCCCACAACGGTGGCTCCGGCCTGTTCGCTGATATCCAGCAGACCTTTTTGTGCCTTGCCGGTCGCAAGAATATCATCAATTATTAATATGCGGTCGTCCGCCGTTAAAAAGCGTTTTTCGAGAATCACGGTATAATCTCTGCCGCGGGTGTAGCTGGTTACATTTGTCCTGTATACGTCGCCGTCGATGTTCTTGCTCTCCGACTTTTTGGCGAAAACGATCGGTACATTAAAATACATGGCGGTCATACAAGCCACGGCAATGCCGCTGGCTTCAATGGTGATCACTTTGGTAATGGGCTGTCCATCAAAGAGACGCTTGAATTCCTTGCCGATTTCGTTGAGCAGACTAACATCAATCTGATGGTTTAAAAAGCTGTCAACCTTGATGATATGACCGTCTTTGATGCGGCCGTCTTTGCGAATCCGTTCTTTCAAAAGCTCCATAGATACCCCTTATTCAAACTTATTTTTATCATTATACCGCAGTATTAAAACTTTGGAATAGAAAACGCGAAAAATGTTCGGGTTTACCTCAATAAAATATTGGTATTTGTCAAACGGTAAAGAAAAAGAAGCGCCATCAGCGAAAAACGGCGCTTCTTATCGGCCTGTGCTTTAATACTTCCCAAAATCCGGGGCGCTTAAATCAATATCTGCTGAACTGTCTGCAGACAGCATTTTTGATGCACCTGAGATTTGGCCGCTGTTCAGTTTAAACTGAGCCACCATTGTTTTAAGCAGATCGGCCTGGCTCGAAAGCTCTTCGCTGGCCGCTGCCGCCTCCTGTGCGGTGGCAGAGTTGGTCTGCACCACCTGTGAGAGCTGCTCGATGCCTTGGTTCACCTGCGAGATGCCCGTGGCCTGCTCGCCGGATGCCGCCGCAATGTCGCCGACCAACGCCGCCGCTTTTTCCACGCCCGATACGATGTTTGCAAGCGCTGCCGCTGTTTGATCGGCGATCTTCGTGCCCGCGGCGACTTTGGCGATGGAGCCTTCGATCAGCTCGGTTGTTTCCTTGGCCGCCTCGGCACTGCGGGCCGCCAGGTTTCTGACCTCTTCAGCCACCACCGCAAAGCCTTTGCCGTGCACACCGGCTCTTGCGGCTTCCACCGCCGCATTTAAAGCGAGTATGTTGGTTTGGAACGCAATGTCGTCAATCACCTTGATGATTTTGGAGATATTTTGAGAAGACTGACTGATCAGATCCATCGCATTTTGCATCTCTTTCATCTGATTATTGCCGTATGACGCATCGTCTTTCGCAGCGGAGGCCAGTTCGTTGGCTTTGCCCGCGTTAACGGCATTCTGCTTGGTTTGCTCTGCGATTTCGGTAAGAGATACCGACAGCTCTTCGATAGAACTCGCTTGCTCCGTAGCCCCTTGCGAGATGGTCTGGCTGCCTGAGGAGACCTGCCCGGTTCCGGCAGACACCTGCTCGGCAGCGCCGTTGATTTCCAAGAGCGTTTGATTCAGCGATTGCACAATCATATTGATAGACTGCTTAAGCGCAATGAAATCACCCTTGTAATCGGAACTGATGGAAACAGTCATGTTGCCGTTCGACATGGCACCGAGCACATTTGAAATTTCAGATATGTAGTCTTTGATAGCGTTGAGCCCGCCGCAGAGATTTTTAGCAATATCCGTAAACAGAGCATTCAGCTCGGCGGTGTCGGCGTCAGATTCGGCAACAACGATATCGCAGTAAAGCTCGCCTCTTTCAAGCCTCTGCAGATTTACCATCAGCTTCTCGACTTCGACGCTTTGGTACTTGCTTTGTTTTTCTGAGATTACACGTG
>JAEZIW010000140.1 GCA_023436525.1 Bacillota bacterium | reverse complement strand
GGGGGGTTATAGCTCAGCCGGTTAGAGCGCTACGTTGACATCGTAGAGGTCGTTGGTTCGATCCCAATTAACCCCACCATATCCTGCGGTGTTCGAATTGACGCCTTGATTTTAAACCTACAGTACCTTAACGGGAGCGCTCGTCCCTTTAGATAGGATGTCGGGCCCGCAACGACGGGATGGCTGATGATCTGGGCAGCGTACCCACCTGCTAATGAGAGCAGGTGTTAAAACCTGGCGGACGGCATCACGGGATATATAAATATAGCGGAATTGTGTAACGGTAGCACCTACGACTCTGACTCGTATTGTCTAGGTTCGAATCCTAGTTCCGCTGCCAGCAAAACAAAAACACCCGAAAGGGTGTTTTTGTTTTGCTGATAAGGGATTCGAACGTGAGCTCGCCGCGCCCTGTGGGCGATGAAGGCGTGCGAACATGCCGTGATAGGGAGCGAAGCGACCGGAGCGAATCCTAGGTCCGCTGCCAGAACAGACACTTAAAAGGGTGTCTGTTTTCTTTTTATTGGGCTTTAAGTACAATAAACCCCCAGTTTTACTGGGGGAATTAAAAATCTTATAGAAGAAAAAAGACCCCCGATGTTAAGATGATGAAGGTTCGCCAACCGCATCAACAAAACAAAGGAGGTCTAGTGTCATGAATGACATTAAAAATTTATCACACAGTAAATGGAGATGCAAATACCATATTGTGTTTGCACCTAAGTATCGAAGGCAAGAAGTATACGGAAAGATAAAAGCGGATATAGGTCAAATACTCAGAAAGCTATGTGAGCAGAAAGGAGTAGAGATGCCGCCGTTGACAATCCGGTAAATGGTCTGCAATCAGGCACCGATAGCGCCGATTTGATCGACAAAATAGACAAGAGCGCCGCAGGGCCTGTTTCTCATGGCAGCATATGGATTTGGATGGTGGCCGGTATCGGCGGACTGGCGGGCTTGACGCTGCTCCTTTTGCTTAAACTCAAAAAGCGAAACAGGCAAGGTAATGAGTAAAAAGTTTAACGAAACAGTTCAGGCAGCCGCATTATAATTTGCGGCTGCTTTTCAGTTTCTGTTAAAGATAGTTATATCGAGGATGAGAAAAACTTGCGCGGTTCATTTTTTTAGTTAAATGGTTAGTATTGTTATACATGGATCATTATTTGCTAATTATTGATTTCGTGATATAGTCAATGTACTTTATGAAAACGAGGTGGTGACTCTATGAGTACTGTATATGGCTATGCACGGGTAAGCTCCGAAACAGAGAATAATGACCGCCAGATTGAAGCTTTGAAAGCTTATCCATGTGACGAAATCTTGGCTGAAACCTACGCGGGCGTCATTACAGCGAGTCCGGCAATGTGCAAACTCAAAAGTATAATACAAGAAGGTGATACGCTCGTGGTGGAAACATGGGCACGTCTCGGCAAAAATGATGAGGTGCTCCAGGAGCTTTTGGGATGGTTCACCTGTCAAGGCGTCGGTATTGTTTCCCTTGAAGAAGGGGGCATTGAGCTTTTACCCGAAGATTACTGGACGGAATGACATCACTTAAAAAACGAACACCTTCCAAAGAGGGTGTTTTTTTTATACGGGATTCGATTGTAAAGCTGCCGCATATGGTGATAGCCGAACAACTGCCGCCATCAGACGGATAATTGGGACTATGCTGGTTCCATCGCGGCAGAATAAATGCACTCAAAAGGATGTGCTTTTAAAACGGCCTCATTAGTATAAATACCAATGCAATGATCTCAAGCACTAACCACAAAATAATAATACTTGATATCGAATTTAGTTTTTCGCTCGTTCTGCCCTGCTGCTCGAGAATTTTATCAAGTAAACGCAGAATCATTTCTGTTTTATCTGCTGGCGGTTCGGATACAACTTCAAAATACACGGCATTATCTCCTTTACCCGCCGATAAGAATCTTTGATTAAAATCATCTTCAGATAATTCTTTTTTCATTTTGGAGTAAGTCGATTGGCTTATGGGTTTTGTAACGGGGAGATGCTTTTCGTTAAGAACTTCAATATATTTTTTCACTATAATAACCTCCAGTAAGCGTATACAAACTTTAAGATACTGCTGCAAAGCAACATCAATGCAAACATATCACAATAATGGAATAACAACAATAATATGAGAGTAAATATGTATAATTGTATTAAGATTTATCGTTATAAAAGCAAATATAATTCTTTAGAATTGTGATAAAAGAGCATCTGCAGAATCGTGAAGCGACCTGAGCGTATTCTACAAAACAACCCGCAAAGAAAACATCCCGTTATCAATAGAAAACTGACAGTTGCCGTTCAGCTTTTCAGTCATATACTGAATGCTTTGCGTACCGAGCCCATGCCCGCTCTCTTCGCTGATCGGCACACCGTCCGCAAACACAGGGGCTTTTTCATACGGATTATCTATTGCGAGCAGCAGCTTGTCGCTTTTCATATACAGCTTCAGATGAATGGTTCTTTTGTCTTGCTCGAGCGCCGAAACGGCATTGATCGCGTTCTCGAGGCCGTTAGACAGTATTGACGTAAATTCAAGCTCCGAACAGGGCAGCTTAGCCGGTATTTCCACCGCTGCGTCAAACACGATGTGCCTGTCGGTCATTCGGCCTTCGTACGACGACAGTATCATATTGACCAGCTCGTTTTCGCAGTATTTACGTACAACGGTTTGATCCGTGACTTCTATAATGTCTTTAATATAATTCTGCGCTTTTCCATAGTCTTTGTTCTCAATCATAACAGATACATTACTCAAAAAATGCCGCATATCATGTCGGATCAGCGAGATTTCATATTTGGAACGCTTAATCTCCTCGATCTCCTTCATAGACTGCGTCGTTTGAATTTCAATCAGCCTTTTTTGCTGCTCTGCGGCACATTTTTCTTCATATTCCTTTAAATAAAACACATTAAACAATAGATAAGCAATGCACAGTATGAACGGCAAGAATTCGAACACAGTTTGTGAACCGGTGTAAAGCAGCCTGGTATAAACGGTGGCTATATAATCGAAGAGATAATATACAATCGGCAGCATTCCAAAAATCAAAAGATCTTTCGTGGATTTGGTCAGTATGACCTGCAGTGATCTTGAAGCAAACCGTACGATCCCATACCAGATGGGTATTGTGACGAGGATCCGGGCGGCGTCCATGGTCCAAGGCTGATGACTGAACGACAATACGAGCAATCCAACCCATTTGCTGATCTGACAGTAAAGATAGGCCGACAAAATCGCAAACAAACTGGGAAGTATTTTGCGCTTAAAACAGAGAGTAAACAGCAGCAGTAAGGGCAGATGGGTGATGAACGGATAAGCCATCTTCGTAAAGTCCATACCAAACTGCTTGTACACGAACAGCTGCAGCGCAAAATCAGCGGCTCCAAACAGGAGCAGTATTATATTGTTTTTCCTGTTCAGTTCTATGTTGAGAAAAGAGGCGGAAACGTATATCCCAAAGAAAAGCAGAATGTTGAAATCCACAGTAAAGAGTATTGTCTGCAGCATGTTCCCCCCCCTTAAGCGCCAAACATAAATAAAAAATACGCATCCTGAAAAGCTTTGCCGGACCCCCTGGCAATGGGAACACGGCAGCCTGATTTCATCGTAATCTCAGTTGAACTGAAGGAATCGACATGGGACATGGATATGATATAGCTGCGATGGCATTTAAAAAAACCATCCTTCGCCAGAAGCCTGCTTTCAAAACGATACAAAGGCTCCGTAATCGTAAGCGACTGGCCTAACTTAAGGAAGAAGACGACCTGCTTGTTTTGGGCCTCAATATACTCAATATCATGCAGATAGATTTTGTGATAGCCATGGGCGCTTTTCAGCAGCAGATGCTCGGGCTCTTCCTGCAACGCCGCTGTGCAATCGCTTAAGACTTCAGACAGCTGCTGATAGCTGACGGGTTTAATCATATATCCGCTTGCTTTCACGGAATAGGATTCCAGCGCAAATTCGGGTGAAGAGGTCAGAAAAATGATATTGGCCGCCTTGTCAAGCTCTCGTATTTCGCGCGCCGTATCCATTCCATTGAAAAGCGGCATCATTATGTCGAGCAAAATGATATCCGTTTTTGTGCATCGAATGCTTTCCAGCAGCGCATCTCCGTTATCAAAACAACTAATCTTAACAGGTATGCCACAATGCGCTGACCATTGCTCAATCAGGCGCCTTGTGCTCTCAAGGCACTGCGTTTCATCATCGCATACGGCCAATCGGATCATGGTGACCTCTTTCATTATCACAATTAATACAGTTATTATTCTATCAGCTAAGTGTATCGTTATCAATGAACTCGACAGCATTTCACTCCTTGAGACTATCTTTTCGCACCGGGCAGCTCATTTTTGGTTTGGTTTCTATATAATTTGCAGGATATGCGGCACTGCGAAGCAGCCAACGCACAGCTAATACGCTTCGCGCAGAATGTTGCATCGGATAATTAACAATAGGGAGAGATTATGATGAAAAGAATTTGGGGTTCAATGGTGGCAGTTGTTCTGGTGATGGCACTCGTGCTGAGTCTTGCCGCTTGCGGTAACGCGAATGCGGGCAAATTAAAAGAGCTTGATGGCCTGGTATCACAGTACGAAGGCGTCATTGCGGACGCGCAGGCACAGGTGGATACGCTGGCCGGTTATGTGCAGCACAACGAGATTGAGTCGTTTGAGGAAACCTATTTTCAGATTGCGGCACAGATGGATGAGCTATCTGTCCAGAAAGACGAGATCGTCGGGGCTTATAACGAAAATAAGGATTCATACACGGCTGAGAAAATTGATGAACTGATCGAAATTATAAACACTCAAATCGAATCTGCTAACGCATACGTTGAAGGGTTGAAGGTGACGGTTTCCCAGGTTGAAGAAAGTATCAACGCTGTACAGGGATAAGAAAAGATAACAATTTAAAAAAGTTATACAGGTGACGGCCCGAGCAGTCGCCTGTATTTATTTTCGTCAAAAGGCGTCATTTCGCTCCCGGAATCCGTCATTTCGCACCGCAAAATCGACAATTCACACCGAATTTCGTGTTAAGGGATATCGTCTTGTTATAATCGGTATGTTTTATACAACATTAATTACTTTTGGGAGGAATTTATAAATGAATGCACCGGGTAAAGGATTATTGAAGGTTGTCAGTATCTTATTCATCGTCTTCGGCGCGATTGCGACGATCGTATCGCTTCTTGCTCTGATCGGTTCCGCCGCGATAACCGCTTATCTGGGCGATTTGGGTATTGTTTTGATATTGGCAACAGTTGTTATGCTGATAGCGAGCGTGCTTGAACTTGTTTTAGGAATCATCGGCTTGAAGAAATGCAGCGACCCTGCGAAAGCCGGTTTCTTTATCGTCACAGGTATTATACTTTGCGTACTGACACTCGCCAGCATGATCATGAACATCGCAACTGCCGGTTTCTCGGCCATCAACCTGATTGGATTTGTGCTGCCTGTGCTTTTCATTGTGGGCGGCGCGATGAACAAAAAAACGGCAGCGTAACGTGAACGGGCGAAAATATCTTTTTGTTAAAGTGATGCCGAATGATGAGACACTGAAAATGCGTGTCTTAGTTTCGGCTGATATGAATTGTAGCAATCCAAAGGTCTCCATATGGGGGCCTTTGAATTGTTATTCATTAGACGTTAGATTCTGTTTGGAATCCTCGTTCCGCAGACAGATATAAGGCAGGTACCTAAAAGGGTATCTGTTTTTTTGTTCGTCAAAAGCGTCATTTCGCACCTTGAATTCGACATTTCGCGCCAAAACCGCGGGAGTCTGCGCGTGCATGTTATAATGTGTACGGCAAATTGTATGCAAAGAACTGAGGAGGGCCAACACATGAAGAAAAGAATCATCACATTGCTGTTGACGGCAGCACTGATACTGACATTATTCCCGGCTACGGCGGCGGCAGCAAGAACTTATGAAGTCGGAGACAGCACTTACGCATTTTCTGAAGCCGGATTGAATGCGGCTATCGCTGCGGCCAGTGATGGAGATACCATCCAGTTTAAAACGAGCGGTACGATCACACTAACCGCAGACATGTCCATTAACAAATCGATTACGCTGGCCCTGAATAATTCGATTACGCTGAATCTGAACGGACATAAGATCGATTTTACCGGCAGTTTTGGCGAAGTGCAAATCAGCTCAGCTTCGACCATACAAGGGCCGGGCACTATCACCACGAAAAGATTTATAACAGTATCCGGCGGCTCAACGCTGACTGTGCAGGGAGGCGCTGTGATTGAAGGGACGGGAACCTGGCAGCCGTTGATGAATTCTGGCACTGTCTCGATGACGGGCGGTACGCTCCGGCAGATGAATGGGAATTACGTTTTTCTAAATTCCAGTTCCGGGACTGCAACCTTTGAAAATGTGACGATTGAGACGAGTAATAAAAGCGGATCGGTGATATGGGCGGCTGATAATAGCACACTCACCCTCAACAACTGTACAACAAGAAACAACTATTCGGGTACAATGTCAGGGACAATGCCCAGCGTCATCTATGTGACTCATTCTGCTGCGGTGACGCTTAACGGCGGTTCCGTCACAGCGCCTGCGGGGGCAACGAAGCCTGCGATTACAGTGGGCAGCGATGCCACGTTGACCAATAACGGTGCCGCAATTACGGGTGATGTGATAAAACTCGGCGACTTGAGTGTATCTGTATCATCCGGTGCCGGAAAGGTGACGCTTGCGCCGCAGACGGCGGAATCCGGCGTTAAGTATTACTACAAGACGACAGCGGCGGACGATACGGCGGCAAAACCGTCGGAATATGGGAGATTGGTCTTCAATGCGGCAGGCTGGACAGCATTCAGCACCGCGACGGACATTGCCACCGCAAGCACAGCAACGGTTTATGTGCAGGTTATGAAGGTGGGTTACGGCGAGCAGATAATATACGGCTGGGGACAGGGAAGCGCCACGCCGACAGCAGCGCCAACACCGACACCGACGCCGACACCGGCACCGGCACCAACACCGACATCGGCACCGACACCGGCACCAACGGCTTCGATTTATGTAAACGGCAGAACCACATTGACGCCGTCCGTTTCGGGCGGCACATGGCATTATGACAGTAAGTACATTATGCTGACGGACAATGGCAACGGGACGGTTGCCATCAAAGGGTTAAAGGCAGGCACAACCACGGTCACCTATACGGCGGGTGGCGTGACAGAGACGTTTACCGTGACGATTAAAGCTTCTAAGCTGCCCGCCACAGGACAAGATTTCATGTGGGTGTGGGCGTTAGGCGCTGCGGCAGCTGCCGTGTTTGGTTCTACGTGCTTGATGCTGCGCAAGAAGAGGAACCACGCTTAAGCGCAAACGTGTACGATTGCGGAGCATCTGCATAAAAACAGTCCATCAGAAATAAAGCAGGCACCTAAAAGGGTATCTGTCTCAGGCTGTCAAAAAAGGTACTTATGTCATTCCGTTGGAGCGTAAGCGATCGAGGAATCCCATGTTTAAAGCGCTTTGCCATGGGATGCTTTCCACTTCGTAGTCACGTCGCTCCGCTCCTCAGCATGACATAATGAGGGGTTTATCGACACGCTGAGGCAGGCACCTTAAAGGGTGTCTGTCTGCTTTTTTGCTTCAATAAACATCGTTGTTGATTTATTGTCGTTTGGTGTATACTCATTACATGGGACTTTCATAAGAAAGGGTAAAAACATGATTTTGAGTGAAGAAATTAAGAATATCAAAAACGGTGCGAAAATCGCCGTTGAGCTGACGGACGGTGATTCGCTGACTGGTGAGTTTGATGCCTACACGTCGGCCATCAATAACGACCCCGCAATTGCCAGCATCGATTTAAAAACAGAAGAAGGCATCTACGAGCTTTACGAAAACGAGATCAAGGCGATAACAGTGCTGTAAAAACACCATATAGACGCAGTCATCATAAAATATTGTGTTGACAACATAACGGATTATTGGTACTTTTTAATAGCTATATTCATTTAAGAGAGGTGAGATTTGTGTCGGCAAGAAAAGTTAATACAGTTATTGCATATAGAGTACTGTCGGCATACAGCCTCAAGGATATCCACAGCTGATTTAGCGTTTCAATCTTATTGAAAAAGAGTTTGGTTTCCTAACCGCAGGCGTTGTATCGCTCTGTGGTTTTTTTGTGCGCGGCTGACAGTGCTCTGGTGCATGTTTCTTCGTCGACGTACAATACCTGGAGGTTAACCAAATTGGATACAAATATAAAAGATAAAAAGACATTAAATGAGAATAAACAAGTTTTTAAGGGGATCGTTACTCATATTGCAAACAAGCAGTGCCGAATCGCCGCTGACGGTAAAGTGATACCTTGCCATATTCTCGGCTCGCTGATTAATCACAGAAATTCTTTGGCTGTCGGTGATGAGGTGGAGGCCGAGCACGCGGGACATGACCAGTATAAGCTCGTGAAAGTGCTGCAGAGAAAAACGCAAGTGTACCGGGGGGATCGGCGCGCACCCTCGGAAAAGATACTGATTGCGGCGAATGCGCAGTATATGCTGGCTGTGGTCACCGCGGATTATTTGATCAATCAAGCCGGCCACCCGGAAGCCGCTATCATCGCAGCCAAACGAGCCGGTATCGGCGTTGGCTTGTTCATAAGCAAATCTGATCTTATCGGCGAAAGGGCAAAGGCTATGCTCGATATTAAGCTGGCTTTGTATCGCGGTATTGCTGATGTTTTTTTGGGGAATGTCAATCAGGAGCTGATTCAGGCGGTTAAGAGCAAAACCACGGTTGTTATAGGAGACAGGGCTTGCGGTAAAACCACCGTGATCGATGGCATTTTAAGCGGTTTGTCGGGAAGCGTTATGGGCCGGGAGAAGAGGCCGAGCACGCACGCGAGCGAACTGTTTTTGGGCCCTGAGGGAACCATGCTGATAGATACCCCGGGTTTTCGTAGCTTTGCGCTGCATGAAGTAACGCAAGACGAGCGCAGTTTGGTGTTTCCCGAAATCACCGGTTTAGCAAGTGGGTGCCGTTTTCGCAGCTGTACCCACGTTTATGAGGATGGGTGTGAGGTGATTGAAGCGCTTCGGCAAAACCGAATCAAACGAGAGCGTTACGACGCTTTTAAAGAGATGGCGATAGCAAACCCGTCTGTAACCCCGCAGAGGAGCGCGCCGAGCGCTGACTATCGGCATACGGCATGCACGGAGAGCTTTGTGTGCAAGGCCTGCGGCGAATTGGCGGTGCCGGACGGTGCCGGAAGCCAGCACCGCAACCATTGCCCGAAGTGTCTGTGCAGCATTCATGTGGATAACAAGCCGGGCGACAGAGCCTCGCTATGCGGCGGTATTATGGATCCGGTCAGCGTTTGGGTGCGAAAGGGAGGGGAATGGGCTGTTATTCACAGGTGCCGGTTGTGCGGGGGCTTAAGCTCGAACCGGGTTGCGGCGGATGATAACCCGATGCTGCTGCTGTCTATTGCGGTGAAGCCGCTGTCGGCTCCGCCGTTTCCGCTCAATAAGCTGGCCTCACTTGAGCCATAAAGGAAGATGAAAACAGGCACTCCAAGAGGGTGCCTTTGTTTTTCTCGGTGAGGGGCTTTCATCGAGTGTCATAAGAAAACCCCGAAACCATAAGCGGTTCGGGGTTGCTTTGCGCTTGACTTCACGGACTGCTGAAAACACAATTTCTTATGAAATCTTAATGCCGTACAGCACCTTGCCTCTCGTTCCAATCACAATCATATCATTGTATACCGCCGGGCTGGCCTCCACGTTGCCCGAAACCTCAACCGTAGAAAGCTTTTCTCCCGTTAAGCCATCCAGCAGCGTGACGAACCCGCCGACCGGTTTTTCATCCTTCGTGTATGATGCGCTGCAATAAACGATGTATCCTTTTCCGCTGTCGTCATACACGTCAACGGGAGACGACCAGCATTGCCCGCCGAAGTTCTGCTTCCAGACCTCCTGGCCTGTTGCTTTGTCGTAAGCCACCAGCCAGCTTCCGGTGTTTTTATTGTCTTCTATAACGTTGGCGTATGTGACATAAACGAGGCCGCTTAATTGATTCTTGCCCAGTGCCGCCGTGTCCTGAATGCCGCCCGAATCGCTGCCCCGCCGGCAATCATACCCATCCGCCGTCCAGACCTTTTCTCCGGTGACGGCATCGATTTTCCAGAAGGGGATGTGCGCAATATCATCGCTGTTGCGTGTGACCCGGGAGGAGGTGCCGATGTAGATATACGCGCGGCCGTTTTCTTTATCCAATTCCAATACGGGCGAACAGTTCGTATCATCCAGCGTGTCGCACATCCACACCACGTCAAAGGTGTTGATGTTGATGCAAAACAGGTTGCCGCCGTTATCCGAGACGTACATGTATTGCCGCCAAAACACGGGGCTGGATTCGAACCCTAGGTATGGCTTGGTGTTATCCGGATCGTCTACGGTTGTGTAAACCGCTCTTGACCGGTCGGTTGTATACTTCCACTGAAATATGTCCGACGGGTTGATAGACATGGCGCCGGATTGCGCGTCGTATTGGCTGTTCAACGAAAACTGGTAGATAATGCCCGTCTCCGATGCATACGTGACCGTGTCGGTGGCGGCGTTGACAATGGTGGAAGCATCAAAGGCGTACCAGCTTCTGTTGCTGAACGGGTCGCCCGCGCCGTAACTGTACAGCTTTTCCGAATTGGTTAAGTTGAATATCATGTTCTCGCCGGGGCCTGCCGCGCTCTTATCTCCCGCGCCCACGAAGTAAAGCGGAAACCCTCGCGGGTCTAAGGCGCCCGCGCCTTTTAAGCACCATGGGGAACTGATTTTATCTCGAGTGGGTTTGCCGTCTTTTAAATCCACAAAATGGATTTCGGCGCCTTCGGTTCCGAGTATCACCTCGGTCAGCTCGTTTTCGTTTTTCTTGCTGTCCAGAATGTTCATATGAGCCAACGTGGCCTTGTCCCATTTTGCGATAAGCGGCTGCCCCGTCCAGCCGCTGCCAAACCAGGTGCGGTCTTCACCCACTCTTTTTATGCTGCCGGGCA
>JAEZIW010000104.1 GCA_023436525.1 Bacillota bacterium | reverse complement strand
GCTTTGTGTCGCATCCAGCAAAAGCAATGTATGGCCGGTAGGGGCAGTATCTATAACCACGACTTTATTTTCACTGCGATCAACGATTTTTGCAAACGCTCTGAAAACGGCGATCTCCTGCGTGCAGGGAGAACGCAGATCCTCCTCAATGTAAGCCAGATCATCCTCGTTCATCGTCTCTCGGGCTCTAGAAAGCACTTCTTCCTTATATATCGCAAGCTCTTTATCTTCATCAATATTGCTTATGGTAATATTTTCACTTTGGCTGATGACATATTTTAAATGCGCTGCCGGATCAGTCGTCGCTAAGTGAACCTTCTTCCCCTTTTTTGAAAGTTCAATCGCAATGGCAGCCGCAATCGAAGTTTTGCCAACACCACCTTTGCCCATAGTAAAAATAACTTTTTTATCTGTTCGGAATATATCCTCAACCACGTCTTTTAACCAAAACCGGGTTTCTACTCTCTCTTTTCGTTCTGTACTGGTTACGTCATCAGTTTTAAGAAGCCGCCGTACATTTGATACGCCGATGATGTTATAGGCTCTGAGCGGTATTTGATAAGACGGTAATTTTTTTAATTCTTCCGGTATGTTTTCTAAAGCCGCCTGTTGTTTCATATAGAAAGCTTTTTCTGTTTCGTCGCTCTCATTAAAGGAAAAAAGCACCCCGTTCAACAATAGCATTTGATTATCAATGCCGATATCCTTTAACTCTTTGGAAGCGCGTCTGGCTTCAGCCAGTGGTGTGCTTTCGGGTGTGGAGACGAGCATGAGAGTGGTTTTCGTGCTATCTGAAAGAGTTCCCACTGCCTGTTTATACAAGTCCTTTTTTTCTTCCAGCCCGGAAAGCTGCCCTAAGCAGGATGCCCCGTGCGTACTTTCGCTGATAAAGTTAGTCCATGCCGACGGGAGCTGCAGCATACGCAAAGTATGCCCCGTAGGAGCCGTATCGAAAACAATGTAATCATACGTCGATTCAGTCTCTTTATCAGCAAGAAAAGAGGTGAATTCGTTAAAAGCTGCTATTTCAACCGTACAGGCACCCGAAAGCTGTTCCTCCATATTTTTAATGACTGTATCCGGAAGCGTCCCGCGATACGGGGCAACAACACTCTCCTTGTACTCCGCTGCTGCTTCTACCGGATCGAGATTTGCGACAACAAGGTTTGGCACTCGAGCGATTTTGACGCCCTTGCCGTTTAAGTCTGTTTCAAAAACATCCTGAAGATTGGATGCCGGGTCTGTACTCACGAGCAGAACTTTACTGCCTTGATCCGCCAAGGATACGGCGACCGCACAGGCAACGGAGGTTTTTCCTACGCCGCCCTTTCCGGTAAAAAACAGATATTTTGTTAGTTCCAATTTTTCCAAATCAAACACTTGAGACATTATTTTTACTCCTATCAGCAACAGCCGCCTGGTTTACAATTGCATTTATTTGCAGCAGGTTTTTCAGCAATAATATCTTCTTTTGATAATCCCAGCAGATTCGCAAATTCATCATTTGTTGGATATGCTTTTATTTTTACAATCTGTCCGTCAACCACAGTGGCAGGCAGCGTTTCCGGACCATATTTCTTGAGCAACTGATTTATGCTCTCATTGGCTACAAACGCATGCGGATTACCCGAAAGATTGTGTCTCACAATGATGATGCCTTTCGCTTTCAGATTGCTGATTATGGTCGCAACCCTTAATAGCTCGGGATCAATGGAAGGCCCACAGACACCTGTTGAACAGCACATGGCGGGGTCATAAATGATCATTTTTTTCAAAGCGCACAACTCCTTTTTTTAATTATTGATCGATATTTTCACTCTGGGCTATACTTTCAGCCTCAGGATTTGCTTTTGGTTCCTCCCTTGTTCTGTCAATACAAACAGGCGCGGGAAACCAGTGCCGCGTCTTGTTTGCTATCCTCACCAAGGTTAGCATAATCGGCACTTCCACCAGAACGCCGACGATTGTGGCCAATGCCGCCGGAGATTGCAGGCCAAAAACTGAAATGGCCACCGCCACAGCCAGTTCGAAAAAATTGCTCGCGCCTATCATGGCAGCCGGAGCGGCAACATCATGCGGCAGCTTCCAGCCTTTTGACCATAAATACGCAATAAAGAATATTAAAAACGTTTGTATCGTCAGCGGTACTGCAATCAGTATGATATCAACAGGCTGTTCCACAATGGTTCTGCCTTGGAATGAGAAGATAATGACCAATGTTAAAAGAAGGCCGACAATCGTCACATTATTGAACTTAGGAATAAACTTTTTTTCCAGATACTCTTTGCCTTTTCTTTTTGTTATTATGCTGCGCGTCAGCCATCCTGCAGCGAGGGGAATAACCACGAAGAGGCCTACCGACAAAAACAACGTCCCCCAAGGAACGCCAACCCCCTCCACGCTGATGCCTCCAACCATAAAGAGCAAACCGACGATTGGTGCAAATGCAGGAAGTATAATGAGATCGTTCGTTGCCACCTGAACCAGCGTATGGGCTGCGTTTCCTTTGCACAAATAGCTCCATACGAAAACCATTGCCGTGCAGGGCGCCGCGCCCAAGAGAACGGCTCCGGCCAAGTAATCCTTCGCGATTTCAACAGGCATTATCGCTTTATAGATAACGAAGAAAAACAAGTAGGCTAAACCGAACATAGTGAAAGGTTTAATTGCCCAGTTTGTAACCCAAGTCACAAATAAACCCTTTGGATTGCGGCCTACGTTTTTGATGCTCGCAAAGTCAACCTTCAGCATCATCGGGTATATCATCAGCCAGATTAATATAGCGACGGGAATTGATACATTGTAGTACTCAAACTGCCCTAAAAACTGTGGAACACCGGGCAGCCACAGGCCGATCACAATACCAAGGCCCATACAAATGATAACCCACAGACTTAAATACTTTTCGAAAAATCCGATGCCTTTGTTTTCGCTCATGGCTTTAACTCCTTTTTATGACTCAGTCTTGCCGCAGCGCTTGCAGATACAATCCTCTTTCTCATCCATCACATTCTTTAAAAAACTCAGCATTGCATCTGCGCGCTGCTTGTCGATGCTGTAATGCATCCATGCGCCGTCACGTCGGCCGGTTACAATGCCGCACTCGGTCAGTATTTTCATGTGGTACGATAGCGTCGGCTGCGTGATGCTGAACTGCTCGAGTATTTTGCAGGCGCACATCTCACCGCAGGAAAGCATATCCACGATCTTCAGCCGCGTTTCGTCTGACAGAGCCTTAAGTACCGGAACGTATTCCGCATGGTTATTTATCATTGGTTACAATCACTCTCCGTATATAGATATTTATCTATGATATAGACATCTCTCTATATGAGTATATGCGCAGAATATTCAATGTGTCAAAACATTATTAAAAAAATAATGAGAGTACAAAAAAGAGGTGTCCGTTGCTCTGCCGGATACCTCTTGTAATTTGTGTTATTGAACGTTTCTTTGCGCGAATTCGGCAATTTTATAAAGCGTATTCGGCCAATTGAAAAGCTTATATTCGTTTTGTATTTCCTTTGGGTCGGCCAGGCGGTTTTTTTTGTACTTCAGCGTTTCAAACGTCACTGTCGGTACACCGCGGGAGAAGGCATAATCGGTCAGCGTGCCTTCTTCTCCGAATTTTACATAGAGCTCATTATCCTGCTTGTATTTGATATCCTCCAGCAGATAGCGCGCCAGAGAGAGGCTGATTTCGTTCAGTCTGTTCGGATCCTCAAGCGTGCTCAAATCCTCAGCTGTATAGCCGCCCTTTTGACAAATGAGTGTGCGCGCGCGGGAGTGAATATCCACAGCCAGCGTAAAATTATATCGGTCGAAAAGCGCCATGATCGTCTGGGTTTCGGGCTCAGAGGCCGGGGCTGGGCCCGGGTAGTAGTTGCCGCGCTTTTTAACTTTGCTGCCCCAGTATTTACACGGGAAATTCCGGTTAATGTCCACATTGTTCGCGTTGGTTTTCTTCGAACGGTTGCCTTTGGAAACGCAATACTGATAGCCGTCAGGATTGACAAGCGGCACAATAATCAGCGTCACCTGATCGAGTATCTGCGCTTTTGGCTCATCGCCGGTTGTTGCCGCGTAAAGATAATCAAACAGGCATTGCATAATCAGCGGTGTGTTGGCGTTTTCTCTGGCATGGACCCCCGCCGTAATCAGCACATACACCGGCCCTCGGCCTACTGTTAGCGCATAAATGTTCTTTCCCTGAACGCTCTGGCCGATCACCTCGTTGGACACCAGCCCCTCATAATTTAGCAGCGTGCCGGTAATGTCTGAGACGAGATGGTTGTATGTATACTTCTTCTTCTTTGACGTGAAACAGTTAAGCCGATAGTCTACCGGCTGCATCAGCAGCGGCTCGCTGGCCTCTTTTATTGTCGTTTGTGCTAATACCGCGCGGGGTTCTTCGGGCACTTTCATATCCAGCGCTGCCGTTACGGGTCTTGTTAGTCCCGTATCGGAAGGGATGACGCTTGGCTTTGCCGGAATCAGTCCTGCGCCGGTACATGCGAATAAAGCAACAAGCAACACAGCCAATACGGTGCTTTTCAACAATCTCATCGCTTTCCCTTTCAGTTGCCTTATAATGATCCGAATTCTTTATAACGTGTTTTGAATATGCCCGCAGCGTTTTGCTGCTTATGTTTCACAGGTTTTGCGTTTATTTTCTATTTATCCAACAAAATTATATATAATAATCAAAATGGATGCAACATTCAATACTGAATTTTATTAATGCGCTGCCAAGCCAACGTCTTGTTCGTATGCATTTTGGAGACGGTGACATAAAGGTCACCTTGCAGACTGTCAAAAAAGCACTTGTGTCATTCCGTTGGAGTGTAAGCAATCGACTAAGTAGTGGACTGGAATCCCCTTCTGCAAAGCGCATTCCATGGGATTCCAATCCACTTCGTAGTCGACAGGCTCGGAATGACTGATTGAGGTTTATCGACACGCTGGAAGGTGACCTCATGGTCACCTTAATATTAAAATGCCGTCGGCTTATTTAAATTCAACCGCTTGCGGTTGTGTTGTGTGTTATAATCATCTCATAGTTTTATGATTGTGAGGTTGGCAATGAAACCCGATGCACAGCATTTCAGCAAGGTAGCCCCATCCTTACCCGCCGTCTGCTTCACGTTCGACGACAACTTCTCGCGCCACCGCAATATGATTGCGCCTGCGTTTATTGAGCGCGGTTTTCGGTGCACGTTTTACATTAACCCCGGAACCTCAGATTTTGCGCCGCATATGGCCGGATACAAGGCGCTGCTTGAGCAGGGCTTCGAAATCGGCAGCCACGGCTATGTGCACGATAACCTCTCAGTGCTTGAGCCCGCCGCCACTTTGGAGAATATGCAAAAAGCTGCACAGCGTATTCAAGCAGTTTTCGGCGTATACCCCTCAACGTTCGCGTTTCCGTATCACGACTATAACGATGAGACACTGCGTATGGCCCAATCACTTCATCTTGAAACACGCAACCTGCTCGCGGATTCCATATGGTTCGCCATCAAAACGGCCATCCCGCTCAGCGATATGCTGACTGCGGTTGAACAGAGCATCACCGAAAAGCGCCCGCTCGTCTTCTCCGGGCATTCGGTGATACTGACGCGCGAGGAAGCAACCGACGAAAGCCTCAAAGACGAGACCGGCTCAAACCCGATATTGCTCAGTGACCTTTGCGCCTTGCTTGATGCGATTAAGGCCCGCAGCAAACAGATTCAGGTGCTCACGTTCGAGCAGGCCGCTCTGTTGGCCTGCCTCCGGCAAAACGGCAGAATTGACGGAGATTCTTATGTGGTGACGCAGCAGCTTATGGATCATCTGAGTCAATTTCTCATTGATGCTTCAAGACTCAATCAATTAATGTAAGTGCAACGCCCTCTTGTTAAAGGAAAACAAATACCCCGGCTCAAAAAAGCCGGGGATGTTGATACAGATTAAATGGACTTTTGTTGGTACTGTCTTACTGATACAAACCCATCGGTTGCTTCGCTCAAACGTTACAGATGCCAAATCTCCTTGGCATATTGCTTAACCGTTCTGTCAGACGAGAACTTGCCCGCCGATGCTACGTTATAAAGGCACTTTCGCCCAAAGCCGAGTCTGTCGGTATAGTCGCGGTTCACGCGCAGCTTCGCCTCCACATACGGCAGCAGATCGAGCAGCAGGAAGTAATGGTCGGCCCTGTGCCATGCGGCCCCTTCCAATATCGCGTCATAAAGCTCTTTGAAATAGCCAAAGCCGTCGTCGCTTATTGTGCCGTCTATCAGCGTATCGAGCACACGCTTCACGCGTGCCTGGCTCTCATAGATGCTTTTTGGGTTGTACTGCGCGCTTTCGCGCCTTATCTCCTCCACACGCGCGCCGAATATGTAGTTGTTGTCTTCTCCTGCCTCTTCCACAATCTCCACGTTCGCACCGTCGTATGTGCCGAGCGTGACCGCGCCGCTGAGCATCAGCTTCATGTTGCCGGTGCCGCTCGCCTCGGTGCCTGCTGTCGAAATCTGCTCAGAAACGTCCGCGGCCGGTATGATCACCTCGGCATATGAGCAGTTATAATTCTGAACAAACACCACACGCAGCCTATCGTTCGTCTGCGGGTCTGCATTCACCAGCCGCGCAATTTCATTGATCAGCTTAATCACGGCCTTGGCTCTGAAATACCCGGGTGCCGCCTTTGCGCCGAAAATAAATACCGTCGGATAAAAATCACGCAGGCTGCCTTCTTTAAGGCCGTAGTAAATATCGAGTATCGAAAACGCGTTTAAGAGCTGACGCTTGTACTCATGCAGCCGCTTCACCTGCACATCGAATATGAACTCGGGCGGTATCTCAATGCCCTCGCGCTCGGCAACCAGCGCCGCCAGCTGCCGCTTTTTCTGCAGCTTCACGTCGTTGAACCGGCGCACGAACTCGTCATCAAGGCTGTTTTTCAGCCCGGCTAGCTGCTGCAAATCGGTTAAAAAACCGCTGCCGATGCGGCTCTCAATCAGCGCGGTCAGCTCGGGGTTGCAAAGGCCCAGCCAGCGCCTTTGGGTCACGCCGTTGGTCTTGTTCTGGAAGCGGTGCGGAAAAATCTCATACCAATCCTTGAACACATCATTTTTTAAAATCTGCGTGTGCAGCTCGGCCACACCGTTAACATAGGTCGACATATACACCGCAAGCCGTGCCATATGCACCGTATCGCAGTCGATAATGCGCATATGGCATTTCTTGTCGTCCGGCACCCCCAGCTCGCTTAACGACTGCGAAAGCTTTTCATCGATGCGCTTTATAATCGCGCTGATCTCGGGGATCACCTCATTCATCAGCGACACCCGCCATTTCTCCAGCGCTTCGCCCATCACGGTATGATTCGTATACGAAAACGTCTGCTGCGCCATGTTAAAAGCGTCGTCGAAGCTGACACCCTCGTTCATCAGCAGCCGAATCAGCTCGGGCACGCAGATAACCGGATGTGTGTCGTTCAGCTGAATTGCGCAATGCTCTGCAAACCCGGCTAGATCGCAGCCGTGCGCACGCTTGTACCGCGCGATGATATCCTGCAGCGATGCGCTCGCGAGAAAATACTGCTGCTTTAAGCGCAGCTTTTTGCCCGCGTCATCACAGTCGTTCGGGTAAAGCACGCGCGAGATATCCTCCGCCTCGTTCTTGTCGCGCACCGCCTCCGCGTAATCCTGGCTGTTAAACGCGGCAAAATCAAGCTCGTGCACCGCCTCGCACTGCCACAAACGCAGCGTGCCCACATGACTGTTTTGATAACCAATCACGGGGACATCATACGGCACCGCGCGCACCGTTTGATCCGCAAACCGCACCGTCACCGCCCGGTCGTCGCGGCGGCAGCTCCACGGGTCGCCGCCTTCCTGCCAGTCGTCGGCGGTTTCGCACTGCATGCCGTCTACCAGCAGTTGCTTAAACAGCCCAAACTTGTAGCGTATGCCGTAGCCATCGAGCGGCAGCTTTAATGTGGCTGCGCTGTCTAGAAAGCAAGCCGCGAGCCTCCCGAGGCCACCGTTGCCGAGCGCCGCGTCTTCTATATCTTCCAGCGCCGTTATGTCCGCGCCGCGCTCCCGCAGCTTTTCGCGCACCTCATCAAGAATGCCGAGGCAGTAAAGGTTATTAAACACCAATCGTCCGATTAAAAACTCAATGGAAAAATAGTACGCCCGGCGTGCCTGACTGTGCTGCTGCTTGCTGATAATCCAATCGTCGGCAATTTGCGTCATCACGGCCTTAGAGAGCGCGTCGTGCAGTTGGGCCGCGCTTGCGCTGGTCAAACTTTTCTGGTAACTGCTTTTCAAAATTTCTTCTGTCTTATTCAATAGCTGATTGCTGTCAGTCATACGTTGTCTCCTGTTCTGTCAAACTCTTTGTTCATATTCAAAATATCGTCCTTGATATCATCTGTCAATTGGCCCTCGATTAAGCGCCACCGCCAGTTTGGCCCCACCGTGCCCGGCGTGTTCATGCGCGCTTCGCTGCCGAGCTTTAAATGATCCTGCATCGGTATCACAACGGTATCGGCGGTGCTCGCAAAAGCCGTTCTAATCAGCTCACGGCAGATGTCCGCATTTTGATCAATACCAAGATACTTCATCGCAAACCGCTTTTCGCTTATCCCTGCCGTTTGCCACCAGCCTTTTGTTGTATCATTGTCGTGCGTGCCCGTGTATAGCACGGTATTGGGCGAAACGTGATGCGGCAAATGCGTGTTTCTCTCGTCTGAACCGAATGCAAAATGCAGCACCTTCATACCCGGATAGCCGCATGCTTCACGCAGCCGTTTTACCTTGGGCGTCACAACGCCCAAATCCTCAGCGACAATGCGCGAAGGCGCGGCTCCGTTCATCGCCTTAAAAAACGCCAGACCCGGGCCGTGTTTCCATTTTCCGTTTTTGGCCGTCGGGTCACCGGCAGGAATCTCATAATAGTTCGCAAAACCGATGAAATGATCGATGCGCAGCATATCAAAGCTTTCCGACAGGGCCTGCAAACGCCGCCGCCACCACACATAGCCGGTTCTTTCATGCTGCCGCCAGTTATAAATCGGGTTGCCCCAAAGCTGTCCGTCCGGTGAGAAATAATCCGGCGGCACACCGGCCACACACAGCGGGCGCCGATGCGCGTCCAGCTTAAACAATTCCGGGTTTGCCCACGTATCCGACGAATCCATCGACACATAAATCGGCATATCGCCGAAAATCGCAATGCCGTTCTTGTTCGCGTAGGCTTTCAACGCGTTCCACTGCTTAAAGAAAAGATATTGAACAAAAGAATAAAATGCAATATCATGAGCCAGCTCGCTTGCATAGCTTTCCATCGCGCCCGGTTCGCGCAAACGGATGGCATCGTCGGGCCAATCGCTCCATGGCAGCCCGTCGAAACGGTCTTTAAGCGCGCAAAAGAACGAAAAATCAAAGAGCCACGGCTTTTGCGCCGCGAATTCATCCACCCTTGGCTTTATATTCTGATAGGAGTTGTTAAACGCACAGCGGAGTAAAGCGATGCGCGATTTGCCAAGCTGCTCGTAATCCACATATTGCCCGCCGATTTTTGGCTCGAGCTGCTCAAGGTCAGCCTTATTGAGTATTCCTTCTTTACAAAGCAAGTCAAGGTCAATCAAATACGGATTGCCCGCAAACGTTGAGAGGCTCTGATACGGCGAGTTGCCGTCACTTGTCGGGCCGATAGGCAGCACCTGCCACAGCCTTGTGCCGCTTTGCCTTAAAAAATCGACAAACCGGTATGCCTCCCGCCCCATTGTTCCTATGCCGTACGGAGAGGGCAAAGAGGAAATATGCATCAATATGCCGCTGCTGCGCTGCATATCTTACCTCCTGTGTATTGAACACAATCATATCAAATGGATTGTTCGGATGCAATACGTGTGATAGACAGGTTTTGGCACCGGCCGCAAATGCTTATTTCTGAATCATTAGTTTTATCTGCAGTTTTTTAACCAAAATACAAAAAAATAATGTTTTTTTAATATTTCAATGTTAGAATATATAACAAATGACTTATTAGAATATTAGAGCAAACTTACCTCATTCATTACAGGTTTTTAAAACGATTAAAATCGGGAGTGCCATCAATGCGTATTCTTGTTGCCGATGACAGCCAAACGTGCCGTATGATTCTTACAAGCGCGTTAAATGAATATGGTTATGACGTCATTGAAACATCTGACGGCATGCAGGCTTGGTTAGAGCTGAGCAAACCGAACGCGCCGTCTATCGCCATTCTCGATTGGGTGATGCCCAAACTCGACGGCCTGGAGCTGATTCAAAAAGTCCGCGAGGCGAATGCCGAAAGGCCGCCTTATATCATTATGGTAACCGGAAAAAGCGCAATCAAAGACATTATTCTCGGGCTTGACGCGGGAGCAAACGATTACCTGATAAAACCGTTTGATCCCAACGAGCTGCGCGCACGCGTTCAGGTGGGCAAGCGCATGATCGAGCTGCAGGACGCGCTGATTAAAACCAACGAACAGCTTAACTATCAGGCCACTCACGATCCTTTATGCGGCCTGTTAAACCGCAGGGCTATTCTTAAAAAGCTCGATGAAATGTTCTCTCATACGGGAATCGGCGATACCGTGCTGTGCGCCGGTATCTGCGATATCGACCATTTCAAACGCATCAACGATACGTACGGCCATCAAACAGGCGACGATATTTTATTAAAGCTCTCGAATATATTGGAGCAGATCACCGGCGAAACGGATTATATCGGTCGTATCGGCGGCGAAGAATTTCTCATTATCACCACAGCCGGTTCCGAAGAGGAAATCTACACGCGTTTTGAACGATACCGCAAACAGATTGCCGACACCAGCCTGATGACGCGTTCCGGCGCGATGTCCATATCCGTCAGCATCGGTGTGGCGTGCAGCATGTATAAAAACACCGTTGATGAGCTGCTCGCCGCGGCAGATTCGGCACTGTATGATGCCAAAAATCAAGGCCGAAACCGCGTGATTACGCGCACTTAACTTATCCGAAAATAATGTTGACGAGCCGCTCCTTTCTGGGGCGGCTTTTTGATATTGTCCATCAAGACAGTCATACGTATTATTGGGCCTATATAGAGGGAAATCTATGCTGACAGGCGGCTGATACTTCTGACATAGTTATTGTTGTCATTACAATGAAAAGCAACTCATTCAATCATTCGGTCCACCGCGCCGTGGACTGAGATCTGTGTAACAGATTCTGTTCATTTGTATCTTTTGCTCTTTAGTCACCTCAAGAGAAGGCTTATCAGTAAGATCCGCATAAAAAACAGGCCGGAGTGACCCGGCCTGCTTGACTATTGTGTGTTAAACAGCGTCACCCGTCTTTTTGCGCCGTTTCATCTGAGACACCACAATCACCACAATCGCGCCGCTGAGCACCGCCGCCACAGCCACCCACAGCCATGGGAAGGGCTGCGAGTCGTCATACGTGCGCGGAATAT
>JAEZIW010000082.1 GCA_023436525.1 Bacillota bacterium | reverse complement strand
GAGAGTGGAGGCGCAGGTGAAGGGCCTGCCGCATAGCGAAACGGGGTTTTACGGATTTCATCTGCATGAACGCGGCAGCTGTCTGCCGCCCGATTTTGCGAGCGCTAAGGGCCATTATAATCCACTGAACGTGCCGCATCCGCAGCATGCGGGCGATTTTCCGATGCTGATGGCTACCGGCCAAAACGAGGCGTGGCTGTCGTTTATGACCACGCGTTTTTCGGTTTGTGATGTGATTGGCCGTTCAATTGTGATACACGCGCAAAGAGACGACTATACCTCGCAGCCGGCCGGGGACGCGGGGGAGCGAATCGGCTGCGGAATCATACAAGCTGTGTAAAGGCAATATCATCTACGTTTTTTATTCGCTGAGATTGAAACCGGTTTATATGTTCGCCAAAAACGGGACAGCCTGTCACAGCAAAGACACAAATTGTTCACATGACTATAAAAAAGTTGTAGGATTAACTTTCGCACAAATATGATACAATGGCATCTAAGAGGTGACTTGCATGAACGGATTGTACGAAGCGACCGCACTGACACTGCGCTATTGGTTTTTAATCGTGGCGGTGATTATTGTGCTGGGCGTCACAAGCCTGTCCATAAAAGAATACAGAGACAAACGCATGGTGCTGGATGTGGCGCAGAGCAGCATCGGCTACCTGGCGGTTATTTCGGGGCCGGATGATGTGATGGGCGAGAATGTCACGCTGCTTGAGAACAACACCATCGGCCGCTCGCGTAACGCCGATATCATTTTTGCCGATCGCAGTGTGGACAAGACGCACTCTCATATATACCTTCGGGATGACGGCACAGTGGTGCTCAGCCAAGTGGGGCGCGGCGACGTGACGGTGAACGGCGTGAAGCTGAACGGCAGCATGACGCTCAAGAGCCGCGATATTGTCTGCTTTGGTAACGTGGTTGCAAAAGTCTTTTTGAAGGAAGGATAACACATGGTTCTGCAAAGAAGGGGTGCCGGCGCAATGCTGGCGCTGACAATCCTTTTTATTATGTCTGCATGCGCACTGCTTTCATTTCGTGAAGGTGTGTTTAATATTGAATATGCCATTTTTGGGCTGGGTGCGGCGCTCGTGATGCTGCTGGCATATAATCTTGCGGCGCTTATTTTCCGTCATGTTGACCGCATCACGTTGGTTATCTGCTTTTTCCTCGCGAGTGTCGGGCTGGTGATGCTGGCAAGGCTGAATCTGGAAACGGCTTGGCGGCAGCTTATTTGGCTTGTCATCGGCACGGTGGTGTTATACGTTACCATTGTGATTATTAAGCGCGCGACCGACTTCGGGCGGCTTAATTACCTGATGATGGTGGGTGCATTCGGCTTGATTGCGTTTTCGTTCTTATTCGCCAAAACGGTGGGCGGTGCACGAAACTGGGTTAATATCGGGGGAATGTCGCTGCAGCCCAGCGAAGTTGCCAAGGTGCTTTATATCATCGTTTCCGCTTACTTCTTTGCCGAACGGCGCCCGACGCTCGCCATTATCGCGTATGCGGGCTTTGCGGGAGCCTGCATCATCACGCTGGTGCTGTCTAACGATTTGGGCGCGGCGCTGCTTTATGCGGGCACATTCCTTGTTATGTTTTTCGCGGGAACCGGGCGCACGCTGCTCACGTTTGCGGGGCTTGGCGTGGCGGGCGCGGGGGCGGTTGCCAGCTACTATATGTTTCCCCATGTTAAAACGCGGGTGCAGATTTGGCAGGACCCGTGGAGCTATCACAGAACCCAAGGCTACCAGATTGTTCAGGGGCTCATGGCCATTGCGGCAGGCGGTGCCTTTGGCGCTGGGCTCGGGCTCGGGTTTCCAAACGCGGTGCCTGTTAACACAAGTGATTTTATATTTGCTATCATCTGCGAGGAATTCGGCGTTATATTTGGCGCGATACTGATTCTTTTGTATCTTGTGTTTATTGTCCGCGGAATGATCATTGCGATGAACGCGGGCTCGCGGTTCGATGCGCTGCTTGTATTCGGCGCGACATGTATGCTCTCGCTGCAATCGTTCATTATCATCGGCGGCGTTATCAAGCTGATTCCGCTCACGGGTATCACGCTGCCGTTTATCAGCGCAGGCGGCAGTTCCATGCTTGCGTGCCTCACGCTTGTGGGCATTATTGAGGGTGTCAATGTGAAAAACGGTGAGCGCGATGAAACGGTCATCAAAAAAGCGGGAGGTGCTGTGATATGAAAAACGTGCTGCGGCGCAATATACGCACACTGATGATCGTGTTTTCCGTGATGTTTGCGGGGTTGGCTCTGTATCTTGGCGGCGTGGTGGTGATATACGGCGAACGCTGGTTTGTCACGCCCTACAACCCGCGCATCCAGCAGGTGGAATCGAACGTGAAACCCGGCGACCTGATGGACAGAACAGGCCAAAAGCTGCTGTATACCAAAGGAGACGAGCGGGTTTATGTGAACGATAAAAGCATGCGCAAAGCGGTGTCTCATATCATCGGCGACAGCTATGGTATGACATACGGCGCACAGACGATGTTCGCCAAACACCTGTACGGTTTTGATCAGGACGATATTTCGCGTATTGTGGGCCTCGTCACCGGCGAGGAAAGGCGCGGCGGCGATGTTAAGCTGACGATAGACGCTGAGCTTTGTGAAACCGCGCGCTCAGCCCTTGGCGATAATGACGGCGCGATTGTGGTGATGAATTATAAAACGGGCGAAATCGTGGCGAGTGCGTCATCCCCCACGTTTGACCCGGCTGACATGGACAAGTTCTTAGAGGGCGGGGGCGAGAGCGAGCTGGTGAACCGTGCCTTCACGGGCCTATATCCGCCCGGCAGCACGTTTAAGCTGATAACGGCGGCAGCGCTGATTGAGAACGGCCTGCAAGGCTTTGAAACTACCTGCAGCGGCAGCACCGAGATTGATGGGCAGTCGATTGCTTGCACGGGTGAACACGGAGTGGAAAATCTGGAAGAGGCGATTCAGCATTCCTGCAACGTCTATTTTGCGGAAGCGGCACAGCAGCTCGGCAAAGACAGGCTCGCCAGTGAAGCAAACAAGTTTTTGTTCAACAGCGATCTGATGTTTAAAGATGTGCTGATGGGGGAAAGCGTGTTTGAAACGGCCGATACTGGCACGAACCTTGGATGGTCAGCCATCGGGCAATACCACGATTTGATCACGCCGCTGCACGCATGCATGATTGCAGCGTGCATAGCGAACGACGGCGTAATGATGGAACCCAAGCTGCTCAGCAGTGTGACATACGGCGATGCGCAGACGTACACTCTGGCGCCTTCGGTGGCGGCACACCCTTTGAGCGACACCACACTGCTTAAAGATATGATGGTGAACGCGGTGAAGAACGGCACCGGCAAAAAGGCCGCAATCAAAGGCGTTACCGTGGGCGGCAAAACGGGCACCGCCGAAATAGCAGGCGAAAACGGCAACGAGGAACACGCGTGGTTTGTCGGCTTCATAAAAGACGAAGCCCATCCGCTGGCCATCGCCGTGGTGGTGGAAAAAGCGGGATCGGGCGGGTCTCACGCGGCGCCTGCGGCGAAAAAGGTGCTGGGCAAAGCGATAGATTTGGGATACTGAGATGAACGACGAGATCCGTGACAAGCTAAAGACGCTGCCCAAAACGCCCGGTGTTTATCTGATGAAAAACGCCGATGGCAAAGTTATTTACGTTGGCAAAGCGCTCGCGCTTAAAAACCGCGTCAGCAGCTATTTTCAAAATACGCGCAAGGAGCCCAAAACGGCGGCGCTGGTGGCTGAGATTGCCGACTTTGACTATATCCTTACCCAGACGGAGATTGAAGCGCTGATTCTTGAATGCAACATGATCAAGCGGTACAGCCCGTATTACAACATCATGCTGCGCGACGACAAGCACTACCCATACATCCGCATTGATTACAACGAAAAGTTTCCGCGCATCAGCGTGACGCGCAAGGTGGTCAGCGACGGCGCGAAATACTACGGGCCGTATATCGCAGCGCATATACTGCACGACGTGCTCGATACCGTGACGCGTGTGTTCCCTGTTCGCCAATGCAAAAAGGAACTGACCGGCGCAAAATCCGGCCGCCCTTGCATCAACTATGAGATGGGGCGCTGCCTGGCACCGTGTGCAGGCAAGGTCAGTGAATACGAATACAAGCGCATGGTAGACGAGGTGGCGGAGTTTCTTCAGGGCCGCTATAAGGGGCTGGAGAAGCAGCTGCAGGAGGATATGAAGGCCGCTTCACAGAACATGGAGTATGAGAAAGCGGGTGTGATTCGCGACCGTATTTTGGCGCTGCGCCGTCTTTTTGAAAAGCAGAAGGCGGGATTTCCGGACCTTAATGACAAGGACGTGTTCGCCGTGTATCAGCAGGGCGATGAGGCTGTGGTACAGGGCCTGTTTGTGCGGCGCGGTGAGCTTAACCACACCGAGCGTTATTTTATGAGCTGCGCGGGCGAGGCACCGCCGCAGGTGCTCTCGCATATGATTAAGCAGTATTATTCAAGTGTTGACGGCGTTGCCAAACAAATCTACGTGAACGTGATGCCCGAAGAAAAGGAACTGATTGAGCAGTGGCTGACGGAAAAGCGCGGTTCACGTGTGGCGCTGCATGTGCCCGAAAAAGGCGATAACAAACGGCTCGCCGATATGGCGCTCGGTAATGCGACGGAAGCGCTGGAACGGCGGCTGGCGCGCATTGCACGTGATTATGATACGACGGTTGGCGCGCTCAAGGAGTTGCAGGTGGCGCTCGGATTTGAGACACCGATCGACCGCATGGAGTGCTACGATATTTCGAATATACAGGGTACGGATTCCGTCGCATCCATGGTGGTGTTTCGCGGCGGCAAGCCCGAAAAGAAATCGTACCGCCGCTTTCGCATTAAAACAGTGGAAGGCGCAAACGATTTTGCTTCAATGAACGAAGTGCTTACAAGGCGGCTCAAAGACGCCTTGCAGGGCAAAGAGGGCTTTGATGAGCTGCCGTCGCTGATTATTGTGGATGGCGGCAAGGGGCAGCTCTCTTTTGCGTATGATGCCCTTTGTTCGCTCGGGCTGGAAGACCTGCCGCTCATCAGCCTTGCCAAACGCGAGGAGGAGGTTTTCGTGGTGGGCAAGAGCGACCCCGTGCTGCTGGATAAAAGGAGCCACGCGCTGGGGCTGTTAACGCGCATCCGCGATGAGGCACACCGGTTTGCAATCACGTATCACCGCAATCTGCGGCTGAAAAAAGTGGAAGACAGTGCGCTGTTAAAAATTCCGCATGTGGGGCCGTCGCGTGTTAAGGCGCTGCTCAAGGCCTTTGAGACGGTGGGCGATTTAAGGGCCGCCGGTTTTGAAGAGATTGCAGCGGTGCCGGGTATGGATATGCGCTCGGCACAGGCGGTGGTGGAATACTTTGAATCCGAGCAGTCGTAAATATAAAACGTATTGCTTGATGGGAGATGCTGTTGTAAAGTGGAGGAGAGAGGTTTTATATGGATTTAGTTAAGGTTTTTAATGCCTTATCGGAAAAAGTTCAGGATGTACGGCGTGACGTGCCGATGGCCGAGCATACGTCGTTTAAAGTGGGCGGTAGTGCTGACATCATGGTGCTGCCCGCGAGTGCGGACGAGGTACAGCACGTGCTGCTGACCGCACGCCAGACGGATACACCGCTTTTTGTGATGGGACGCGGGACGAATCTGCTTGTTACCGGCAAGGGCATTCGCGGTATTGTGATGAAGCTGGCGGATAATTTCTCGGAGGTGTCATTCGACGGAGATTGCGTGACGGCCAAAAGCGGCACACCGTTGGCTGTGCTGGTGCGCGAAGCCATGGCAAGGTCGCTCGGCGGCGTTGAATTTCTTGGCGGTATTCCGGGCACGGTGGGCGGCGCGGTCTGCATGAATGCGGGCGCTTACGGCGGTGAGATCGGCGATTATGTGCAAGAGGTTACCTTTGCGACACCCGCGGGTGTGCTTGCGCTGAATAATACAGAGATGAATTTCGGGTACCGTCGCAGCATACTCAGCAGCCTGCCACTGATCGTGACGGGTGTCAGATTGCGGTTCAACACATGCTGCCGCGAGGAGAGCATGGAAAAACTGAGCGCGCTGAATGAACAGAGGCGCGCCAAGCAGCCGCTCGAATACCCAAGCGCGGGCAGCACATTCAAGCGGCCCGAGGGCGGCTATGCCGGAACGATGATTGATGAAGCCGGGCTTAAAGGGCTAAGTATCGGCGGTGCACAGGTGTCGGAGAAGCACGCGGGGTTTGTGATTAACACGGGCAACGCAACATCGGAGGAGGTCATCGCGCTGATTGAAGAGGTTCAAAAACGCGTGTTTGAACACTGCGGCGTGAGGCTGGAGCCCGAAGTGAGAATCGTGGGGGAACGATGAAGCTGATTGCCGATTACCATACGCATACGGTATACAGCCATGGGACAGGCTCTGTGGATGACAACGTGCAAGCTGCGCTGTACCTCGGCCTTGAAACGGTGGGTATCGCTGATCACAGCATCGCGCATTTTTCATACGGTGTGAAGAAGCGAAAGGTGAACAATTACCTCGCTGATATCGAGAAAGTGAAACGGCTATACGAGGGGCGCATTGAGGTAAAGGCGGGTATCGAGCTGAATCTGACCGGCCTTGACGGCAGCGTTGATATGCCAAAAGGACGTTTTGATTTTCTGATACTCGGGTATCATAAAACGGCAATCTGCCGTGATTTGCGGACAGCATGGACTTTTTTCAGAGGAAAACACCATGCGGAAGCGGTGACTCAAGGCTATATGCGCGCGATACAGCGGCATAAAATCACCATGGTTGCACATCCTGGCTACGGTGTGCCCGTGGATTATTATAAGCTGGCGCAGGCGTGTGCGGACTATGGCACGCTGTTTGAAATCAATAACAAGCACAGCGAGCTCAAAGTTGAGGATCTGCAGCTTGCGGCGCAAACGCAAGTGAGATTTATCCTTTCGAGCGATGCGCACAATCCGGCAGATGTGGGATTGGTGCCAAACGCTGTGGAAATGGCGGTAAATGCGGGTATAGCGCCCCGCCGTATCGCCAATATATCGGAGGACTGAAATGAAGTTTGTGATCATCACCGGTCTGTCGGGAGCCGGGCGGTCTCAGGCGCTTAAACGTTTTGAGGATACGGGCTATTTTTGTGTGGACAATCTGCCGCCCAAGCTAATCCCCGATTTTGCGCAGATATGCATGAACAAAGAGCGTATTGACAAGGCGGCAACCGTGGCGGATATGCGAATGGGTGAGATGTTCGAGGATATATTTCCGGCGATACAGTGCTTGAAAGAGATGAACATCGATCTTGATATTCTGTATCTGGATGCGAGCGACGAGGTGCTTGTACGGCGTTTCAAAGAAACACGGCGGCGGCATCCGCTGTCACTTGACGGCACAATCATGACGGGAATATTCAAGGAGCGCGAAAGGCTCAAGGAAATCAAAGACATTGCGAACAACATCGTTGATACGTCCACGTATTCCATCAAAAAGCTCGGGGAAACGATTGACAGGATGTTCAGCGACACAGACGATAAGGGAATAAAAATCACCGTGACAACGTTTGGATACAAGCGCGGCATTCCAATTGATGCCGACATGGTTTTTGATATGCGTTTTTTACCCAACCCGTTTTATGAAGAGCATCTGCGCAATCATACCGGGCGCGAAAAAGAAGTGAAAGACTATGTTCTGGCGTTTCCGCGTGCACGCATATTTTTAGATAAGATCAACGAACTGGTCAACTATGTGGCTCCGTATTATGTGGAGCAGGATAAGAAGCAACTGGTGATTGCGATCGGCTGTACGGGCGGTGTGCACCGCAGCGTCGTGATTGCCGAAGAAATGCATCGCGTGCTGAGCGAGCAGGGGCACAACGTGACGCTCGAGCACCGCGATATCGGATACGGGTATTAATGCCATGTCGTTTTCCGCCACGGCCAAATCTGAAGTTTGCCGTACGAGTACGGGCAAAGAATGTTGTGAGCTTGCCGAGCTCAGCGCTATCATCCATACCGCCGGTTCCATCAGCATTTCTGGCGGGGCGTTTTCGCTGCGTATTGACACAGAAAACGCAGCGGTGGCGCGCCGGGTGTTTGCGCTGATAAAAAGCATTTACGGTATACAGGCCAAAACGCAGATGCAAACCAATCAGTTAAAGCACAATCATATTTATTCGCTTTCGGTGCAAAAGGAAGCAGCGCGGATGCTGGCGGTGGATACCCACATCTTAAGTGATGAGGGCTTTGAATTCGGTACGAATGCGGCGTTTTTATCCGCCCGCTGCTGCCAAATCGCGTTTGTGCGCGGCGCTTTCCTGGGCGGCGGTTCGGTCACGAACCCGGAAAAACGATACCATATGGAATTTGTCTGCGGACAAAAGGAATTTGCGCAGGGTTTGTTGAATATAATAGTAGAACTTGGCGTGTCTGCAAAAATGATACCCAGGGGCAAGAGTTTTGTGGTTTATATCAAGGAAGGCGACGCGATCGTTACCTTATTAACCATGATGGGCGCGCACTCGTCGATATTGAATATCGAAAATATCCGTATATTGAAAAGTGTGCGCAACAACGTGAACCGCAAAGTCAACTGTGAGACGGGCAACTTATCAAAAACGGTTAACGCGTCTGTTAAGCAGCAGGAAAGCATTGACTATATCCGAACTCATATGGGGCTTGATAAATTAAGCCCGGCACTCAAAGCGGCGGCAGAAGCACGGATGAGTTATCCCGAAGCCACGTTGGATGAACTGGCGGCTATGCTGGGTGCTGAGTCAAAGTCGGGTATCAATCATAAATTGCGTAAGCTCAACAGCATTGCAGAGCACCTGAAAATGACAAGGGGGGAGTAGCATGCAAGCAAAGGAACTGACGATCACCAATGCCGACGGTTTAAGGGCTTCCAAAGCAGCCATGTTTGTGCAGGTTGCGGGCGGGTTTTCTTCGCAGATATTCGTGGAAAAAGGCAATAAGAAGATCAATGCCAAAAGCATTATGGGTGTATTGTCACTGGGCGTGAAGCAGGGAGAGAAAATATACATCTTTGCAAACGGCAAGGATGAACAAGACGCTGTGACAGCAATCGAAAAGCTCGTCAATTCGTTTTAGTGTTTTCAAGCTGCGTAATAATTAGAAACCTAAGCCGCGAGGCAACGGCCTGCGGTTTTTTAATCTGTTGCCAAATTGCAGGGTGTGACCGCCCAAAGAATTAAATAACATGAGAATTATTAAAATACATACATTCAATTAAATGGGAACGGCAGTCTCTGTTGACAAAACATAGGGAATGCTTTATTATAATGAATATAAAATAATGAGTGGTGAAGACATTCCGCTTGCGGAATGTCTTTTGCTATGATTAATCGAAACAGCCCCAAGGCCGGAAAACAACCGCAGAATTATCGGGGGCAGTAAAAAAGGAGGTATGAGCATATGTCTCGCCGGATTATAATAACGGAAGAAGATATGAAAAAGCTGACAAAACTAATTGACGGTGAAATCGACAAAAAAAACAAACCACATGTGCTTGATCTCGATGATGAATTGAAACGCGCCGAGATCGTTGACAAGAGCAAGCTTCCTAATGACGTGATCACAATGAATTCTCGTGCTTTATTGGTGATTGATGATATGGAAGAGACAGTCTCATTGGTTTATCCCCATGAAGCGGATATGTCACAGAATAATATCTCGGTATTGTCGCCGATAGGAACGGCGATTATCGGATTCAGAGAGGGCGATACTGTGGAATGGGCTGTTCCGTCCGGTATTACGAAAATTGATATACGAAAAGTTCTCTATCAACCTGAATCAGATGGGAATTCTGCACTGTCCGCAGAATAAAGGCCGCATTCAGGCACAAATTATTGACGTGAAAAGGCAAGTTTATGGGGGTAAAGGATATTAATGAGGTTTTTAGACAATGACATTATCGGCATCGACCTCGGTACGTCTAGCGTGCGTATTTACGTAAAAGGAAAAGGAATCGTACTGAATCAGCCCGCAATTGTGGCGGTTAACAAAAATACGGGAGAGTTGATTGCTGTCGGCGATGAAGCCAACGATATGCTGGGCAGAGCGCCAGCGAATATCGCCGTCGTCCGTCCGCTGCGCGGCGGTGTGATATCGAGTTATCATGATACACAACGAATGCTTAGCGCATATCTCAAAATGGTTATCGGCAAGCGTCTTTTTGCCAGACCGTCTGTGATGGTTTGTGTGCCGTCGGGTGTGACGGATGTGGAAAAGCGTGCGCTGATAGAAGTAACCGAGGAGGCAGGCGCCAAGCGCGCAAGCCTGATTGAAGAGCCGATTGCGGCGGCAATTGGGGCGGGCATTGATATCGGCGCGGCATACGGCAGCATGGTGGTAGATATCGGCGGCGGCACCACGGATGCTGCTGTGATTTCACTTGGCGGGCTTGTGGTTCACCAGTCTATCAGGGTGGCCGGAGACAGCCTGGACGATGCCATTGCAAAGCACATCAGGAAAAAGTATGACATACTGATCGGCGAGAGGACAGCGCAAGAAATAAAGGTGAATATCGGCGCAGCCTATCCCAAACAGGAGCAGGTTTTGATAGAAATCGTCGGCAGAAACGCGATTACCGGCCTGCCTAGGAGAATCCGGATTGGAGCAAACGAGACGATTGAGGCATTCGCGGAGCCGCTTACCAGTATCATCGACGTGATTCGCAGTGTGCTGGAGCGCACACCGCCGGAACTGGCTTCGGACATAGCCGAAGGCGGAATATGCCTGACAGGCGGCGGGTCGCTGCTGTATGGCTTGGATGTATTGGTCGGCATCAAGACAGGGCTGAAGTGCTTTTTGGCGGAAGACGCCGCATCATGTGTCGCAATCGGAACGGGTTTAGCGGCTGAAAATATGCTGCCTTTGCCGGAAGAGAGAAACTACGATATAAATATGTAATCGAACCTAGCAGCTTGATTTATCGCTCAATTATTAAATAAGCCGGAAGGTTAAGGTGGCTCAATGAAAAAAATCTGTGTGCTCGGCAGCATCAATATGGATTTGGTGACTGTCGCGCCCACATTTGCCTGGGCGGGCCAAACGATTACCGGTGAGTCGTTTGATATCTTTCCGGGCGGCAAGGGCGCGAACCAGGCGGTGGCGGCGGGGCGGCTCGGCACAAGCGTCGCGTTTTTGGGCAAGGTGGGTACCGATGTGTTCGGCGGTATGGCTCTGGAATCGCTGCGTGCCGCGCATGTTGATGTATCGGCTATCCGCAGAGAAGAGACCAGCACAGGCACGGCTTCAATCACGGTCAACGCGCAGGGCGAGAACACGATCATCGTTGTCCCCGGTGCGAACGGCCTTGTGGACACCGATTATGTGCGAAGCAGTATCAAGGCGATTGACGACACGGATATACTGATGCTTCAGCTTGAGGTACCGATGGAGACGGTATTGTGGGCGGCGGAACACGCGAAGAAAGCGGGCAAGCTGGTGATGCTGGACCCCGCGCCTGCGGTGAGGCTGCCCGAGGCGCTGCTTGGGTGCTGCGGTATATTAACGCCCAACGAGACGGAGCTGGCCATCATCGCGCAAACGGATGTATCGGATGAGCAGAGTGCGATTGCGGCGGCGCGGGTTTTGATTCGGCAGGGTGTTCAAGCGGTGGTATACAAGTGCGGCGGCAAAGGCGCGTATATGATCACAGAGAATGAGGCTGTGCATGTGCCCGGCTTCGCTGTGGACGTGGTGGACACCACGGCGGCGGGTGATTCTTTTAACGCGGGGCTGGCGGTGTCGCTGGCGAAAGGGCATAGTCTTACGGAAAGTATTCGCTATGCGAACGCGGTGGGCGCGATGTCGGTGACGAAGATGGGCGCACAGAGCGCGATGCCGACGGAAGATGAGCTGGCAGCGTTTTTGGAAGGACGATAACACAAAGCTAAAGCAGCGGTAATAGTGTGCTTTTTCAGCGCTATGTGATGAAACTGAAGTCCTTAACGCGGTTATCCGCGATATGGATGCGGGGGATGTTATGTAGATATCAAATTGGATATGGCTATAAAATCAGTCTCATAATAAAAAAGTCCTTTACGCGGTTATCCGCGATATGTTATGCAGATTTCAAGTTGGATATGGTTATTTAATCAATCTCGATAAAATGCTCTTAGCGCGGTTAACTGCGATATGGTTGCGGTGATGTATGCAGATTTCAAGTTGGATACGGTTATATAATTAATCTCAATAAAAAAGTCATTTGCGCGGTTATCCGCGATATGCATGCGATATCAATACCAACGACAGAAACGGTATATATGATTTTTACACAAAAAAAGTCCTCGATCGCGGCTGAGCCGGACGAGGACTTTTCGTTATACTCAGATATACCTTACTTAGACAGTGCCTGCTCCACAGCCACCGCGACCGCCACAGACGCACCCACCATCGGGTTGTTGCCCATGCCGATAAGGCCCATCATTTCCACGTGCGCCGGCACGGAGGAAGACCCCGCAAACTGCGCGTCGCCGTGCATACGGCCCATCGTATCCGTCATACCATACGAAGCGGGACCCGCGCCCATGTTGTCCGGATGCAGCGTACGGCCTGTGCCGCCGCCCGAAGCGACCGAGAAGTACTTCTTGCCGTTCTCAATGGCCCACTTCTTGTATGTGCCCGCCACCGGATGCTGGAAGCGTGTCGGGTTGGTCGAGTTGCCCGTGATGGACACGTCAACCTTCTCATGACGCATAATCGCAACGCCTTCGTTCACATCGTCTGCGCCGTAGCACTTCACAGCCGCGCGCTCGCCGTCAGAAAACGCTTTTTCCCAGACGATCTTGAGCTCGCCGGTTGCGTAGTTGTACTCGGTCTCCACGTTGGTGAAGCCGTTGATACGCGAGATAATGTAAGCCGCGTCTTTGCCAAGACCGTTAAGGATAACGCGCAGCGGCGTTTTTCTTACCTTGTTGGCCGTTCTTGCAATACCAATCGCACCTTCGGCAGCCGCGAACGATTCATGACCCGCGAGGAAGCAGAAGCACTCTGTTTCTTCTCTCAGCAGCATCGCTGCGAGATTGCCGTGGCCGATACCCACCACGCGCTGTTCTGCCACGCTGCCCGGAATGCAAAACGCCTGCAGCCCAATACCGATCGCTTCTGCCGCGTCTGCCGCCATTTTGCAGCCTTTTTTCAGCGCGATGGCCGCGCCGAGTGTGTATGCCCATGCGGCGTTTTCAAAAGCGATGGACTGAACGCTCTTTACGATACCGGCGGCATCAACGCCAAAGCTCTTGCAGTATTCTTCAACCTGCTCCAAACTTTCAAAGCCGTATTCCTTCATGCATTTTTCAATGCCCGCAATACGTCTGTTGTAACCTTCAAAATTCACCATAAGTCGCACCCTCCCTATTTGGCGCGCGGGTCGATGTATTTCGCCGC
>JAEZIW010000036.1 GCA_023436525.1 Bacillota bacterium | reverse complement strand
ACTTTGTTCTTGCGCGCAATCACCGCACCGTGGTTCAATTCCGCGCCCTGCACACTGACACCGTACGTTTCGCCGTGCGACGCGCTGTCTTTTATCTTTGCCGAATACAGCAGCGTTTTGGTAGGAATGCAGCCTTCGTTCAGGCACACGCCGCCCACGCTGCGTTTTTCAAAAAGCAGCGTTTTGAGCCCCGCATGCCCCGCGCGCTCCGCGCCGAGATACCCTGCCGGGCCGCCGCCGATCACAATCAAATCATAAACCATTTACATGCCTCCTTATTTCGCGAGCAGTATGTCGAAAGCCTCAAGCGAGGTGCAGAGGTCTTTTAAGAACCGTGACGCGGGCGCGCCGTCTACCGCGCGGTGGTCGTACGTGAGCGACAGCCCCATCGCAGGATATGTCACAAAATCTGTGCCGACCTTCTTTTGCCGGTACACGATGCTGCACACGCCGAGTATTGCCGTCTGAGGCGGGTTGATAACCGGGGTGAACATCTCGATGCCGAACGCCCCGAGGTTAGACACGGTAAATGTGCCGCCGCCGAGCAGATCGGGCGAAATTTTACCGGATTGCGCCGCCGACGCAAGCTCTTTTGTTTTTGCTGCAATTTCGGATAACGACAGCTTCTCCGCTCCGAAAAGCGTGGGCACGAGCAAACCTCTTTCGGTATCCACCGCCATCCCAAGGTTCACGCTGTTAAAAAGGCGCATGGAATCGCCGAGGAAGTGCGCGTTGAGATCGGGGTGTTTGATAAGTGTTCTCGAAACCGCATACATTACGATGTCGTTAAGCGTGATGTTCGGCAGGCCAAGCTTTTCCGCGCTCGCCTTGATACGTTCGCGAAAAGCGAGTATCGCCGTCGCGTCGAAGCTCGATTGATGCGTGAGCTGTGCCATCTCGGAAAGCGACGCTTGCATTGATTTCGCGATGACCTTGCGAACCGCTGAGAGCTTCACATCCGTATAGGCCGCCTTGGGCGCTTCGGATATCACCACCGCCGATGCCGCCGAAGATACTGAGAGATCGGCCGTGGTGACCGCGCCGCCAAGGCCGCTGCCCTGCGCGCCGCCTGCGTATGTGCCGGCCGCCGCGCCTGTTACCTTGTAGCCTTTTTCGGCAAGCACCGCCACATCGCGTTCTATGATGCGCCCGTTCGGGCCGGTGGGTGCCGCTTTGGTTAAGTCAAGCCCCTGCCGCTCAGCGATGCCTTTGGCACGCGGGGATATTTTGGTGACATCGGTTTGTGCAGACGTTGCTGCTGCCGTGATGACCGGCACTGCCTGAGTTACGGCCGTTTCGGCTTCGCTGGCTTTTTCTGTGACTTGCGGCACACCGCCCTTTACAAACTCCGAAATGTCTTCGCCGGGCTGCCCGATAACCAGCACTGTTTCGAGGCACGGTACATCGTCCCCGTCCTGCGCGAGCAGCTTTAATACCGTTCCTTCCGCCGGGCTTTCTTCCTCAAACGATGCTTTGTCCGTCTCATACGCAAAGAGGATATCGCCCTGCTTAACGGTATCTCCTTCTTTAACGCGGTACTCGATGATGCAGCTTTCAACCGACTGCCCCTGCCGGGGCATGATGACTCCGAGTGCCATGAAAAACCTCCACATATTTTAAATTTACAACATTGTGCTCATTACATGCTTAGTTATGATAAAAAGTAACATTTCTTATGTACCATATTAACATCCAGTGTGTTCTGTGTCAACGGGCAGATCAATAACCGGGCTGTAATATTTGCACATAAACGACCTCTTGTTATGCTGCAAAGCGAATTGGTTATGGCAAGGCAGCACGACATTGCGCTATCGCCTGATCAGATGCCTCTTTTCAACTGTTTGACCCTCGCAAACGCGCTCAAAACGGCAAACAACTACTGGCCTTCCGACTGTCTTTTCTTATCATGGCCGATCATTCAGTCCACGGCTTAGAGACCAATATCAACAGATTCTCATCCGCGTTCGCAATCACCTGCGTGTTCATTGCGACAGTGAAAAGAACGACCTTTGCCATAGCACTTCGTTTATTGTGTTTGCATCACAAAAACAGATCGATATTAGTATGGCAATATCGTCACAAAATACAACTTGAACGAATGATACGGGCATGCCTGTCATATGTGATTTCTTTTGGATGGCATATGTGATTTCTTTTAGAAATCTTGACTTTGCACTGTGATTGTATTAACGTTTCGATGTTAATAAAGTTTTCGACAGATTATGAGGTGCATCAATGATCAAAGCAGTGATATTTGACCTGGACGGGACAATCGGCGACACGATGCCGCTGATCATCCGGTCTTTTCGGGATGCGATAGAGCCGTATGCAAATCGCAGCGTCAGCGACGACGAAATTATCGCGACGTTCGGCCGATCCGAAGAAGGAACCATCAAAATGCTGGTCCCCGAGCATTACGATGAAAGCTTTGCCGCGTTCATTCGCAGCTATTCAAAAAACCACAAGCAGTATTCCAAGCCGTTCGACGGCATCACAGAGCTGCTGCATGAGCTGAAAAGCAGGAACTTAAAGCTCGGCATCGTCACGGGCAAAGGCGCTGTCAGCTATGAGATCACAATGCGCGAATACGGGTATGAAAACATATTTGACGCAGCTGATACAGGCGTGCCTGAAGGACCGAGAAAGCCCGAAGGCTTACGGGCGCTGCTGACGCAGTTTGGCATTGAGCCGCATGAAACCGTCTATATCGGCGATATGGACACCGATATCACAGCCAGCCGGGAGGTCGGTATCCCCCCCATCTCCGCCGCATGGGCGAGCACTGCCGAAACAGAAAAGCTGAAAGTGATGAACCCGGATGCGACGTTTGAAAGCGTGGCAGAGTTCAGCGACTATTTGAAAAGCATAATCTGACCGATTATTTAAGGTTCATAAAAATAGCTGATACCGCGCCTACTAAGCTCAAAACTCTCATAAAACCAATGGGCTTTTGTTTGAGCTGCTGGAGAGCGCCGCTTTATTGCACCGCTTTCGCGGCAGAATGAGGTTATCCATCACAGTTAGCATGAACGTGCCGACGATATGCCGTTAGTTTCGGCGACATAGATGCCGTTATCGGGATAGGCTCTCATCTTTTCAAAAATGCCGCCTGCTCCGGCGTTAAACTGCTGCCGTCCATATCGTCCTGCGCACAGCGTCAGCTCACCCGGTAAACCGCGTCCAGCTGCTTCTCTGATCATCAGCATGTGTTACCCCTGCGTTGCCCGGCGAATCAGGTATCTCGCTTGCTCCGCATCCTCACTGCGTACGAAAAGCCGGTATTGCTTTGAGTAATCCGTGTGATGGCCGATGATCGCGCGGCTGCTGTGTACTTTTCCACGCCCGAGCCAAACGCCCGCATGCGCGAACAGCTTGCGCTTATAATCAATGCCCGCTGCCGTCACAGCATCGCGCACCTTTGCGTAGTCTTCCATCGAAAAGCCCATGTAAACTTCTTCCCAGCCAAACATGAAGCTCCTCCTTATCTTATCGGTCTGTTCCCTGTAATAGACTGCGCCAGCTCATAATCCTGCTTCTTTACAAAGATATAGTATTGAACGGCAAATTTCGTATCGATCACGCTCATTCGTGATCGTATATCGTTATTCATGCTGCTGGTCTTATAGCGATAATGAACGCCCTTTGCGTCAAGCGCCTCACGGATTTTCGCACAATCCGTCATCGACGATGACATGTAAACCTCTCTCCAGCCGAACATGATGAATACCCTCTCCTTATCTTGACATCACGCTGCCGATCAGATATTGTGCGTCTTCCAACGACTCTTTTTTCACGTAAAGATAATATTGGTACGCATAGTCCATATTCATGCCGAACGTTCCCATGTGTCCTCTTGCATTACCCATCAAGCTTTTTGTTCGGTAATAATAACGAATGCGCTTTTGTCTGAGTGCCTCACGTGCCTTTTCAAAATCACTCATCGAAAATGAGGTGTACACTTCACGCCAGCCAAACATTGTTTACCCCCCTCACACATGTAT
>JAEZIW010000103.1 GCA_023436525.1 Bacillota bacterium | reverse complement strand
CCCCTTCACAGTACCTTTAATTTGATAGCCGTTCGTTAAATGAATGGTTACCAAAACATGTTCTTTGCGAACCTGATTGAGAAATACATCCTGAAGAACAATGACTGACTTTTGCATATTAAAACCCCTTTCTCTTTATATATAACATTATTTCATGAATTGTATCTTCTATACATGAACCGACTTCAAACCAATTGATGCGTTCATCGCGTTTAAACCACGTTATCTGCCGTTTGGCGAATCGGCGCGTGTTCCGCTTAATCAGCGTTACAGCCTCAGCAAGCGTCATTTCGCCTTTAAAATGAGCCACCAGTTCCTTGTAACCAATCGCTTTGAGCGCGGTTGTTTCTCCGTATTTATCGTAAATATGGCGGGCTTCCTCAGCGAGCCCCGATAGTATCATTTCATCCACACGTGCTTCTATACGTCTGTACAGCAGCTCACGGTTCATCGTAAGGCCGATGATTATAAAGTCATCGGCCACGTTGGGCTTGCGAAATTCATAAGCGCCCGCCTCACCGGATTCAATAAGCTCCAGCCGTCGGATAATGCGTCTTTTATCGTTTCGGGCGATGATCTTGGCATAGTCTGGGTCTTTATTTTCCAATATATTATACAAGTAATCAATACTTTTGTCATCCGCAAGTTGTGACATTTTAAGTCGAATCGTGTCGTCTCGGACTGTTTTGCCGAAATTGAGATCATAAATCAGGGCATTGACGTAAAGGCCGGTGCCGCCTGCGACCACGGGAATTTCCCCTATTGCGTTGGCGGCTTCAATAATAGAAAAAGCCGCTTTTTGAAACTCAGCAACGGAATAGTCCTGATCAGGATCTATGATATCGATTAACTCATGTACCACACCCTGCATGTCGTCAGGCGTGGCTTTGGCCGTGCCGATATCCATGCCTTTGTAAATTTGCATGCTGTCCGCCGATATCACGCGCGAATGCATCGCTTTGGCAATTTCAACCGAAACTTTTGTTTTGCCCGAGGCAGTTGGCCCGGTGATAATGATGAACCGTCTCATAATACTCTCTTAAAGCTTTTTTCTATCTGTTTTTTAGTGATGACGCTGATGACCGGACGCCCGTGCGGACACGTCGGGATGACTCCTGTTAATAAAAAGCTCTGCGCTAAGTCGGACAGCTCAGCCATAGAGAGCTTATTCCCTGCTTTCACGGCACTGCGGCATGCAGCCCGAATAATGGATTCGCGTTGCAGCACTTCCTTACCGCGGTTCTCAACAATTTCATTCAATGCATCGTTTATAAGTGCAGAGACAGGCAGCCCTAAGAATCCGGCAGGCACTGACGCGATCTTGAACTCAAGCAGCCCGAACGGTTCGATATCGAACCCGAGCGAAGAAAATGTCTCCATATTTTCTTCGATGAGCAGCTTTTGCGCATGAGACACGGTGATGATGGCCGGTGTCAGCAGCGACTGAGACGCACCGTTTGAACCACTGACAAACCGATTGTACAAAAGGCGCTCGTGGGCGGCATGCTGATCAATAATCAGCAGGTTTTCGCCTTGCTCCACAAGTATATAGGTGTTTGAAAAGCTGCCGATCATGCGAAACCCAAGCGGTTGGTTTATCACCGGTTCTTCGGGAACGGAGATGTCTTCTATGTTAGCTTCCTGATGGTTGTCACTTGCAGTCTCAGTATCTGAGGCTGCCCCATAAACGTACGGCTCAAAATTGTCACGCTCTATCACTTCAGATTCGCGAAGGCTTATGCTGCCGAAGCCCGAAAAGAGCGCTGTTTGATACACCTCTTTGGGTGCCTGCATTTCCACGAAACCGCGCGGTTTTTCCGGAATCGCCGGCATATCAAGCATCACGCTGCCATGAATTTCATCGCAGCCTTGGGCCACCGCTTCTTTAATCACATATTCAACGGCTGCCGTGTCGGCAAAGCGCACTTGAAGCTTGTTCGGATGAACGTTCACATCCACGTTTCCCGGCGGCATTGTGATATTCAGCGCAAAAAATGGGGATTCACCTTTAACAAGCGTTGGCCCATAGGCGCTTTTCACCATGTCATTAAGCGCCGTGCTGCGCACGAAACGTCTGTTGACAAAAAGCGAACCGTTTTGCCTGTTTTTCATAACGGCGCCCGGCCGCGAAACGTACCCATACGTCTTAACCGCATTGGCCTCGAACGATACAAACACGATATTGTCCATAAGCCCTGCGCCGTAAATACAGTAAACAGCATCCTTCAATTCGCCGTTGCCCGGGCTGTGGTACACCGTTTTGCCGTTTGACGCATAATGAAACGAGATTTCAGGATAAGCGAGTATATATCTTGATACCAGGTCAGAAACATAGGCCGCTTCCTGCTGCTCTGATTTTAAGAATTTGAGCCGTGCGGGCACATTGAAGAAAAGATTTTCCACGCTCACGCAGGTGCCGTCAGGCAAGCCTGCGGGCGTAATGCTGTCAATTCGGCTGCCCGAAACCCGTATATGCGTACCCAGCTCGGCATCGCGCTGTTTTGTTTTCATATCGACGACGGACACAGCCGCGATGCTGGCGAGCGCTTCGCCTCTGAACCCTTGCGTGCTGATATAATTCAAATCATGCTCGGTGGATATCTTGCTGGTTGCGTGCTTTTCAAAAGCAAGCTCCGCGTCCTCGGCGGCGATTCCTTTGCCGTTATCGGTAACGACGATCTGCTTAATACCACCGCCTGCTATACTGATACTGACAGCGCTTGAACCCGCGTCAATCGCGTTTTCAATCAACTCTTTCACAACGCTCAGCGGCCGCTCCACCACTTCTCCAGCCGCAATTTTATCCGAAACACTTTTAGACAGCTTTCTGATTTCCCCCATATTGTCTCCCCTACAGCCGATGCTTGATTTCGCTTAACAGCTTTAACGAATCAAGCGGCGTGATGTTGTCAAGATTGATGTCGCGCAGCATATCAATCAGGTCGTCGCGTGTGAGTGAAGATACCGCTTGACTATGCGGTCTCAACAGACTTTCGTCCTTTTCCACTAACGACTGCATGATCGCCTTGGCTCGCTCGGTGACATCGATTGGCACCCCTGCGAGCTTGGCGACTTCAATGCCGAAGCTCCTGTCGGCACCGCCCCGCACGATTTTATGAAGGAATATCACCGTATCACCCATCTCTTTAACGGTAATTGAGTAGTTGCTGACGCCCGATACCACACCCTCCAGCTCCGATAATTCGTGAAAATGCGTGGCAAATAGTGTTTTCGCTTTGATGCGGCTGCTGATAAACTCCACAACCGACCATGCGATGGAAAGGCCGTCGAGCGTACTTGTACCGCGCCCAATCTCATCAAGAATCAGCAGGCTTCTCGGCGTTGCGTTATTTAATATGTTCGCAACCTCGTTCATTTCCACCATAAACGTGCTTTGCCCGGAAGCCAAATTATCAGAGGCACCGACACGCGTAAATATCTTGTCGACAATGCAGATCTGTGCGCTGTCGGCGGGCACGAAGCAGCCCATGTGCGCGAGCAGTACAATCAACGCCACCTGCCGCATAAACGTGCTTTTTCCGGCCATATTGGGGCCAGTCAATATCATGATGTTGTTTTCATCCGTCAGGAGACAGTCGTTCTTCACAAAGGACTGCTTCACGAACGATTCCACCACGGGGTGCCGCCCGCCGGTGATAATCATATCACCACTGGAAATTATCGTCGGACGTGTGTATTTGTTCTCATAAGCGACGGCAGCGAAACTGCGAAGCATATCAACAAGCGCGACAGCCTGAGACGCATTTTGAAACCGCTTGATGTTGTCGGACAATATTTTTCTGATCTGCACAAAGCATTCATATTCCAGCGCGATGCATTTGTCGTGTGCGCCCGTCAGCTTTTCTTCCATCTCCTTTAATTCGGGCGTTATGAAACGCTCGCAGTTAGAAAGCGTCTGTTTACGGATGTAATGCTGAGGCACCGAATCGCGGTAAGAATTCGTCACCTCGAGATAATACCCAAAAACCTTGTTGTAGCCGACTTTTAACGTCTTAATACCCGAGTCCTGGCGTTCTTTAGCCTCCAGAGACGCAATCCATTCCTTGCCCTTGAGCGCAGCCTCTTTGAGCTCGTCAATTTCGCTGTGATACCCTTTTTTAATAAAGCCGCCGTCCGCAATACCCGCCGGCGGTTCTTCGTCTATCGCCGATTCGAGCAGCGTATAAATATCGTCCATGCAGTCAAGCCCGGCGCACGTCTGCTTAAGCAGCCCGGACGAACACGCTTTAAGTGCGCTTTTAAGCTGCGGGAGCTGAAACAGCGTTTTTTTGATGGCAAGACAATTGCGCGCGTCCAGCGTGGCGTAGGCAATGCGCGAAATCAAACGTTCCAAGTCAAACACGCCGTCGAGTGCCAGCGCAACCTTATCGCTTAATGGCAGGCTCTCTTTCATTTCCTGTACGGCATCGAGGCGCGCGTTGATGTCGGTTATGCTTTGCAGCGGTTCGTTAATAACGCGCTTTAAAAGCCGCGCACCCATAGCGGTTCTTGTTTTGTCGATGATGCCGAATAAAGACCCTTTTACCTTGCCGTCGCGCAGTGTTTTGGTCAGTTCAAGGTTTGCGCGCGTAAACATATCAAGAGACATGTAAGAATTCTTTTCAATCAGCTGTATGCGGCTGATGTGCGTCAATGCATTCTTCTGAGTTTCTCTTAAATAATCAATCAGCGCACCCGCAGCGCCGACGGCGATGCTGCTGTCATCAATGCCAAATCCATTAAGGCCGCTAACCGCAAAATGGCTCTTCAGGGCCGTCATTGCCGCTCCGTGTTCAAATGTAAACGACGGGTATTCGCTGATATAAATGCTCTGTTCTTTGATCATCGTGCTTAAGCTATCGATAATCTCACGATCTTCGGGTCTGAATATAATTTCGCTGGGAACAATGCGCGCGATTTCACTTTTGACAGAGGCAAAGCCGTCTTCGGCGCTGCATTCACCCATAAAAAAGGCACCGGTGGATACGTCTGCATAAGACAGCCCAACGGTATCCCCGACAGACATAAATGAAAGAATAAAGTTGTTGTCTGCTTCGTTGAGGCTGCCGGTTTCAGTCACGGTTCCGGGAGTAATAACGCGGATCACATCGCGCTCCACAATGCCTTTGCTTAAGGCGGGGTCAGTCAGCTGCTCGCAAACAGCCACCTTGTATCCCTTCCTGATGAGCTTATCGATATAGCCTTGAACGCTGTGATGCGGAACGCCGCACATGGGTGCGCGTTCGGATAAACCGCAATCCCGCCCGGTTAATACAATCTCCAGCTCACGCGAAGCTGTCAGCGCGTCCTCGAAAAACATCTCATAAAAGTCACCGAGGCGGTACATCAGAATACAGTCTTTGTATTTTTCCTTGAGCTCCACATACTGGCGCATCATCGGTGTCAGTTCCGGCATAGTATCCCTCCATGGTTTGTGAACCCATTATAACATAAAACCGCATTATTGTTGAAATAAGGTCAGATTTCATTTATAATTTTCTCAACTCGAATATGGAGCCTGTAATGAAAAAACTTATTTTTGCGGTTATGCTTTTTTTTATAATAGTCGTCTCGTCGGCTTGTGCCAACGCGCAGCTTCAATACACCTTATCCGATGACCATGTAACCACCGTTAAATACGCGCTTGCTTTTGAGCAATCCGATCAGGATGTGGCACCGTATTTAAACGAAATCGGGTCGTATTGGGCCAAGCAAGACATGTCTATCTATGTTGATAAGGGCGAAAAAACGGTCACGGGCGAAAAAACAGTGAAATCGAACTCTGCCAGGGAAGCCGCCGCAGCTTTTTCGTCTATATTCACGTCTGAGGGCTCCCTGTTCAGCAATGTATCCTTTGCATATACCCCTTCTCTGGCTGCAGATGATTACAGCTTAACCGCTGAAATCGATTTAAATGATGTAATCAGACAGCAAGAGGCTCAAGGCATCCCTGCGGACCAAATTCAGAAAATTGAAAATAGAGCGGACAATGGAGATTATAAAATATCCGTTTCTTTACCCGGTGATGTTGTGGATACCAATGCGGATGCCCGTGACGGTAACGTTTGCACATGGGCGCTTAAATTCGGTGAACTGAATAAACTGACCATTCATACACAAAAACAAAACACAGAGGCCGTGCAGAATTATAATAAATTGAACAGCATTATTTCAAACAATACGATGCTGCTGATTATAGTGACATCTGCGGCAGGCTTTTGTGTATTGATGATCGTCCTGTCGTTCATTATCCGCAAAGCCAAACAAAAGCGCGCGTCAGAAGTCCGCGTGAAACATTTCCGATGACTGCATGCGCCCGTCCGGCCATGTCACATACAGCTTAAAGCTGCGGCTTTCATCCGTAATTCCGTTTTTCAATGTGGTGAGTGTAATGCCGGAGAGTTTAACAGCCGTGCCCACCCGCGCCACCGGCGTTTCATCACCTTTAATCGTTCTGACGGGTACAAATATATTCCCGTTCTTATCATAACAAACCAACGTATACAGTGCGTTTTCATCATCCGTCGTTTTATCCCACGATATTTCGTAGTATTTGTACCCGTAAGATTCGTGCTGCGTCATTGACAGATGAAAGTCTGTCTTTTCAATATCGGCTGCCGCACTTGTTTCACCGATAAAAGACAGATAATAGCTGCTCAGCCCGCTGACTTCGTGGGCCAGCGGTATATAGATGTTTTCCTGCGGATACACGTTAGACACGGATGAATCCGCATAGGCGGTATAGTCTTTGTTTTTATTGTAATTGTCTAGAACATCAAATATATCGAGATATTCTTTTTGCTGCTTGGCTGTGGGGCTGCCCATGAGCTGCACATAGTCTTCGGCGGCAATTTCATATACGCTCCACATATGGTTTTCATAATAGTCGCTGTCAATGTCATAGAAAACCTCATGGTCGAAACCGTCTATCCCTCTTAAACTGTAGTATTGCGAGCTTTTCGCCGCGTCATCATCCGGCATAAAATAATACATGGTGTAATGATGGCCATACTCATGAGATATGGTGCGCGCAATTTGAGAGACGGATTCGTATTTATCCATACTATAAAGCTCAATAGAACTCTTTGTGGAATTGATATGATATGCGAGTGAATCCGGCACAAGACCAGGCAAATGAAAGAACAGTGAAAAGATTTTTTGTTCGGTGACGTGAGTCCCTGCAACGCCAGTGCTGGCATCAAGCGCAGATTCGTCCGGAAACAACATCACTTCAGACACGGAATAAATCTCCGTTCCGTGCTTATTGGCCATAAGTTCGTCGTAAACGTCTTTGAGTTTGTTCCCTGTCCAGTTTTGTGAAAAGCTGATAATCGGAAAACCAAGCGGCGTATTATAAATTTCCACGGCGTCCGGATAATCCGCTTTTTCCGTGATCGGCAGCCCCGGGCTTTCAACGTTTGCGCCTTTGTGCGCGTGTACGGGTGAATAATCGGCACCGATGAGCGCATCAATGCCTGATTTGGCCCATGACTGCATGAATAACAAATAAACACCGGCTCCAATCGCGATGATGAGCAAAATGCCAAAGAGAATCGCAATGTGATTCTTTTTTTTATCAAAAGCAGTTCGGTTCACGATGAGGGCCTTTCTTCTATACGCACACCGCGAAGCGTATGCGCCATCACTTTATCGATTTTAACCATCATATATCGGCCGATATCATCCGGCACACCTTCGAAGCTGACCGTCTTCGATGTTCTTGTTTTGCCGCTGATTTCGTCTCGTCCTCTTTTTCCCGGCGTTTCCGCAAGCACCTCAACAGTGCGCCCAAGGTACATGCTGTTTTTCGAGGCCATTGATTGCTTAACCAGCGCATTTAAACGCGCGAGCCGTTCGCTCACAAGCTTCTTATCGAGCTGACCGTCCATTTCGGCAGCCTTTGTGCCCGACCGTTTGGAATACGCAAACGTGTATGCCGCATCGTATTCGATTTCACGAACGAGCGACAGCGTTTGTTCAAAATCTTCTTCTGTTTCACCCGGAAACCCGACGATGATATCGGTGGTAATGGCGATATCCGGCACGCGCTGCTTTAAGCGCGAAATCAAGCCAAGGTAATGCTCGCGTGTGTAGCGACGGTTCATGAGCTGCAGCACGCGGCTGCTGCCCGATTGCACCGGCAGATGCACATGCTCACAAAGGCTTTTCAGGCTGCCGTAGCAATCGATCAGCTCATCCGACATATCCTTGGGATGCGACGTCATAAAGCGCAGCCGTTTGATATCGGTTTCGCTGTCGATGCGTTTTATCAAATCCACAAAAGAAGCATCCTGCGGCAGATCGTTGCCGTAAGAATTTACGTTTTGCCCGAGCAGCGTAATTTCCGTTACCCCTTTATCGCACAGTCCGTTAATTTCTTTAATGATGTCGCCCATCTGACGGCTGCGCTCGCGCCCGCGCACATACGGCACAATGCAGTATGTGCAAAAGTTATTGCAGCCGTAAATAATATTGACAAAAGCGCCGGGTGCGCTGCCCCGGCTGACCGGCACATCTTCTACGATTGTTTCGTCCTCGTCAACGGCCGTTGCGCGCTTGCCCTCGATGAGCGCGCTATGCAGCAGATTCTCAAGACGGTGAATTCCGTTGGTTCCAAATGCGATATCAACAAAAGGAAAGCGTTTCATGAGCTTTTTTGCCGCTCCCTCCTGCTGCATCACGCAGCCGGATACCGCAATTAACGCACCGGGTGCGTTTTGTTTGTGATCCTTCAAGAACCCAAGGTTGCCGTAAAGCCGCGCCTCCGCATGCTGGCGAACGCAGCAAGTGTTGAAAATAATGAGGTCGGCCGAAGCCTTTTCGGCGGCCGGGCTATAACCGATACAATCGAGCACACCGGATATTTTTTCGCTCTCATGCGTGTTCATCTGGCAGCCGTATGTTTCTATATAGTAAGTCAACTGACGAGCGGATATATAACTTTTCAACTCTTCCAATTTTTTGTTTATGCCTTTCTATGCTAAAAAAATAATGTTAAAATCATTATAATCACTGAAAGAATATTTATCAACAAAAGGCGGTTTTTTTTACAAAGGCGGCCGTAAACAAGGCCATTTTACTGAGTTGAACAGCCAAAAATACGAGCCAAAATTAATGGATAAAAGCTGTTGACATTACTTTGAGAATACTGTATATTATACTTCGTCGCTGAAAAATACACGGGGTGTAGCGCAGTTTGGTAGCGCACGTGCTTTGGGAGCATGGGGCCGCTGGTTCGAGTCCAGTCACCCCG
>JAEZIW010000112.1 GCA_023436525.1 Bacillota bacterium | reverse complement strand
TTATTCACTGTTATTTTTTGAAATACTATTTTATTAAATTTATAAAAAGAGTCCTTTTGGCTGCGCCTGCCGCGATAAACGCAGCGGCGGCCAGCACAGTGATTTTGTGCAATACACTTTGATGAATTGAGAAAAAGAGTCCTTTTGGCGGCGCTTGCCGCGATAAACGCAGCGGCGGTCAGCACAGTGATTTTGTGCAATACTCTTTGATGATATTGAGAAAAAGGCATCCTATTGGCGGCGCTTGCCGCGATAAACGCAGCGGCAGCCAGCACAGCAATTTTGTGCAATACTCTTTAATAATATTAAAAAAACTAAGTCCTTTTAGCGGCGCCTGCCGCGAATAGTGCATGCAGGCTGTTTAGCTGGCGAGCATGGAAACCCGCCACTACGATTCGGCTGCTGATGATTGTTATAATTGTCTCATGGAATGTGTAAAACAATCTTCCGTCACACGGCCTCAGCCTGCTCAGCCGACATTGTCTTTCTTTTCATGCGCAAGCGAGAGCATCAGCTTAATGCGGTTGAGCTGGTTCACTTCGCTCGCACCGGGATCGTAATCAATCGCGACGATATTGGCCTCGGGGAAGCGAGCCCGTATGGGCTGTATCACGCCTTTACCCACAATGTGATTCGGCAGGCACGCAAACGGCTGCACGCAAACAATACCGTCGGCCCCTTCCTTGAGCAGCTCGGCCATCTCGCCGGTTAAGAACCAGCCTTCGCCCGTCTGATTGCCGATGGATAAAAACTCTGAGGCCGCACGCGCCTTTTCATCAATAAACGACGGCGGGGAAAACCGTTTGCTCTGGCTCAACACCTTGCGCATCAGCTTGCGCGAATTTTCGATGATTGAAATCGCGAGGCTGCCAAAGTGCATAAACAGCTTCGGGCGCCCGAGCTTTTCGTGCTTGAAGCCCATGTTGTAAGCGCAGTAGAGCAAAAAGTCAATCAGATCCGGCACCTTAACCTCGGCGCCTTCGTCTTCGAGCACCTTCACAATCTGGTTGTTCGCGGTGGGGTGATACTTCACCAGAATCTCTCCGACCACGCCGATGACCGGCTTTTTCTGGTCATTCACGGGAATCTCGTCGAACTCTTTCACCATTTGAGCGATGTGAAGCCTGTAGCTGCGCCCACGGCTGTGCGTAATGTCGTCTAGCGCGATATCGCGCCATTTTTCATACATCGCCTGTGTTTCGCCGGGCGTCTTTTCGTAAGGCCGTGTGGCGAGCGTCAGTCGGTTCAGCAGGTCGCCCACGATCATGCCCTGCATTGCGCGGCGCAGCATGGTCAGCGTGATTTTAAAGCCGGGGTGCTTTTCGAGCCCGGACGCGCTCAGCGAAATCACCGGTATGTGCCCAAAGCCTGCGTCGGTCAGCGCTTTGCGTATAAAACCGATGTAGTTGGACGCACGGCAGCCCCCGCCCGTTTGAGAGATAATGCAGGCGAGTTTGTCTGTATCGTACCGGCCTGATTTGACCGCTTCAATCAGCTGTCCCGTTACGATGATCGACGGATAACATGCGTCATTATTAACGTATTTTAGCCCTTCCTCCACCGCGGCGGTATCCACCGACGGAAGCAGCTCAAAACGGTATCCGGAGGCTTCAAAAGCAGCCCGTAAAAAATCGAAATGAATTGGCGACATCTGCGGTGAGAGTATTGTGAATTCCTTCTTCATAAACTTCTCAAAGACAACCTTTTTATATCCTTCGGCGCGCTGTTTAACCGCCACCGCAAGGTCGTCTATCACACGCCGCTTTTTGCGCTCAGCGATAGCCGCCGCGAGCGAGCGCAGACGGATACGCACCGCTCCTGTGTTGTTAATCTCGTCGATTTTCAGCAGCGTGTATATCTTGCCGTAGGCCTTGAGTATCTCATGTGTCTGGTCGGTCACCACGGCATCAAGGCCGCACCCGAACGAATTGAGCTGCACAAGTTCCAGCCCTTCCGTGCGGCCCGCGAGATGCGCCGAGGCATAGATGCGCGTGTGGAACATCCACTGGTCGAGCACGCGCAGCGGCTTGTATTCGCCGAGGTGCGCGACGCTTTGTTCGGTGAGCACCGCGAACCCGAGCGACGTGATAATGGACGATATGCCGTGGTTGATTTCAGGGTCAATATGATACGGACGCCCGCCGAGTATAATGGCCTGAAGCTCGCCGCGCCGAACACGCGCCATGATTTTTTCGCCCTCGCGGCGCAGATCGCTTTGAAAACTCAGCTTCTCTTTCCATGCCAGCTTGGCCGCACGCTTCACCTCAGATGCCGGGATTTGGGGGAATTCTTCCACCAAACGCTTTGTGAGCCGGGATATGCGATCCATCGGCAAAAAGGGCATCAGGAATTCAACGCCGTTTTCTTTGATTTCGGGCATATTGTTCTTAATGTTCTCCGCGTACGATGTCACGATGGGGCAGTTAAAATTGTTCGCGGCTTTGCTTTGTTCCTTTTTCTCGTACGGTACACAAGGCATAAAAATCGTTTTTACGCCGCTGTCGATCAACTTGCGTATGGCGCCATGCGCGAGCTTGGCCGGATAACAAAGCGATTCGGACGGTATGCTTTCGATACCCGCGATATAAACGCCGCGTGTGGATCTTGGAGAAAGCGCCACACGGTAATGTAGGGCTGTGAAAAACGTATGCCAGAACGGGTAATTTTCATATATGCCCAGCACACGGGGTATACCGATGCTTCCGCGCGTTGCTTCTTTCTCGTTCAGCGGCTGGTACGCAAAAAGCCGATTGTACGTAAAGTCATACATATCGGGCAGCGTGTTCTTTTCGGCAGAGCCCTGTACACCGCCGCGCTCACAGCGGTTGCCCGAAATAAACTTGCGCCCGTCACCGAAATGACTGACTGTCAGGCGGCAGTTGTTTTCGCATCGCCCGCAGCGAGCATAGGTTTGGCTGATACGCATGGCATTGAGCGCATCGGGTGAAAGTATCGACGACAGCGCATCTGCGGGACAACGTCTTTTGGCAATCAGCGCCGCGCCATACGCGCCCATCAGCCCCGCGATAGCAGGACGCACCACATCCCGGCCCGAGAGCAATTCCAATGCGCGCAGGACCGCATCATTCAGAAAAGTGCCGCCTTGAACGACGATGCCGGTGCCGAGTTCGTCGGGGTTTTTGAGCTTGATGACTTTATACAGCGCGTTTTTGATAACCGAATAGGAGAGCCCCGCGGAGATACCGCCGAGCGTTGCGCCTTCCTTCTGAGCCTGACGCACCTTGGAGTTCATGAACACCGTGCACCGGCTCCCAAGGTCTACCGGCTGCGGCGCAAACAGCGCTTCCTTCGCGAAATCCTGTATGGAGCAGGAAAGTGATGCCGCAAACGTTTCGAGGAACGATCCGCAGCCCGATGAGCAGGCTTCGTTCAGAATAACCTCATCAATCACGCCATCTTTAACGCGCATGCATTTCATATCCTGGCCGCCGATATCGAGTATGAAATCCGTATCGGGACGGAAAAACCTTGCGGCGGTGTAATGTGCCACCGTTTCCACCTCGCTGGTATCCAAAGAGAATGCCGACTTGGCAAGGCTCTCGCCGTAGCCGGTGGAAGCGGCATAAGCAATGTAGGCGTTTTTGGGCAGACGGCTGTAAATACCGGAAAGAATATCGCGGATCATGTCGAGCGGCCGGCCCTTGTTCGAGCCGTAGTGCGAGTAAACAATATCGCCGCTGTCATTCAGCATCACGGCTTTGGTGGTGGTGGAGCCTGCGTCGATACCGAGGTAACACGGGCCGGTGCACTCTTCGAGCGCTTTGACAGGTACGGCGGCTTTGGCGTGACGCTCGGTAAATGCGGTATAATCGCTGATATCCTTGAACAGGGGCGGAAGTGTCACAGAGGTGTCTTCGAAAGCCGATAAAGTCTGCGCTTTTTGAAGCAGCTCAAGCAGGCTGACCTGTTTTTTATCGGCGAGAATGGCCGCGCCTGCCGCGACAAACATCATTGCATGCGGCGCGTTGATTATATGATCGCTGCTCAAATTCAATGTTTTTATAAAACGGTCTCTCAGGGCGGGAAGAAAATGCAGCGGCCCGCCAAGGAAAGCCACGTTGCCGCGTATCGGGCGGCCGCAGGCAAGCCCGCTGATCGTCTGGTTCACGACGGCCTGAAAAACAGAGGCTGCGATGTCTGCTCTTGCGGCACCCTCGTTGATGAGCGGCTGGATATCACTTTTGGCAAAAACGCCGCAGCGCGCTGCAATATCGTAGGTATGCTCGGCTTTTGATGCAAGCTGATTGAGGCCTGCCGCGTCGGTTTCCAGTAGTGAGGCCATCTGGTCGATAAACGCACCCGTGCCGCCAGCGCACGTTCCGTTCATGCGTTGTTCGGTGCTGCCCGCGAAATAGGTGATTTTGGCGTCTTCGCCGCCGAGCTCAATGGCCACATCGGTGCCGGGTATGAACGTTTTTACCGCGCTGCTCGCGGCAATCACTTCCTGAACAAACGGTATTTGCAGCCACTTGCTCACGCTGAGGCCTCCCGAGCCTGTCACGCACACAAAAGCCTTAACATCTCCGAGCGCAGAAAAAACGCTTTGAATCATATTCAAAACGCTGCCGGTGATATCGCTAAAGTGTCTTTTGTAATCACTGAAAATGGTTTTTTCTTTATCGAGAACCACACATTTGACAGTCGTTGATCCGATATCGAGCCCAAAACGGATAGTATCCATTACTACTTTTCTCCTGTTGCTTAAATGCAAGTATACACCCTGCAAACGAAATATAAAAGGTTAATTTTTGCAAGAAATTATTAACTTTTTTGTGTGATGGGCTGAATATTGTATCATCAGCCATCATATAATGTGGTGGACACCATTGTAAAAGCAGCAGTGCAAAGTGTCGAAAACTGCGTATTTAATTGCAATTTGATAAACTTGAACGGTTAAAGTCATTTGTCACCTCCATTGTCGTTATTGCGTTTGTTTGCGCTTGCTTGCATAAGCGCCTAAAATATGATATGATAAATATACTAATATATGCACCGCTTAAATGCGGGTCCTTATGCCGGGGCGTTTTCACATCTTAAACGCGTGTCGGCAAATGATGCGCCGAGATATCTCGGCTAGCTGCTTCGACTGCATCAAATTTATTATCTACTTAGCAGTATGGGTGGTGTGCCGGTTACGGTCACCGAAGAAAAATGAATCGTGTCTTGAATTTACCGTCTGCGGTCTGGCTTGTTGTTTGTCATACCGTGTGTGATCATATGTTGTTATTCAAACAGCCTGGCGCTTATCTTGGCCGTATAAAGGAGGGACTGTTCTGTGAAAAAAATAAAAATTGGTTTGGTCGGGTTTGGAAAAACCGGCTCAATTGTCGCAAATGAAATTATAAAGGACGACGAATGCGATTTAAAATGGGTTTTAAGAAAGTCAAGCAACAATGAGGGGGATTATGCCAGCCATTTGTTCGGGCATAATTTTGAGCAGGGCAAAATCTACTCAATCAGCAAAATCAATCCCGAAACATTTTTTAAGGACAACGGTGTGGATGTAATCGTCGATTTTTCCGCGAGCAGCGCGGTGGACATTTATAAGCATGCGGCGCGATATGGAACACGCATCGTTTCTGCCATAAGCAAATATGAGAAGAAACAGCTTGAGCAGCTTAAGGCGCTGGGGCATATGGTGCCTGTGCTGTATTCGCCTAACATAACACTTGGCGTCAATTTTTTAATTGAAGTATCAAAGGTGCTGCAAAAAATCATTCCTCAGGCAGATATTGAAATTATTGAGGAGCATTTTAAAGGTAAGCCGGATACGTCGGGAACGGCGCTGAGAATTGCCGAGGATTTGGGGCTCGACAAAGATATGCATGTGAACTCGATCCGTGTCGGCGGGATAGTGGGCAAGCACGAAGTGGTATTCGGCCTGCCCAACCAAACCATCCGAATTGTTCATGAATCATTGAATCGGGCCGCCTTCGGTCAGGGCGCGTTATATGCGGCCAAATGGCTTCTCGGTAAAACCAAAGGCGTTTATACGATGGAAGAAGCCGTTTCTCTCAGCGCGGCACGCAACCCAAAGGTGTTTGAAAGCAACGCTTAGAATACCTTGTGATAGCATCTGCGGCGTTTATGCTGCTCCACATCATAGTTTTTCCACAGATCCTGAACATGTTTGTTATTTTCAAGTTCAGGGTTGGATTCTGCATACTTAACACCGTAGTTTATGGCCGATTTAGTGATTTCGTTTAACAGCAGAGCCGCAAGACCGGTTTTTTGATACTCCGGATGAACTGCGACGAGATAAAGCTCAACTTCTTTAGGGTGTTTAAGGGTATATAGAAGAGAAGCCCAACCAAACGGGAACAAATGTCCTTTGCACTTCTTTATGGGTTCCGCAAGGGACGCTGCGGCCAACCCGAAACCTACAAGTTTATTGTTTTCATCTAAGACGAATTTGACAAAGTCGGGATTCAACAATGAAGTAAAACGGCGAAGATAATCTTTTGCCACTTTTTCTGTATAAGGGACGACACCATACAAATCCTTATAGCATTCGCTCAAGAGATCGAATATCTGAATGATGATGGGTTTACAATCTTTGATTTTTTTAATAGTAAAAAAGTGGATATTGGAACGAGCCATGACGTGTTCGGCAATTTTACTTATACGCTCAATGCGCTTGTCCCCTTTATCCGGTGTATTGATACGGAATTCCACCCAGTCGGTATCCTTTGTATAGCCGTGGGCTTCAAAATGCTTAGGGTAATAAGGGAAGTTGTATATCGTGACGGAGGTACCCATGCGGTCAAAGCCCTCCACCAGCAGCCCTTCTTTGTCAAGGTCGGTGAATCCTAAGGGGCCGTGTGCCTCGGTGAGCCCAAGCTCTTTACCCCAGCTTTCCACAGTGTTAAAAAGCGCTCCGGATACCTCAAGATCGTCAATGAAATCGATGCGCGTGATGCGGATCTTTTTTTCGTTCCACTTATCGTTTGCCATTTTATTGACAATAGCGCCGATACGTCCGACGATTTTTCCGTCTCTGTATGCGAGGAAAAAACGTGCATCAGAATATTCGAACGAGAAATTGGTTTTTGGTGAAAACATTGAGTATTCTTCTGATTTCAGCTCGGGGATGTAGTTCTCAACGCCCTTGTAGAGCTTATCGGGGAAATTGACGTATTTTTTAATATCGCTTTTGCTCAAGACTTCTTTTATCTCGACCATGTCTATACCCCACCTTTTTGTATATGTTGATCGTATTATAACAGAAGTGTAAAGAGAAGTATAGAAATTGTCATTCGTAATGTTCTATAAAACGTGTATAGAAAATATCTGGCTGGCGATAATGACTCGTAAGCAACCGCTTTATGCTCCTTTATGTTTGGCGCAGTGGCTTTGCGCCATAAAAAGAGCCGCAGAAATCTTTGTGACCTGCGGCTCTTTTTAATTTGTAAACGGTAACACGCGTTTGTATTCTCAATATTTGTTTATAAATAAGTAATATTACCATATTCTACTCGAGAAAAAATTGCGGGGGCTGTTTTAATGAAGAAAAATTCGTCTAAGGGCAATTCCGATCATCAAAGACATTCGGTTAAAAGCGCAAAACCAAAGAACAGGTTAAGCCGGAAAATCATTGTCAGCGTTCTGGCTGTGATGATGGTGAGCTTTGCCGCCATAGGCATTTTTTCGTATTTCTCATATAAAAACGATATGATCGAGGCCTATGCCAAAAGAGCGGCTGATCTAGCCCAATCCATCGCGGTGAACATCGACGCGGACCGCATTGCCCAATATGACGCAACGGGCAGCAAAGATGATGATTATGCCGTTTTGGTTGATTACCTTTCCAGAATGAAAAAGATGACGGGCGTTGAGTACGTCTATGTCATGACGGACTCGGGAAGAGGCTACAAATACATTGCGGATGGGATCGTGGAAGGGCAAGGGGTTGTCAGTGATTTGGGCGATGAAGACAACTATGACGCATACGGAGACGAGCCGAAAATCGTGCTGGAAACAGGGCAGTCAAAGGTCACGCAGATCTATAACGGAGGCGAGGAATACGGCAACCTCATTTCAGCTTTTACGCCGATTAACAGCAGCGACGGAAAGACAGTGGCGGTTCTCGGTATTGATTTAAAACCGACGGCAATAGAGGAAGGCAACTTAAGATACCTGTTGATGACTCTATGCATACTTGTCGGTTCTGCGCTCATTATTTTTTTAATTCTGTATTTGGTTATCCGCCGTTTGATAACAATGAGAATTAAAGTGTTGACAGCGGGAGCTCAGGCGTTGGCGGAGGGAGAAGTCAACATATCATTCCATAACAAAACAGATGATGAGCTGGGTGAATTGTTTTCCAGCTGTACAACCATGATTGAAAATATCAAAATCAAATCGGAGGCTGCTCAGAAGATTTCGCAGGGTGATCTCAATGTGCAGCTTAAAGCCGCATCCGAAAACGATATTCTTGCCATCAGTATGAATACAATGATCGTGACGTTAAGCGATTTTTCATCAGAGCTCACGAGGATTATTGACGCCGCGCACATCGGCGATTTTTCCTATCGCGGCAACGAAATGAATTTTCAAGGCCAATATGCGAAAATGCTGGCCGGGGTTAATACGGTTCTCGAAATCGCGCAGCAGGCCATTACAACGGCTGAAAACGCAAATGCGGATTCTTTGCAGCAGGCCGATACATTAAAAGCACTCCTGCTGAAAATAAACGAATCGGCCGAACAGGTGGCGGAAGGGACAGGACATATCACCACGGGAAGCCGGGCCATCTCGGACGGCGCTGCCGCTCAGACATATGCGATTGAAGCGTTGACGGCATCGATCGGCGAAATCGCAGACCAGTCGAATCAAAATGCGGTTTATGCGGGAAAAGTCAGTGAGCTGACAACGGTTGCAAAAGGCTACGCCTCCGAAGGAAATGAGAAGATGATGCAGATGCAAAGCGCGATGAAGCAAATCAGTGAGTCGACCGGCAGCATTGCCAAAATCACCAAGGCGATTGATGATATCGCTTTCCAGACGAACATACTCGCTTTAAATGCCGCAGTGGAAGCCGCACGGGCCGGCATACACGGCAAAGGGTTTGCTGTTGTGGCAGAAGAGGTCAGGAATCTTGCCGCAAAGAGCGCTGAAGCTGCCAAGGAAACAACCGCGATTGTGGAAGGCTCTGTTCAAAAAATCGAGACCGGCTCAAAGATTGCTGACGAGACGGTTTCGGCGCTGCAAAACATCGTGACCGGTGTGGAAAAAGTGGAGGCTCTGATTGCCGAGATCGCCGACGCATCCGGCAGGCAGGCGGTTGGTGTCAGCCAGATTAATCTGGGTATCGAACAGGTGAAACAGGTGGTGAAGGCCAATTCGGTAACGGCACAGGAAGCTGCTGAAGCAAGCGGAGAACTGTTTGAACAGGCCAGCTCTCTGAAAAAGATGGCGGGCACCTTTATGCTGAAGGAAACCAATTAAATATTCTTAAATGCAGCATATAAGATCAAACCTCAGTCAGCAAAAGCTGACGGATGCGTATACCCGTTTGGCGCACAGGCGCAGGTTGATTCTTGCTATTCGTCATGAATTTTAAAGAATCTGAATGGAGCGGTCGCTCGTGCCCCGCAGGGGTATGATCGTTCCGCGGACGTCCACTGGACGCCCTACACGTATCAGGGATGCCTGCACTTTGCCCAGCTCATGCACGCGCAGCATGACGGAAGATGGCTTCTATGTTAATACTGCATTATATCAGTCCTCAGCACAGCAATGCTGATGCAACAAGGGCACTCCCTCCGTCAAATGCCGGATAGAAATCCATCATATGCACCTCCCTCTCAAGGGAGGCAGGGGACCACGAAATTGCTTCTATGTAAATGCTGCATTATGTATATGAAAAAACCCCGGTCACTTGGTACATGGCCGGGGTTGATTATTTGCACGGGTGATGAACCGATATACTTACAGGAGCTTTTTAATATCATCGATGAATTTGGGACGCATTGCGGGGATTCTGTAAATCCGTTTGAATATGGCATGAACAATAAACATAAACACACCGGTCGCAATCATATTGGGCAGAATATAGCGTACCATCATAAACGGCAGCGAAAAGCCGTAGCCCAGCATGTAAACAATGAGCGCGCTCACCATTTCCTTTAAGAAATACGCACCCAAGGCAAACAGAAAAGGGATGAGGACACCTTCCGTAGAGCGCACATGGCTGCTTGCGAAATACAACACCGCACCGGTGACAAACAACGGAATGGCGTATGAGCCGATAATGCCGATAAACATAATATCAAGAACAATGCCGCAGGCACCGCCGATGATGGCGGCTGTCATGTTTTTTTCCACGATCGCGATAGCAACCATTGAGCAGATGAGAATATCAGGGGCGATACCCGCGATATTCAAATTCACAAACACCGTGCCGGTTAGTATCAGATTCACCACGGCGACGACCAAAAGCATGATATATCTCATTTAAGCGCCTCATCGGTATTCACAATCTTCGAGGTGATGATAAGCACTTCTTCAAGATGCGCAAAATCCACATACGGCTTCACAATCGCCTTGTTTCTCATACCGTCGTTGCTCTGGCTGACCTCTACGACTTCGCCGACTAAAATACCCTTGGGAAAAACATCCGCGAGGCCTGAGGTGATGACCTTATCGCCGGGCATCAGGTCGGCATCGAGCGGCAGGTCGTCCATTGTGAGCAGCGGATCTTCGTCGCCCGCTGTGTTGGTACCGCCAATCATTCCGAGATCGCGCGTACGTTCCACGATACTGGAAACACCGCTTGACGAATCAATAATGGCGAGCACACGGCTGAAGTTGGCCCCTGTTTGCAGCACACGCCCCACGAGGCCGTCTGAGTTGACCACCGGCATGTCCACCTTGATGCCATCCGCCATGCCGACATCTATCGTGAAAACATTAAACCAATGCCCCGGCGATTTGCCGATAACATGAGCGGCTTTGACTTCAAGGTTTTCTGTTTTTGTATCGAAGTTCAGCAGCGCTTTTAGACGCACATTCTCGGCCTTAACTTCGTTATAGTCTTCGAGTTGGCCTTCAAGCTCGGCCACCCTGGCTTCCAGTTCCAGATTTTCCGCCTGCAGGTCGCTGCCGGAAAACATACGGTCAAAGAAATCTCCGATCGCATCGGTCGCGGAATACAACGCTTTTTGCACAGGCGAGAAAATGCTGCCCACCACGCTCTCGGTGCCGGACATATTGTTGCTGCCGGCTGTGATAACAAGCACGACAAGCAGTATAATCACCACAATGATGGTTACCATCAAGGGGCGGTTTCGCCATAGATTCCGCATAACGACTCCCGTTCATTGATCAGCAGGTATTATAACATAAAATGCAGGATTGTAAAACTAAGCGGCGGTGATATTCACAAAATGTCCATGAACGGCCCGCGCTGTGTTTGCAGGCGGTACGCCACACGCATAAAAAAATAAGCTCCTTCGCGCCGTAAAAGCACAGCAGCGAAGGAGCGGTGGCAGCTAGAGATTCTCGTCCTTAAGCGCATCGATGATGTTTTCTTTCTTGATTCGATGCGTTGAATAAAGCATTGTGGAAAACACGATCACAAGCAGCATCAGCACCGCAAAGCCGTAGCTCTGCCAAGGCAGCGTAAAGCCCGAGATCAGCACGCCCTGCTGTGTTTTGTAGAGAAGATATGAAATAGCCACGCTGATCGGCAGCCCGAAGAGCAGCGCCTTAAGGCCGTAGAATACGCTCTCGAAGCGAATCATGCGGTTGAACCCGCCGGGCGTCATCCCCACGCTGCGCATCATGGCAAACTCTCTGCGCCTGAGCGCGATGTTGGTCGACACCGTGTTGAATATGTTCGCGATGCAGATGAGGCTGATCAGTATGATGAACCCGTAGACAAACACACCGAGGAACGTGCCCACGCTCTGCTGAGCACGGTTTCCACTTTGTATATTGAAAACATACCAGCTGGATTCGGGCAGTGTGTTCAGCATCTGAATCAGCTGCTTTTCAAGGCGCTGATCGTCAGCGGTCGTCAGATACATCGAATGCCCGATATTTTCCGCCGGGGTACTGAGATCAGCCGCAATGGAAGAGAGAGTATCTTCTGATACGACCAGAGTGACTTGCGAAAATCCTTGGATCAGCGTGCCCATCGGACGCTCATCGGTGATAGCCCCTATTGTCAGTGCTGCGGTATTGCCGGGATTTTCCGAATTCGTATAGAATGCCAAAGCATCTCCGCTTTTTACATTGAGTATATCGCCCGAGATTTTCATCATGCCTTCGCCGGCTGTGTAATAATCCTGCCCGTGATTAATCACGATGACTTTTGGCGTCTGCGCATCGGTATAATCGGCTGCTGATACGCCCAGCTTGGCGGTATAATCCGCAAAGCTATTGTCGTCAAGCGCAATCAGGCTAGCACCGAACAAACTTTGGTCGTTAACGGCACCATATTTTTGCTTGGCTTCACCGCTCAGCAATTGCTCGTTGACGGCTATAAAACCGCCGAGGCTTGTCTGTTCCGCGTGTGCTGTCACAAGGTCGAGCGAGGCGATATTCTCATTCATGCCATCGCGCTGCGCATCGGATACATTGTTGTAAGAGACGGCAATATCAAAGTTGATGCCTTCCACCGTCGAGCCGTATAGCTGCTGCGTCATATTGGTGTACATCGACACCGTCAGGAAGAGCACGACACTGATCACGAGCGAAACGATGGTTGAGCGGTATCTTCTGCGGCTGCGCTTTAAATTTTTGAGCGCGATGGTGGCTTCAAACCCGAAAAGTGCGCGTGTAAGCCGTGATGTTTTGACGGCGCGGCGTGTGAGCTTTACGTCGTGCGAAAGACGAATGGCGTCAATCGCGGTGATGCGCGACGCGCGCCTTGCGGGCATATAAACCGAGATGAATATCGTCAGTATCGCAAGTGCGATGGTCGCCCCGATGCTCCACAGCGGCACAACCAGATCGAGCGTCATACCTTCCGAGACTCTGAAGAAGCCGTCGAGCAATGGCTGAATCGCCTTCAGTGTAATGGCCATGCCGCCGATGCCCGCGAGCAGCCCGAGCGGGATGCCGTACAGACCGATAATGAAGCCTTCGTAATACATGGTTACGCGTTTTTGGCGTTTGGTGGCGCCCACGCTGGCGAGCAGCCCAAGCTGCCGAGACCTTTCGGAAACGGATATCGCGAAAGAGTTGTAAATAAGCGAGACCGACGCGAGTATGATAATTGTGATAATAATCGCTGCAAAAATGTAGATGAAGGTGAGCACGTTATCGTAGCTGACCACACCGTAATACCTGAGCAGTTCATCGTGAAAATCGATATCGGGGTCAGTGATGCCTGCCTCCTGCGCAATAGCCGGTATTTTATTATAGATGTCTTTCGTGACCGATTTCATTGTCAGCATCACGTCAACCTTGTCGCCGGGGGAGAGCGCGGCAGCATCGATGAACCCAAGCACACCGCAGCCTGCCGACCAGCTTTTTTCAAAGCTCGGGCGCGCCATGATACCGACAACAGTGAAGCTGCCTTGAGATTTTGGTACGAGTTTATCGTCGAGCGTACGCTCGGTCCCCTCGTCGTTATAGGCGTAATTGACGTTTATATTGCCCTTCACCGCTTCTCCCGCGTTGTTAACCCGGTCGCTAAGCGTTAAATCCAGCGTATCGCCGATGGTGTATTCAACGCCCGTGCTGTTTTCTATTGTCTCGGAGATCAGCACTTCGCCGCTCGCTTGCGGCAGCCTTCCGCTCAGCAGCTTAACAGACATCTGGTTAAAACCGGATTCGCTGTATTCCCGCACGAAAAGATAAGGCTTTGATTCGTTGACGGAGCCGTTCAGAGCGGCATACCCAAGGTCGCGCTTGAGAAACGATTTGTCGATAACCGGTTCACCCATGATGGCGTTTGCATTCTCTGCCTGTACGTTTTGAATGGCAGCGTGCCAGTTGCCATCTGAGGCGATGGTGTCGCGCTGAATCAGGCTGACGAACGACGAGAAGAAAACGGACACGGCGGTGAGCATCGCGGTGGAAATAATAACGCCGATGATCGTCACAATCGTTCTTTTCTTGTTGCGCTTGAGGCTTTTGAGCGTAAAACTTCGCATCACGTTCATTTGCGCATCACCTCGTCCTTGATAATGCGCCCGTCTTCAATATGAATGATGCGATCGGCCTGCAGCGCGATATCCATATCGTGCGTGATCAGTATCAGCGTTTGCGCAAACTGCTTGTTCGAAAGGCGCAGCAGTGAAATGATTTCTGCGCTGTTTTTGCTGTCGAGGTTGCCTGTGGGTTCGTCGGCAAGCATCAATGCCGGGCTGTTGATTAGCGCACGGCCGATGGAAACACGCTGCTGCTGGCCGCCCGAGAGCTGGTTCGGCAGGTGCTTTTTGCGGTCTTCCAGCCCGAGCATATGAAAAAGATCACCCAGCTGCTTGGCATCCGGCTTGCGCGCGTCGAGCAATAGCGGCAGCATCATGTTTTCTTCCACGTCGAGCACCGGGATGAGGTTGTAAAACTGGTAAATAAGGCCCACCTGTCGGCGGCGGAATATCGCGAGGCGCGTTTCATTCAGCGCGTAAATATCCGTGTTGTCGATAAAAACCTTGCCGGACGTGGGGCGGTCGACACCCCCTAAGATGTGAAGCAGCGTGCTTTTGCCCGAGCCGGACGACCCGACAATGGCGACAAACTCGCCTTTTTCCACGCTGAACGATACGTCATCAAGCGCGCGCACCGTGGCTTCGCCGCTGCCGTATACCTTGCTTAAATTTTCAACTTTCAAAATTTCCATGGCATTAACTCCTTAATTGCTTTGTACACCGCCATGATAAATGAAAAAAGTGACACCTCGGTGACACTTTGGATGACGGTTTTGTCATTTTGGCAGACGCACGGTAAAAACACTGCCGCCTTGCGGGTGGTTTGACGCGTCTATGCTGCCGCCCTGCTCTTTAACGATGGCGGCGGCCATCGCAAGGCCGATGCCCACACTGTCGTCTGAGGCGTTGCTGCCGCGGTAAAAACGGCTGAACACATGCGGCAGGTCTTTAAGGCTGATGCCGGGGCCGCTGTCTTTGATTTGAATCTGTGTATAAATCGGGTTGGCGGCACATTTTACCGACAGACGGCCGCCCTCGGGCGTGTGCTCCACGCAGTTTTTCAGTATATTCAGCAGTGCTTCGGTCGTCCAGTTTTCATCGCAGTACACCGTGACGTCACTGCCGTCCACGTTCAGCGACTGATTTTTGATTTCTATGGGAATCAGCAGCGGGGCGCAGGCCTTCTCCAGCAGCAATTTGGCGGATACGGGAACCCGTTTGAATGTCACTGTTTTGGCATCTAGCTTGCTGAGCTTGAGCAGCGACGACACGAGCCACTGGATACGCTCGAGCTGGGCGCGCAGGCGGCCGGTGAACTCGCGGCGTTTCTCGTCGGGCAGCTGTGCGTCGCAGAGCAGGTCGGTCATCATAAACATCGATGTGAGCGGCGTTTTAAGCTGGTGCGAAATATCCGAGAGCGCGTTTTGCAGCGCGGCTTTGTCGCGAAAAAGTGTGTCGCTTTTTTCACGCAGCATCACGGTAACCTTATACAGCTCGCTTTTGAGAATAGACAGCTCACCCTCCGTGTTGTCGCGCACATCGAGAGCGTAGTCGCCGCTGTTGATTCGCTTCAAATAGTTGCTCAAGCATGCAATTTGGGTATACCGGTGCCATGTGTAAACGATAAAAAGGGCAATAAGTGCAAGGCTGCCCCCCAATATAACAAGCCCGGCGGCTATGTCAATATAAAACCCAACCGCCGACAAAAGTGCTGCAAGCATGGCGAGTGCGAGTAAAAAACGTTTGAACTCGGGGTTGCGCATCATGCTATTCACCCGCCTTATAGCCAAGGCCGCGTACGGTTTGAATCAGCACCGGATTTTGGGGGTCGTCCTCAATCTTTTCCCGCAGACGCTTGATGTAAACGGTTAAGGTGTTGTCGCTCACGAACTCGCCCGCGATATCCCAAATGCCTTCGAGCAGCTGCGTGCGCGAGAGCACCTGACCCGGGTGAACGGCAAGCGTTAACAGCAGCCGGTATTCGAGCGCGGTCAGCAGCACCTCGCTGCCGTTTTTGAGTACGCGCGCCTGCTTCGTGTTGATGATGATATCACCCAGAGAGAGGTCGTCACCTCTGTCTTCCGCTTTTTCGGCGCGGCGCAATACGCTGCGAAGGCGCGACATCAGCTCGCGTAAGCGAAAAGGCTTGGTGATGTAGTCATCCGCGCCCATATCGAGCCCCATCACCACGTTCACCTCGTCGTCGCAGGCGGTTAAAAACACCACGGGCTTGTCTCCGCGTGCTTTAATGCGGCGGCAGATGTCGTAGCCGCTGCCGTCGGGCAGTGAGAGATCGAGTACCGCGATATCAAAACGCTTTTCGTCCACAACACTTAAGGCCTGTGCAGCGTTATAGCAAACAAGCACCCCATAGCCTTCCTGCCTGAGCGTGTATTCAAGGCCCATCACAATCGTTTTGTCGTCTTCCACGAGCAGCACAGTTTTCATCATCATCACCCGCTTCATTATAGCCTGAAAGCAGGATTTTTGCATGACGATTTTGTCATTTTTACCGATTAAACGGTGCGGATGTTGTTGACACAAAATGAGCTGTCACCTATAATTTGTTTGTTATACTAACTAACTTCTTTTCCGGCTGACCAACCATCGTGCAAAAGTGAGACGGTTTTGAAAAGCTTGCTTTGAAACTCTTTAAAATTAAAGAATAATGAGGGTAACAATATGAAAAAGAGCATCTGGCAGATCCTTAGTATTTGCGGCTTTATCAGCGCACTGGTTTACACAGCGCATGTGGTAATCGGCGGCTTTTTATGGACGAATTACAGCCATCTGACGCAGACCATCAGCGAGCTGACCGCCGACGGCGCGCCCGGCGCGTCATTTTTGCGCGTTCTCACAACGGCATACGGGGTACTCGCGATTGTTTTTTCGGTGAGCCTTTTCTTCTTCTTCAGAGAGAAGCGCTTTGGTAAAGCCGCCAAAATCGGCGCGGTGCTGCTGATCGTTATGGAAACCGTTTCGCTGATTGGCTACGGGTTGTTTCCGCTCAGTGAGGGCGGCACCGAGATGGACCCGCAGAACATGGGGCATCTGATTGTCACGGTGATTGTGGTGCTGTGCACCATCACGTGCGGCTTCTTTATCGGCATCGGGCTTAAGAAAACGCCGCTGCGAAAAACGGGTCTTTTCGTGTTCGTCTGCGCGGTTATCATGGTGGTTGCGGGCGGCATGACGCCTGTTTCCATGGCGAACAACCTGCCCATTGCAGGGCTGGTGGAGCGCATCAATATTTTCACACTGCAGATATGGATTGCCGTGCTGTCGCTGCGTGTTTTTTCGGCGGAGCAGATATTTGAGAAAAGCGTTGCGCGGACTGGCGTTTCATTGGTATAATGTAATCGCTTGATATATGTGCAGAGTAGATTTTGTGCGTTAAGTGCTCTGGGATGGGATGTCGCCCGGGGACGAAAGGCTTTACAGCCTGCGGTACAGAGTCGCGTCCGCTGCTTATGAGAAACCTTTTTCTCTTAATGGCGTGTCTTTGCTATATTCAAGGGAAGGAGGTTTTTTTGTATGAAAAATTTTAACGTTCGTACATTGATCATCATGGCGCTGCTTGCGGCGCTGGGCGCTGTGTTCAGCGCGTTTCTCTCGGTAGAACTCAATTTCACAGGTGTCAAAACAGTGGAAGTTTCTCTGACACCGCTGCCCATTATGCTTGCGGGTATATTTTTTGGGCCTCTTGCAGGCGGAATTGTTGGTTTTGTAGCCGATACAGCCGGCTTTTTTATGGGGGTGCAGATGGGCGTTTACAATCCGGCATTCTCCATTACCATGGCACTGTTCGGCGTGATCGCGGGTTTGTTTTATCTGCGCAGCAAAAAGAACAGCATATGGAAGGCCACCGGCGCGGCGCTGGCTGCGCAAATCGTATGCTCGGTGATACTCAATACGGTTTTGGTCTGGGCTTTTTACGCGGTGCCTCTTGCGGTGCTGATCCCGCCGAGGCTGATTGGCGCGGCGGTGGAATTGCCATTATACGCATGGCTGCTCATGGTGCTGATAGACAGCCTGATGCCGGTGGTGAACAAACGGCCAAAACTGGCCAGTGCGTAAATGGAAAATGAACAGCGGGGCGAATGGATGACCCCGCTTTTTCTTATGGGTGTAGCGTTATCATCCACCTTTCGTATAGTTAGTCTTGTATTGCTTATGTGTAAGCAATACAATAACCCTTGATGACTTATCACCCATTTTGGAGGAATGCACTAATGAAAAAGCTTTTGACGATGCTACTCGCAATTCTTCTGTTGACTGTCCTCCTATGCGGTTGTTGGCAGAAAGTAGCGGATTCCACGCAGGCGCAGCTATCGGATTATCCGCAGTTTGTGGAAATTCCGCTGATTCGTCAGGGGACGACTTACTCCTGCGGCATTGCAGCCATGCACAGCCTTTTGCGCTGGGCTTCCTACGATTTGGATATTAACGACGAATATCTCATGGAGGATTGCGGCACAACGAAGGAAAACGGAACCACCTACCAGAGCATTCTGGCTTATCTGCAGAAAACTGGAGAACTGGAGGCAACCTGGCAGGAGGATATGACCGCCGAGGAGTTGAAAAAAGTCATCAAAAACGGCGGCGTTGTTTTGATGCCCCTGCAGGCGTGGGAATACAAGGAGATTACCCCGGGTGAATGGGTCTCGTTTGAAGCAGAGGATTACCGGGATTACTGGGCAAGCGGACATTGGGTGATTGCCTGCGGATACAATGACAGCGGTGCGCTGTTTATGGATCCCGGAACAGCAGGGTGCTACACGGCCATCTCCTGGGCAGATTTGGAGATCCGCTGGCACGACAGCCCGGACTACACGGGCGATACATCCCCATATACCAAATACGAGCATTGCGGTATGGTGGTTTATAAAACCGGAACAGAGGAGTATGACCGGCAGGTTGTACAGCCGCTCGGCTGATATGAGGAAGCAAAACGACAATACCGGCTGCGATCTGGACCGCATGCCGGTACGAATAAAGGCTGGATGATATTATCGGTTACGGCATCACCGACACCCAATTTTTGTTCGATGCCGTTTTCGTTTTGCCTGTACATATTGAACTCCCGGATTTGGGCTGCCGTTTCTTTGTCATTCAAATACAACGGGTGACAACCTCATTCACGATCGGGAGAAGTATCTTCCTGACATGCCCGTATTGCCGTTAGTTTGGCAGCGTCTCAAAGAAATCCCCGCTGAGCAGCATGGTGCCCACGTAAACCACAGGGCCTGTCATAAGAACGTCGAGCTCTTGAGAAATCTCAATTTTCAGCCTGCCGCCCGGCATATGCACCATAATATTTGAATCGACCAGACCGAGCCTGAAAACCGCGACCGCAGCCGCACAGCTGCTGCTGCCCGAAGCGAGCGTGTAACCCGCGCCGCGCTCAAATATCTCAATCTGAATATTGTTTCGGTCCAGCACCTTAACGATTTGCGTGTTGATGTGCTTCGGAAAATACTTGGCTGTTTCAGAATACTGACCGATTTCACAGACCTTCTCTTTCGATATCTCGTCCATCGGGATCACACAATGCGGGTTGCCGATCGATACACAGGTGCAGCGGTATTCCGTGCCGCCGAATTCGAGCGGGACATCCACCAGCGTTTCCGGCGTACCCACCGCGCCGATGTCGCCGCTGTCAAACGAGAGCCGCCCCATCGAAACGCGCATGGTTCTGCCCGTTTCATCCAGAAACTGAACGTGCACCGTGCCGCCCGCCGTGTGCAGCTGAAACGATTCCGTGCCCACATAGCCCGCGTCCTTAAGGTAAGCGGCAAATATACGCACGCCGTTTCCGCTCTTTTCGGCTTCGCTGCCATCCGGATTAAATATGCGCACGCCGGGCATGCCGTTATTGTCAATCGGCCCCACGAGTATGCCGTCGGAACCAAGCCCGAAATTGCGGTCGCAGATCGCTTTAATCATTGGCCCGGTCAGCTTGGCGGTATTTTTAACGCAATCGTAAACCAGGTAATCGTTGCCGAGCCCGTGGTATTTTTTAAACACGCATTCAGTCATTCATTTCAGCCCCAATCTGTTTTTGTTGCTCCATTATATCATATGCGTAATTCCAAGCGTCTTCAAACTGATATTTCATCGTACTTGATCAAGAAATTTAATAAAAATGTGCACGGCGTGTTACATTTTCGTGATTCGTGTTATATATATTCTGACTTATCAACTTTTTAAGAATTGGTAAAAAAAGATATATTTAATGTATGAGGCAAGGGTGCCTTTGAATAAGCTGAGCATGGGCTTGTTTGAGGGCTTTTATTTTGAAAGGCGGAGAAAGAGGCAATGGGGTTTGCAGCATCGGGACAGACAAAAAGAGAACCGGACATCAAAAAAATACTGCACAATGGGGATTTGATTGCGCACTTTCAGCAGGTTGTGTATATGACGCGCAAGGTTGTTTGTGGCATGGAGGGGCTGATTCGCGGATATGAGGGGGGCGTGAGCGTTTCGCCCAAGGCGCTCTTTGACGCAGCGCTGGACAAGGGGCTGACGCTTGAACTGGATCGGCTGTGCCGTGAAAAGGTGCTGGAAGCGTTCGGGCGCATTTATCCGCAGAATAAAGACAAACTGCTGTTTATCAATCTTGATGCCTCAATTCTTGATCAGGCAAAGGGCAGCGATTATTTAATCGAGCAAACGAAGAAATACGGCATTAATCCGAACAATATTGTTGTGGAAATCAACGAAACAAAGGTGCTCGACAACAGCGCATTAAAAACGTTTATTGACAGGTACCGCGGTGCGGGCTTTTTAATAGCGCTGGACGACGTGGGGGCAGGGTTTTCGAATCTCGACCGCATTCCCATTGTAAAGCCGGATATCATCAAAATTGACTTGAGCCTGATTCGCAATATTCACGGCGATTATCACAAGCAGGAGGTGGTGAAGTCGCTGATACGGTTGGCCACGCAAATCGGGGCGATGGTGGTGGCCGAAGGCGTGGAGACGGAAGAGGAAGCAATAGAAACGCTGCATCTGGGCGTTAACATGATACAAGGCTTTTATTTTTCGCAGCCTGCTGTGCTTTCTGAAGAGCCGTTTGCCAACGAGCGTATCGGCACGCTGGCCGGCAAGTATAAAAGCCATGTGACCGAGTCGTTAAGAAATGAGCAGCGAACATATTCGAGAATCGCGTCCATTGCCAAAAAGGCGCTGGCGGAGCTGAATGGCGCGGAGGAATTTAACGAGCGGCTGCGCGATATCGTCGACAAGCACAGCGATGTGGAGTGCGCCTACGTACTCGACGAAAACGGCAGGCAATGCAGCGAGACGGTGTTTGGCTGCGGCCATTGCAGCACGCGCCAGAGCCTGATATTTTATTCGGCACAGCCGGGTACTGACCATTCAATGAAGCGGTATTACTATCATGTGGCGAACGGCAAGCGCGATAAATACGTGACTGAGCCGTACGTGTCGCTCGCGACGGGGCATTTGTGTTTGACATCTGCGGAAATCTTCAAAAGCGGGGACAACAGAAAATTCATTTTGTGCATGGACTTTTGCAAAGCGGAGGGGTAGAAGGGGGCCTAATCAGCGCAAAGAGACAAAAAGCGCGGTGCCGGGCTGAAGTGACCAAAGTCGTTCTCGGAGGGTAAGCTTATAAGCACACATAGCGGCGGGAAGCGCCGCTTTATGTTTGACTACACCCGTCGCCTTTTGCCGCACGTCTGGCAAACCGCGTAAGTGACCGTGCGCGACCGCCGTCCGCGTATCAGCATGAAAAGCGCAATCCACCCGATAACGGGAATCAATAGCAAAAAGATATAAAACAGCGTGAGCAGACAACCGCGCGGGCGCTGTTCAGCCACCGCCGTCACCATCACGTTTTGGCTGCCGCAGTGAGAACAAACCATAAAAACCTCTTCCATATCGTAATATTCGATATAATATTACAAAAATGGCTTGACGGTCAATAACAGGAACGGAAAACCTGATTCTTCATACTTTCCTGAGATAAGGGAGCCGACTCATAACGGTATACATTCCATGGATATTCTCTAAAGGGATGACAATCGACAACGCAGCCAATCGCTGTTTTCGTACAAAATCATGATGCGCTATCGCTAACCATAAACGAAAAGCTGTGATGCCGGACAGGCTTTGCATCAGCATGGACAATGATTGCAGGATGCTGCGACGTGGAGAAGCTGTTTCAGATGCGGGTTTGCATTGAAGTCGTCAATTTGCTTTTATAAAGCGGACTGAATAGCGAATGAGTTGATCATCCGCATCTGGTCATGAGATTCGCGCTTATTAAGAGGGCGCTAAGAATCACAAAGAGATTTGGTTAACAGTCTATAAAGCTACTTGCTTATTTTTTTATGCAGCTTTTCCATCGCGGCGACATACTCGCGGCTGAACTTGCTGCCTTCCTGCTTGATGAGCAATATAGCCTCACTGATGCTTCTGGCGGGTCGGTACGGCCGGTATGAGGTGATTGCATCGAGCACATCCGCAATCATCGCAATTTGGGCAAGCGGATGAATCTCTTTGCCTTTAAGCCCGTACGGATAGCCGCTGCCATCCAACCGCTCATGATGCTGAAGGATAACCGCCATACAGTCGCTGTTAAGGCCGCAGCCTGCCGTCAGACTCATCCCGAGTTCGCTGTGTTTTTTCACAAGGTTCATTTCCGCTTCGCAAAGGGATGTGTCTTTTTGTATGATGGTCATAGGAACCAGCAGCTTGCCGACATCGTGCAGCAGGCCGCCGAGCGTGACGTTATATAATGATTTTCTGTCCAGATTCAGCTCGATCGCGATCATGGCGCAGATAAGCGCCACGTTAACGGAGTGTTCGTAAACCCAGCCGTAGCGTGTAAAAAGAGAATCCAGTATCTTTCGCCATGATTTTCCGCTCGAGTCGGCAAAGATTTGGGTGAGGATGTCGGTCGGAAAGCTGAACACGTCCGGCTCAGCAGGGTATAGCCCGGCTAAGATTTGATTTTCGTCAATATCATGGGGAGGCAGCTTGGCGATATTATTACCGATTAACTGCAGTGCCTCAAGAGCCAATACCCCTTTTTGTTCCCCGTTTTTTTTGCTTTGATTAGAACCGCTTTTTTTCGTGCGCACTTTTTAAGTCTCACTTTTATTGCGAATTTGTGTGGATAAACAGGTAAACAGGATAGTGAAATTATATAGTAAAAATGATGACCGTACAAGCAGAAAAGTGACGGTTGTCGGCAATATGTCACGAAAACATGCATTTTTGTCATGATTAATTGACGATACCGGAAAAACGCGTCATGGGTTACTTGCATACAACAAGAGCGAAAACGCGTCGTCTTCGCTCCATATCGCCAGTGTTTTTGTGTTTTGCCGCAAAGGCTGTGTCAGAGTGCTTCCTTGTGCAGCTCTCGGGCTTTTTTCAGCATATAAACGTATCTTTTTTTGGCAGCTTCCATGTCGTAAATCGCAAAATCAATCAAGTCAGGGTCAGCCACGTTGTCAAAATAGTTCTGAGCCGCCTGCCAAATGGCATAAGCGCGCTTCACTTCGCCGACATATTCGCGAGCATCCATACAGCATCCTCCTTAATCAAGGTTGATGCTGTGATTATTGCCAACAAGCGGGGTTTGTATACCTAGTACAGTGTGCGCCCTTCAATGGCGCGCGACAGCGTCACCTCGTCTGTGTATTCCAGATCAGCGCCCACGGGCACGCCGTGCGCAATGCGCGTGATTTTAGACACCAGCGGTCGGATGGTTTTGGCAATGTACGCTGCCGTCGCCGTGCCCTGAACATCCGGATTGGTGGCGAGAATCACTTCGCTCACCTCTCCGCCTGCGAGACGGTCGATAAGCCCTGTGATATTGATATCGTCCGGCCCGATGCCGTCCATCGGCGAAATCACGCCGTGCAGCACATGATAAACACCCTTGAATTCGCGTGTCTTTTCGATGGCGAGCACGTCCTTGATATCTGAAACAACGCAAATCAGCGAACCGTCACGCGCGGCATCCGCACAGATGCTGCAAAACGGTTCGCCCTGCTGCATGAGGTTGCCGCAGCTTGGGCAGTAAACAGCTGCTTTTTTTGCGTGCACCAGATCGTCTGCGAACGCCTGCACATCGCTGTCGTTCATGTGAATCACGTAAAACGCAAGCCGCTGCGCGGTTTTCTGGCCGATGCCCGGGAGCTTGGAAAACTGATTGATCAGCCGTGCCACCGGTTCAATGATGCCGCTCAAATCAGAACATGCCTCCGAGATCGATGCCGCCGGTAACCGCGTTGATTTTATGCTGCATCACGCTGTCAGCCTTGGAAATGGCTTCGTTAACGGCTGCCATAATCAGGTCTTCGAGCATTTCGATATCGTCCGGATCCGCCGCTTCGGGCGAGATTTTGATACTGACAATCTTTTTGGCACCATTGGCCTTTACGGTAACCGCGCCGCCGCCCGCTGTGGCTTCCACCTCAGCCTGCTCGGCTTCGGCCTGTGCCGCCGCCATATCTGCCTGCATTTTTTGTGCCTTGGCCAGCATAGACCCCATGTTCATGGCGCTTCCGCCGCCGAAAGATTTTCTCTTTGACATTGAGAAACCTCCTTATATTTCTTCGATTTTATCACCGAACATCGCAAGTATGTCCGCATTTTTTGCTTTTGAACCGTGCGTTTTTTCCACAATGACGCTGATGTTCATTTGAATGCCCGCTGTTTTTTCTATGGCTTCACCAAGCGCCTTCACGGCGGCCGGCTGCTTTAAAAAATCGGCTGCCACCTCGGCGTTTTCGCCGAACGTGACTTCGAGCGTATCGGCCCCCCGGCGAACGGCTTTAACGGCCTTGGCCGCATGCGGATAGGCAAAGTAGGCATCCGCCTTCAGCGCGTCCAGCAGCTGATACCAAAGCGCCTGAGCGTCGCCTGCTTCCGGCTGAGCGACGGCAGGGGCGGCTTTTTGTTCTTTGGCAGGGGCTTTCTTTTCAGCCTTGGGGGCTTCGGGCTTGGCTGCCTGCGTTGGTGCCGCTGTGGCCGGGCGCTGCTCGAGTGCACTTAGGCGCGCCTCAAGCTTTTCGATGCGCGCTTTATCGGGCGAGGAAGCGTCGTCTTCGGGCGCCATCAGTGCCATCACCGCCGTTTCAAGCACAATGTCGGCACGCAGGTTCTGGCGCATCTCGTATTCTTTTTGTATCAGTATATTCAGCGCACGCACGCATGCGTTCTTCCCAAAATTCGCTGCCATGGGTTTAAGGCTGCTGTCGCTTGCATCTCCCGCGCCGACGGCGAGCCACATCATTTTACGGAACGCCTCCGCGAGGTCTTTAATCAGCGCGCGCGTGTCTGCTCCGGCATTCAGCAGTGAGGCGAGCTGCTCAAGAGCGTTTTTTTCATCGTAAGCTGTGATGCTGCCGATCAACTCGAGCAGCTGCTGTGTGCCGCCGCCGCCGAGTGAAGCCGTCACACTCTGCCGCGTTATCGGGCCGGAGGACGCACACTGATCGAGTATCGAGAGCGCGTCGCGCAGGCCGCCTTCTGCCGCCTGAGCGATCAGCTGCAGCGCCTCGGGCTCGAATTCGTACCCTTCGCCCTTGGCGACCTCGGTCAGCCGGGCGGTGATATCGTCTGCCAGGATGCGTTTAAAATCGAAACGCTGGCAGCGTGAGAGTATCGTGGCGGGCAGCTTGTGCGGCTCGGTGGTCGCGAGTATAAAAATCACATGCGCGGGCGGTTCTTCGAGCGTTTTTAGCAACGCGTTAAACGCGCCCTTTGAAAGCATATGAACTTCGTCGATGATATAGACTTTGTAACGGCAGACGGCAGGCAGCAGATTCACGCGGTCGCGAATGTCACGCACGCTGTCCACACCGTTGTTGGAGGCTGCGTCAATTTCCACAATATCAACGGGGTTTTCCGAGGCTGTTTCCAGGCACACGTCACATTTTCCGCAGGGTTCGCCTGCTTCCCGGGCTGTGCAGTTCACCGCGCGCGCGAATATTTTTGCAAGGCTGGTTTTGCCGGTGCCGCGGGGGCCCGAGAAAAGATAAGCATGCGCAATACGCCCGGACTCAATCTGCCCGGCGAGCACCTTCACGATATGATCCTGCCCCGATACCTCGGCAAACCGTGCGGGCCGCCAAGTGCGGTATAATGCTCTGTATGCCATTTTTTCCTCCCGTGCGCGCCCCGAAATGCGCCATTTCAATATACCATTCTGCGGGCGGTTTTGTCTACACAACGTGAAGCCGGGCTCAGGCCGCCGAGTAAAAAACAGCCACTTCCCTATACGGGTTTTTTCTGATATTCTTGTCCCAAGGAATCCACTGAATTGTAAACATTCAGTGGATTGGGTGGTGCGCGATTAATAATTATGTTATAATCGAAACAGTTTCGTAAAGAATAAGGGGTTACGTGTTTTGAAGCTCAAATTGATCGATCCGAGAATGTTCAAATTCATCGACTGGCTGCTGTTTGCCAACATCATTGTGCTGATACTGTTCAGCTTTGTGGCCATCGCGTCTGCCGAGTCTGACCCGCTGACCGAAAACATGGGGTCGCTGAGTGCGGCGATTGCCCAGCTTGATTTAACGCATGCGCTGCAGCAGCTGGCTTGGTTTGGAGTGGCTCTGCTGGCCATGTTTATCGTGCTGCTGCCCGATTACCATGCCATCGAAGAGTATTACAAATGGATATATATCATCATTGTCGCGCTGCTCATCGCGGTTCGGCTTTTTGGTTCAGAGATTAATGGCACCTCGGGTTGGTTCCGTATCGGCACCTCGGGTTTTCAGCCGAGCGAGGTCGGCAAAATCGGCATGATCATTGTACTGGCGCATATGATCTCCAAGAGAACACAAGGGCGCGACGGCGGTATCCGCAAGATCAAGGACATCGCGCCGCTGCTGGGCGTTTTCATTGTTCCGTTTGGTTTAATTATGAGCCAGCCGGACTGGGGCACAGCGTTTGTGTATGCGTTTACCTTTATTTCTATGTTGTTTATTGCAAAGACCAGCCTCAAGCTGATTGGGGCTATGTTTGCCTGTGCGGGTGCGGCACTGCCGATTGCATGGCTCGTTATGGATAACTGGCAAAGGAACCGTATCTACTCGTTTTTGGGAATCGCAACGCCGGACATGACACAGCAGCAGATTGAAGACATGGGCATGCAGGCAAAGCAAGCGAGAATTGCCGTCGGGTCAGGACAGATGGCGGGCAAGGGGCTGTTTTCCATGGGCGGAGAAAGCAAGCTTTCGGATATCTACGCTAAACAAACCGACTTTATATTTGCATCCACTGCCGAAGCGATCGGCTTTGTGGGTGTGGTCATCATGATACTGCTCTATTTTGTGCTGATTATTCGAACGCTGTATCTGGCAACCAAAGCGAAGGACGACTTTGGTACGCTGATTATTGTGGGTGTGGCGGCGATGACGCTGTTTCATATTTTTGAGAACATCGGCATGAACATCGGGGTAATGCCCATCACGGGGATTCCGCTGCCGTTTATGAGCTATGGGGGCTCAAATTTATTGACCAATATGATTGCGTTCGGGCTCGTGATTAACGTGAGCATGCGACGACACCGATGGAGCTTTTAGCGGAAGCGCTGATTCATTCGCCGCACCGTCTAAGCGGCTGATTTTCCGTTCTGCTGTGTCGCTGCAACCTTGAAATAGCGCTGCTATTTCGGCGGTTACGCTCCTTGCAGAACATAAGAATCATCTCGCTGATCCGGCCCGCCTCATCTCATCAGTGCTTCCTGATTAATAGACGATACTTATCGTTATTCGTTTTTGCGGAGGAATATATGCTTGCAGAACAAAGCGTGATTGAACTGATACAAAAAAGAACATCCGTCAGAACTTACGACTCGAAACCGGTGGAGCCCGAAAAGCTTGATCGGCTTAAAGGCTATTTCGCTGAGGCCGCTGAGAATCCGTTTGGCGCGCAGGTGCGTTTTGACATTGTGGAAGGCGGTTCCGGCAAGCTCGGCACCTATGGCTTCATCAAGGGCGTCAAAACGTTTTTTGCTGGCTGCGTGAAAAAAGGCGGCCGCGATATTGAAGGCTTTGGATACGCATTTGAAAAGGCAGTGTTGTTTGCCACGGCGCAGGGGTTTGGCACCTGCTGGCTCGGCGGCACGTTTAAACGGGCAGCCTTTCTGGCTTTGGTTAAGCCGAATAATGAATTTATGCCGGCCATTTCGCCTGTCGGGTACGCGGCGGAGAAAAAAACGCTGACCGAGAAGATGGTGGCGGCAGGCGCGGGCGCGAGAAAACGCAAGCGCTTTGGCGAGATTTTTTTCGATGGAAGTGTGAAAACGCCGCTGTTTTTAGATGAGGGGCCGCTGCAAACGTGCCTTGAGATGGTGCGTATCGGGCCGTCTGCTTCGAACAAGCAGCCGTGGCGCGTGATTCGCATGGGGGATGTGATGCACTTTTATCTCGCGGCCGATAAGCTTTATGCGGGCAACACGCTTTACGGCTTTTGCATGCAGCGTATCGATATGGGCATTGCGGCCTGTCATTTTGAGCTGACGGCCAAAGAAACCGGGCTCGCCGGCGGCATCGTTTTTGATGAACCTGATCTTGCCGAAGACGCAAAGCCCGAAAGCTGGTCTTACAGCTTTTCATGGCGCTAAAAGCTACATTACAATATATTTTCCAGCTTGACGCTGTCAATTTCGTGTATATGGTTGATGTAATAAAGCGTTTCCGCTGTTTCGGCGAGCGCTTCTGCCTTATCGCGCTGCGCGCACAAATCAGATATGCGGGCTGCTCCTGCGGAAATCAAATCGATTTCTTCATGTTTAAAAAGTGATTCGTAAAGACTTTTTTCCTTTTCCCAGCTCTCGGTGAAAGTCTGGGAGGCTGTTATTGCTTTTTCGTAATCCTCGGATTTCAGTGCAACATAAACCTGATCCAAGTCGTTTTTCAGCTGTTCTGTCGCGCCGGTAACGTAAATATGCTGTAGAATCGCGCCACCGAAGATTAAGGCCAGAAGAAAGAACGTGGTTATTTTCCTAGCCATTGGACAGGCTCCCCGTGGATTGACGACCGTTATAATCTTGAAACAAGACACTGCCGGTTTCATCGGCTGTTGCTAAAAAAACGTCCCGTATGCGCTTCAAGTTGTTGGTTTTCATGATGCTTTCCAACTGACTGACCGTGAACCCCAGACGCTGCAGGTTATCCGGCTTAAGCTTGCCGTCAAGTATCACATCGTAGCAAAAACCGGGGTTATTCGGGGTAATATTCATGTCTTCCGGGGTGGCCGGGCGTTTCTCGGGCTTGAGCATCACGCTGAGCTCGCCGTTGGTTTCCAGCACCGCATAGTGCACATCGCCGATATTCATCACGTTTTTGTTGCGCAGCTGCTCCAATAGGTCGTTCAAGTTATAGCTTTGCTTTTTAAGCTCTTCGCGCCGGATGATTCCCTTATGAATCACGATGCTCGGCTTGCCCGAAAAAAACGCACGCGCCTTGTCGCTTTTTATTGAGATAAAGGCAATCAGATTGTGCAGCAAGAGCAGCATCGTGGCAGGCACGATGCCATAGGTAATGGGTATGCCGGGGCCGTCCATCGGCGTGGCGGCTACCTCCGCAATCATAACGGCGATGATCAGCTCAAAAGGCTGCAGCTCGCCCGCCTGCCGTTTGCCCATCAGGCGGATCACCAGCATCGCAAAGAAATAAAGTATCGCTGTTTTAATAATCACATTAAACATAATGATATTTTTCGCTGCTCAGTACAAAATATACGCCGCAAAGCTTGGCCGTGAGAAAAGCATTTGTTTTTTATGCCAACTGCCGATATAATATATGGACAACCGGGAGAAAAAAATGAACAACAATCAGGAAATACTAAAAAGGCTGGAGCTAAAATACTTCGGAGCGAAGCCTGCATTGCGCTTTCGTAATGCCTATGAGCTGCTCGTCGCGACGATGCTGTCTGCTCAGACGACAGACAAGCAGGTGAACGCTGTGACGGAGGTGCTGTTTGAGAAAGCACCGGATGCGAAGGCCATGCTGCGCTTAAGCCTTGCTGAGCTCGAGGACTACATAAAAAGCTGCGGATTTTATCACACCAAGGCGCAAAATTTGCTGGCGACCTGCCGCATCCTCGCGGATGAGTACCGCGGAGAGGTGCCGCGCACGATGGAGGAACTGACGAAGCTGCCCGGCGTGGGCAGGAAGACGGCAAATGTGGTGCTGTCAAACGCGTTCGGTGTTCCCGGGATCGCGGTGGATACGCATGTGTTTCGCGTGACGAACCGCTTGGGGCTGGCGAGTGCCAAGGATGTGCTGGAAACGGAAATGCAGCTGATGCAAAACATACCGAAAGAAAAATGGTCGGACGCACATCACTGGTTGATTTGGCATGGGCGCAAGGTATGCAGCGCGCGTAAGCCGGCCTGTGACACATGCTTCTTATATGATATCTGCCAATGGGGCGGAAAGGGTTAATTATTACAATGTTTGTTGACAAAGCGAAAATATATATCAAAGCGGGCGACGGCGGCAGCGGCAGCGTTTCGTTCCGCAAAGAAAAGTACGTTAATGCGGGCGGCCCGGACGGCGGTGACGGCGGCGACGGCGGCTCGGTTGTGTTTGAAGTTGACGAGAACATGCGCACATTGATGGATTTTAAATATCAAATGAAATTTGTTGCGCCGAACGGTGAACCGGGCAAGAAGAAGAATATGCGCGGTAAAATGGGCGATGATCTGGTGATTAAGGTGCCTGCGGGCACGGTCATTAAGGATTTTGAGACGGGACGTGTGGCAGCGGATATGCGTGAAGGACGCCGGGTGCTGCTGAAGGGCGGCAAGGGCGGCCTTGGTAACGCGCGGTTTGCGACGCCGACACGCCAAAACCCGCGGTTTGCGACGCACGGACGCAAGGCAAAGGGCCGTCATGTGATACTCGAACTCAAATCCATAGCGGATATCGGTTTGATCGGTTTTCCGAGCGTCGGAAAATCCACGCTGCTGGCCGCATGCACCAGCGCGCGGCCTAAAATTGCGGCGTATCATTTCACCACGCTGTCGCCGAATTTAGGTGTGGTGCAGATGCGTGACAAAAGCTTCATTATGGCGGATATACCCGGATTGATAGAGGGTGCGCATGAAGGCGCGGGGCTCGGGCACGATTTTCTGCGCCACATTGAACGTACGCGCATGCTGATACATGTGGTGGATGCATCGTGCAGCGAAGGGCGCGACATCGTGGAAGACTATCAGGTGATACGGCAGGAACTGGTGAGTTATTCGAGCGAGCTTGGAACGCGGCCCGAAATCGTTGCGGCGAACAAAATGGACGCACCGGGCTCGGACGAGAATGCACAGCGGCTGAGAAATTATTTGGCGCCGACGGGCATTGAGGTGTTTGAGTTGTGCGCCGCGATTGGCGAAGGCACCGATGTGCTGCTCGAAAAAGCATCGGAAATGCTCGACCATCTGCCGGTGCCGCTGCCCGTGGAGGAAGACGGTGTGATTGAGGAATGGGCGCTTGAGAAGGAAGACCAGGGCTTTGAGATCATACTGGAAGATGGGGTTTATTACGTGGAGGGCCATGTGATACAGGAGATACTCGCCAAGACCGACCCGGAGGATCCGGATTCGATGCGGCATTTTCAAAAGCTGCTCAAGGATTTCGGCGTGATTAAAGCACTGCGCAGAGCGGGTGCCAAAACGGGGGATACAGTGAGCCTCGAGGGGCTCGAATTCGACTTTGTGGATTAGGAGAACATTCATGCTGACAAGCAAGCAAAGAGCCGCGCTGCGTGCGATGGCCAATAATTTAGATCCGATTATTTATGTGGGCAAATCAGGCCTGACGGAGAACGTGATTGTTCAGGTGGATGACGCGCTGACCGCGCGCGAGTTGATAAAGGGAACCGTGCAGCAAAACGCCTCGGTGACCGCAGCCGAGATGGTGGCCGAAATTGCAAAAGCGACAGGGGCTGAGCCGGTCTCGTCGTCAGGGCGCAAATTCGTGCTTTATCGTGCACGCCCCGAAGACCCGACGATTAAAGTTTAATGCTGACTCTTAGGCTTGCGCGGCCCGCTGACGAGACAACCGTAAAGGGGATTTATAAGCGTGCCGTGGCGGCTATGTGCGAGAAGGGCATCTTTCAATGGGACGATATTTACCCAAGCGAAGCTCAAATTGAAGCAGATATGAACAACAATGAGATGTATCTTGTGTGCGATGATACGCGCATTGTCGGTGCGGTGGTGCTGAACGACCGTGAGGATGAGTCGTATGCACAAGCCGTGTGGGAATTTGAAGCGCCGTCTGCCGTGGTACACCGGCTCTGTATCGACCCCGCTCGTCAGGGCTGTGGGTACGGCAGGCAGGCGATTCTGCTGGCACACACTATGCTTAAGGAGAAGGGATTTCGTTCGGTGCGGCTGGACGCTTATTCCCAAAACCCGCATGCGCTGAGGCTTTATGAAGCTCTCGGATATCGGCAAGCTGGGGAAGTGACATACAGAAAAGGCTTGTTCTACTTGTTTGAAAAAGAATTATAATTGATTTGCTGAGCCGTAAGGTTTTTTTTATTCTCCAAAAATACAATTTGATAATATAAGTTGATATTGATTCATGGTATATGGACAATAATGATCAGACTCCGCCTTAAAATAGTCCGATTGACTTGGAAGGTTGTGACAGTTATTATGAATGTAATGCTGTTATTATATGGAGGAGGGCATATGCCATGACTGCTGAAAGAACCGCTGAATATGATGCTTTCGGGCCGTGGGTTTTTGAGATTGATGATCAGCAAACCATGCCGCCCTTGTTTGTGAATGTCTATAAAGTATCTGAGCCGCCGGTGATGCTGATTAAAATACCCAGAAAGATCGACCGAAGAGACGCAAAACCGGATATGCATCTGTATGACTATGTGATAGCGGCATTAAGCACACAGCTTTACATATTAAAGCGTGTGAACAACAGCGTTGAAGAAAGAAGGCTCCCGTATCAAGATATTGTTGCCGTCAAAAACGCAACGGCGCTGTTAAAAGGGCAGCTGGTACTGTATCTTCTTGATGAGACGCTGACGATTGAATACAACACCGTATCTGAAGTGATCATGTTGAGGCTGATCAACATCATCAGAGAAAAATACAAAACACAAGAAAAAGTATTGAACTTAAGGCCGCTTGAGTACAACATTAACACGATTGAACACCGATATGCGCTTATTGTTGATCAGTTCAAGCAAAGAGATAACAGAATACGCCTTGTCGCTTATCAGCCGCCGTCAATATTGACACCGCGCAAAAAGCGTTTATTTAGCAAAGCCGTGTCGGTGCTGTCTAAAAAACAGATGATGTCGAGCACAGCGTTTATAACAAACGATACGGAACTGATTGTGCTGCAGCGGGATAAGCGCGTTCGTTCGGTCAGACAGCCAGACCTCTCGTGTTCAATGCTTTTCCTGCCGTTTTCGTCTATCACCAAAGTGAGCCGAACGCAAGATGACACACAAAACGTACTGCGTGTGCTGAATATCGGTACCGACGCATGTACCTTTTCATTTCTGTATGGCGACCGCGGCAGGCAGATGAAAGAGCTGTATCAGGAACTGAAAAATGGAACCTACGGTGCGTTTTATTGATACAGCTAGCCGATCAGCAAGGTTTCAATGTAATAACCACCAATGCCGAACAGCAGCGCGGGCAGGGTGGTAATCACGGTTGCGATAAGCGATGAGCGGCGGTCGATTGCGAGCAGCGGAAACAGTGCGTCGCCGTCCTGCGAGATCGCGTTGGCCAGCAGCGCCGCAAACGGCATCATGCCTTTTCCGTACAGCGATACAAATATGATCTGAGGCCCGCAGCCCGGCACCAGCCCGATGGCCGCACCGATGATAACCGACATCAGCCCGGTGGACATCATCCACGATGCCACAACGGCTTCACCGCCCACAAAGATAACAAACAGCTCATAGATGAAATAGGCAGCAAACACCCAAACGCAGACGAACGCGGTATCTTGAGCATTGTGTACAAGTGTTTCCCTCAAAGAGAATAACTTTTGTTCTTCTTCCTCGTGTTCTTCGTTTTTTAAGAAACGCTTCCCAAGCACCATATACACAAGACAGTAAACCATACCCGTGATGCCGATGACCGTGCCGATATGCGGAATACCAAGCGAGGTATTCACATCGACTTGAAACAACAGCGAGACACCGAGAAACAGCCCGACGGCGATGAGAACCCAGAATATTTTGTATGCGCCGTGGTGAATAAACCGGTCGATCAGGCCGCCTGAGCGCACCCCTTTTTGTTGATGGTGCAGCAGGACATCGATACTGTCACCCTCTTCGTGGCCGATATGACGCATCGGCTCGGCATGCAGTTTTGCATGCTCCTCGTTTGAGAGTGTATTCTTTTTCAGCAGCGCTTCACGCTTTTTGGCGAAGCCGCCGTCAATCTTCAATTTGTCGACCAGATAGCCGCAAAGAATGGCGGCTGTGAAGCTGATAGCCGAAACATAAACGTAGTCGAGAGGATTTGTGGAAATCAGCACAAAAGCCGAATCGCCCATTGTCGCAATCAGCGTGGCGATAACGGTACCGTAAG
>JAEZIW010000097.1 GCA_023436525.1 Bacillota bacterium | reverse complement strand
GTTTGACGCTGCCGAAAAGGCCGAATTTCTAAAGCTTTGCGATGATGCGGACGCTTTCAGTGCAGATTATGATTTTATTGCGGCATTGAACGGCAACGATAACTTAAGCAAGCGTCGGTATGAACTGGAAGGATATCTCGCGCCTAACACCTACGAGTTTTACACGGATGCGACGCCCAAGGAAGTGATCAAAAAGCTGCTTGACCAGTTTAAGAACGTGTTTGAACCGGAGTATTTGGTGCAGGCACAGAAACTGAATCTGACGGTTGATCAAGTGGTTACACTGGCTTCTATGATTGAATGGGAAGCCACCGAAAAGGATTTCAAAAATGTATCGGCAGTGTTTCACAACCGCCTCAAAGACAATTGGGCTTTTGGGTCTTGCGCATCGCTCAGATACGTCACGGGTATAAAGAAGCAGACATACACCGCTGAGGAACAAAGCATCGATTCGCCGTATAACACGTATATGTATAAAGGCCTTCCGGTAGGGCCCATAAACAACCCTGGCGCGAAGGCCATTGGTGCGGCACTTTATCCGAACCAGGATTATATTGATCAGGGATTCTACTATTTTGTTAACAGAGATAAGACATCCAGCGATCTTGTTTATGCCAAGACGCTAAAGGATCACGAAAAGAATAAAGCAGCTTATGAAGCCTCTCCCGACCCGACACCGGCACCGTCGGCCACACCTGCCAATGATTGAGCTTTTAGCGCCCGCGGGCGGTATGGAGAGCCTTCGTGCAGCGGCTGATTTTGGGGCGGATGCCGTGTACGCCGCGGGTAAAGCCTATGGCCTGAGGGCATTTGCCGACAATTTCACACCCGATGATATGGCCGAAGGCGCAGCATACCTTCACAGCCGGGGAAAACGCCTGTTTATTACGATGAACGCTGTTTTCCACCCGGGCGATTTTCATGGCCTTAAAGATTATATCTCGCTGCTGGCACAAACGGGTGTGGATGCGTTTATTGTCAGTGATCCCGGTGTGCTTATAACCGCAAAACAAACAGCACCGCAGATTCCCGTTCATATCAGCACTCAGGCGAATACCACCAACGCGCTGACCGCGAGGTTCTGGCACGAGCAAGGCGCGAGCCGTGTGATACTTGCGCGTGAGTTGTCATTATCCGAAATCGCGGATATACGTTCGAACACACCGCAAGAACTGGAGCTTGAAGCGTTTGTGCACGGCGCCATGTGCATCGCGTATTCGGGGCGGTGCCTGTTAAGCAATGTTTTTACCGGACGCAGCGGCAACGGGGGCGCGTGTGCGCAGCCCTGCCGGTGGGAGTATCAGATTTCCGAGAAGGGCTATCCAAACGAGTATTTCCCGATTCTGTCGGATGAGCGCGGTACATATGTGCTCAATTCCAAGGATCTTTGTATGATAGAGCACCTGAGCGACATGATTGATGCGGGTATTGTGTCTTTAAAGATTGAGGGACGCATGAAATCGGCCTATTATGTGGCGTGTGTAACCCGTGCATACAGACAGGCGCTGGACGACGCTCAGGCCGGACGTCCGTTTGAACCGACTCTGCTCGATGAAATCGGAAAGGCGGGCAGCCGGGCGTATACCACGGGCTTTTTTTACGGCAACCCGCGTGAGCAGGGGCAGGATATCAAGCGGGGTAAGGTGGAACGCACCTGCGACTTTGTGGGCGTGGTAAAGGCAGTGACCGACGAGAACGGCTGGACGCTGTTTGAACAGCGCGGCAAGTTCAGCGTGGGCGATACACTTGAGGTGCTGTCGCCAAGCGGAATCGGCTCAGTGACGATTGGCGGGTTGCAGACGCTGGAGGGGGAAGACAGACAAAGCGCGCCGCATCCCAAAGAAATGCTCAAGCTTAAGAGCGAAAGCAAATTACTTCCCGGCGATATGCTCAGAATCAGCAGAGAAAAGCAAATTAACGCTTAAGCTTTTTTATCCGCCCGAAGAAAACTTGAAAGATATAACAATTGGCTTTATACTGTTTTAATTGAGAACTCAACTATATGCTGACACAGGTTCTAAGAATTATTGGATATATGGATAATAATAAACAAAACATGTTCGGAGGAAAAATGAATTATTCGCAAATATATAATGATTGGTGCACAAACAATTATTTCAGTGAACAAATAAGAAATGAATTAGCGCAAATCACAGATCAAAAAGAAATTGAAGATCGGTTTTATAAAAACTTAGATTTTGGCACTGGCGGCTTAAGAGGTATCGTGGCTTCGGGAACAAACCGAATGAATATTTACACAGTCAGAAAAGCATCGCAGGGTGTTGCTGACTATATAAACAGTATGAGCTTGCCAAAAAAAATCTCGGGTATTGCGATTGCTTATGATTCGCGGCGCATGTCTAAAGAATTTGCACAGGAAGCGGCCTGTGTGTTTGCGGCCAATGGCATAAAAGTTCATTTGTATAAAGAATTGATGCCAACACCCGTGCTTTCGTTTACGGTGCGTTATTTGCATTGTGCCATGGGAATTGTGGTGACGGCCAGCCATAACCCCAAGGAATACAATGGTTACAAGGTATACGGCATGGACGGCGGGCAGGTGACTGATGCGGCAGCGGGGCTGATATCTGAATTCATACAAAAAGTTGAGCCGATTGAGAGCGCAAAAACAATGGCGTTTGCGACAGCGCTGGAGGAGGGCAAAATCCGGCTGATTGATGATGCCGTGCTCGATGCTTACTTGAACAATGTTTTAAGTCTGTCCGGCGATGTCACCCAAGAAGCCAAGAACGATCTGAAGGTGGTGTATACGCCGCTTCATGGAACCGGGCTGGTGCCGGTGACCCGCGCGCTTGCTCAAGCGGGTTTTTCGAATGTTGCCGTGGTTGAACAGCAAAAGGAACCTGATACAGAGTTTAGTACGGTGAAAAGTCCGAATCCCGAGAATCATGACGCACTGGATTTGGCAATCAACCTGGCTGAAAAACAAGGCGCAGATATTGTTATAGCGTCTGACCCGGACTGTGACCGCCTTGGGATTGCTGCCAGAAATGAAACAGGGCAATTTGTGTTCATCAATGGCAATCAACTGGGATGCTTGCTTCTTGATAATTGCCTGCGTTCCAGAGCAGCACAGGACAAGCTGAAGCCGCAAGACTATATCGTTAAAACAATTGTATCCACGCGATTGGCAGATGCGATGGCCAAGAAAAATAGTATTAAAGCTTTTAACGTATTGACGGGCTTTAAGTATATCGGTGAAAAGATAGGAGAAATGGAAGCGCTTAAGAACGGTGATTTCATTTTTGGTTTTGAAGAAAGCTACGGCTATCTTTCGGGGACATTTGTGAGAGACAAGGATGCCGTGATTGCGGCATTGCTCACGTGTGAAGCGGCAGCACGCTGCAAACAGGGCGGCTGTACGCTGCCAAAGGCGTTAGAAGCCATGTTTGAAGCTTATGGCTACTATCAGGAAGCGTTAAAAACCTATACGCTGCCCGGCAAAGAAGGTGTGGAAAAGATTAAATCGCTGATGGATTATTTGCGAAACAATCCATTGAAAGCCATTTGCGGACGGGATATTATTGCGACGGAAGACTATTTAAGCGCGACACGAACGAGCTGCGGCAAAACTGAGACGATCAATCTGCCAAAATCAAATGTTCTTCGCTATGAACTTGATAACGATGGATGGATTGCAATTCGACCTTCAGGGACAGAGCCCAAATTGAAGGTTTATATTGGTGTCAAAGGAGTGTCGGCTGCTGACAGCCAAAAGCAAATAGCAACCATTGAAGCCGAAGCGGAAAAGTTAATTCATCAACTCACAGTATAAGGTATTGATGAAAAACTCTCCGAGCCAGAATGCCGGAAGACGTGGTATTTTGAGCGGAGCGTTGACCTGAATACTGACATGTCTTGCGTGCGATTTAACGCGGATAAATGGGGATAAACCTTTTCACGCTGGCGGATATTATCATTTAATACTCTATGTAATCCGCGGCTTAGGCTTTCCTTTGAGATTGTGAGCAGCGGTCAGCTTGATGGGGTTTTTCGGTGTGGTTAGTGAACACCATCAGGAGCTGGTTTGGCTTTACAGCTCTGTTGCCAAAAAAACCGAATAATGTTACAATATTTCGACTTATTTTTAAATAAAGCAGGAGGAGCTACAAATGAAACGAAGACTACTGGTATTTATGCTTGTTTTCGCAATAATGCTCACAGCATGCGCTGCCCCCGAGCCCGAGGAAACAACACCGGCCCCAACTCCTAAACCAACAGTTTCTGTAACGCCAACGCCCGAGCCAACACCATCTCCAACGCCTGCGATTAAAGATATCTCTTTTACAACAGGGCTGCCGTTTTTTAATGAATATAAACCGGTTATTGCAGTAATTGAAAACTCTTCGGCTGCAAGGCCGCAAACAGGGCTGCAAACAGCGGATGTTGTTTATGAGGTTCCGGTGGAAGGCAGTATCACGCGTTTTGTTTGTGTCTTCTCAGACAATGTACCCGAAAAGATTATGCCGATACGCAGTGCACGCCCTCCTTTTCTATATATACAAAATGAGTGGAACGCCGTTTTCATGCACTTCGGCGGTTCCGGTGAAAAAGAAGTAGATTTTAATAAGCCATACAGCTATTATGGCCATCCGCTTAAGAAACAGGTGAAGATTGATGTTGATGGCTTAAAAGGAAAATGGAACAAGATTTATAAACGCATTTCCGGGATAAAAGCGCCGCACAACGTTGAGGCGAATGCGCTTGCTGCACAAGCCTTGTACGACTACAAACCGGAGCCGTTGCACTGGTTGTTTGGACAGGACGCCGCGTATCCGGGTGAAACGGTAGCCAAGATATCGCTGAAAATGTGCGCCGATAAAGAAAACTACGTCAGCTACGAGTATGACGCGAAGAGCGACACATATCTTCGTTTTATGGAGGGTAAAAAGTTTTCATCCAAAGAGACGAATGAACAGGTTCATGTCAAAAACATCATTGTACAGTACTCAACCTATGATTCTGTAGAGGGTATTAAGCTATGGAAATTGGTCGGTAGCGGAAACGCAGATATATATGTGGGAGGAAAACTGGTTAAAGGCAAATGGGAACGCAAAACAGAGAGCAGCAAGACGGTGTTTTATGATGCGGAAGGAAAGCAGATTGTATTACGACCGGGCAATACGTGGATTCACCTTCATCCCAATCCGTAACCGCTCCTGCCGGGCAGAGTTATTTAAATACCTCTGAGCGTATAAGAAAATGACAATGATCCCCCTGGGTTATACGAACTGTGCTTGGGGAGAAATCAGCCAGTCAAGCAAACAGATACGATCAATGATTGTGTCTGTTTTTTCTTTAAAAGAGAACGTAAATAACGAAGGCAAAATGCTATTACACATTCTGTACTCTTTTGAATATGATGAAGCGAGCCATATTGTAAGGAGGGGATGCTATGTTAAAAAGGCTTGTGGCGGCGGTGCTCTGCCTGTTGATGGCAACAGCGTTACTGGGATGCGCCAGTCAGACCACGCAGAAGATAACGCTGAATGAAGTGACGCACTCTGTTTTCTACGCACCGCTCTACGCCGCGATTTCGCTCGGATATTTCAAGGAAGAGGGTATTGAGCTTGAGCTTGTGAACGGCGGCGGGGCGGACAAATCGATGACGGCTGTGTTATCCGGGCAGGCTGAAATCGGTCTGATGGGACCCGAAGCGGCAATCTACGTGTTTAACGAAGGCAAAGAGGACAGCGCGCTGGTGGTGGGGCAGCTGACCAAAAGAGACGGGTCGTTTTTAATGGGCCGTACACCCGATGAGGATTTTAAATGGGCGGATTTGAAAGGCAAGACCATCATCGGCGGACGCGCGGGCGGTGTACCCGAGATGACGCTGGAATACGTTTTGAGGAAGAACGGCCTGGAACCGGGCAAAGATGTGGAAGTGATCACCAACATACAGTTCAATCTGATGGGCGGCGCGTTTGAAGGCGGAACAGGCGATTATGTGACGCTGTTTGAACCGACGGCTTCGATGTTTGAAAAAGAAGGCAAAGGATACATTCTGGATGCGGTGGGCGCTGAGAGCGGCGAAGTGCCGTACACAGCGTTTATGGCGAAGAAAAGCTACATCAAAGACAATCCGTTGGTTATTGAAAAATTCTTAAGAGCCGTGTATAAAGGGCAGCAATTTGTTCAAAAAGCAACAGATGAAGAAGTGGCCAAAGCGATTGTGAGCTTCTTCCCGGACACCACCGAGGAATCACTCGTGATGGTTGCAAAATCGTATCGGGCGATTGACGCATGGATGGATACCCCGGTGATGAAAGTCGAAGCGTTTAGCCGTTTGCAGGACATCATTATTCAGGCGGGTGTACTCAAGGATAAAGTCGGGTTTACGGACGTTGTTGATACATCATATGCGCAAAAGGTAGTGGATGAATTAAGCTGATAGTCTTATTTGAACGGATATACTTAAAAGAGTCTTGGTAACGAGGCTCTTTTTTTATGCTTTATGCACGTTGAATGTTGTCAGAACCCAAATGATATGCTTTCAATATACTGTTATTATAAGCGAGGGTGAGTATAAATCATTTCACAACGTCTTTTGTTTATTCAGCCCGGCGAAACCCTATGTGCTGCGGCTTGATGGAGACTAAAAAGGAGAGATCGCATTGGAAGAACTCGTGAGGGTGGAACATATCAATAAAAACTACCATACAGCGAAAGCGCAAACCGAGGTTGTTGCGGATCTTTCTTTTTCAGTATACAAGGAAGAGTTTTTGAGCATCATCGGGCCGAGCGGCTGCGGCAAAACAACGGTGCTTTCATTGATTGCGGGGCTGATACCGCCCTCAGGCGGAAAGATTACACTTGAAAATGAGGAAGTGACGGGGTACAGCGAGCTTGTGGCCTATATGCTGCAAAGAGACCACCTTTTTGAATGGCGCACCATTGAGGAGAACATCGTTCTTGGGCTGCAGGTGCGAAAAAAATGCACCAAAGAGGCGCGGCGTAACGCCAACGAGCTGCTTGAAAAATACGGCCTCGGGGATTTCAAAAAGTATTACCCGCAGCAGTTATCCGGCGGTATGCGCCAGAAGGTGGCGCTGATTCGCACACTTGCGGTTGACCCCGAGCTGCTGCTGCTCGATGAGCCGTTTTCTGCGCTCGATTATCAAACGCGGCTGGCGCTCTCGGACGAGATTTCTGAGATCATTCGGACAGAAAAAAAGACAGCGGTGCTGGTAACGCACGATATTGCCGAGGCGATATCGATGTCGGACAGGGTGCTTGTGCTGTCTATGCGGCCGACAACGGTTAAGACTGAATTGAAGATTGAGTTTGACGACATGAGCGCTCCTCCGATACACAAACGGCAGGACGAAAAATTCAGGGAGTATTTTGATTTTCTGTGGAAGGAGCTAGCGGTGCATGTCGAGTAAGAAAAGAACCGGAGAATTCTCTGAACATGAGGCTTACTTAAAAAAAATAAAAAGAGACAACAGAAAAGTTTTGATCGTTCGGGTTGGGGTGTTATTGTTGCTGATTGGTTTATGGGAACTGTCGGCAGCACTGAAGTGGATTGACCCGTTTATAATGAGCTCTCCGTCGCGCATCGTCAATACCATTGCATCGCTGTATAACTCGGGAGAGCTGTTCATGCATATCGGCGTGACACTGTGGGAGACGGTGGCCGGATTCACGCTCGGCACCGTGATTGGTATTGCCGTGGCAGTCGGCTTATGGTGGTCTCCGCTGGTGGCGCGGACGCTTGACCCGTATCTTGTGGTGTTAAACAGTTTACCCAAAATAGCGCTTGGCCCGGTAATCATCATTTGGGTGGGGGCGGGAGAAGGCGCGATCATTACCATGGCGCTGTTGATATCGGTGATTGTGACAGTCATGAGCATGCTGAACGGCTTTTTGGAGGTTAGCGAAGAAAAGGTGCTGCTGATGCGTACATTCGGGGCCACGCGTTTTCAGATATTGAAGATGGTGGTGCTGCCCGCCAGCGTGCCCACCATGATATCGACATTGAAGATCAACGTCGGCATGACGTGGGTCGGCGTAATTGTGGGAGAATATCTTGTCTCCAAAGCGGGGCTTGGGTATCTGATTGTCTATGGCGGGCAAGTGTTCAAGCTCGACCTTGTGATGGCGAGCATACTGATACTCGCGGTGGTGGCAGCGCTGATGTATATGGGCGTGGCTTATGCGGAAAGAAAGGTCAGCCGGAAATGACTCGCAATTGGAGCTGCGCTTTAAGTGATGGGCCTGGGCGTGCGTGTAAAGCCATGGGACACCAATCCACTGCGTAGTCGACAAGCTCGAAAACAACATGCACTTACGCACCGCAGCAAACGAAGACAGCTACAATAGTGGTCATTCAGAACCCCGCATCGTGGGTGAAGAATCTGTCTCAACGATCCTGATCCACTACATAGTCGTTGCTCGCTCCTCAGGATGACCGAATCTGTTTCTTATCATAACCATGACCAAACGGACTTGCCGACAACCTGACAATAAGCCGATACCGTTTTGCTCAAGTGTCGGTTAGATAATGCCGAGCGGTATCAATACCGCGAGCAGCAGCAAATTGACGGCTGCCAGACCGCCGATGAAGATTTTCTGAAACTTCGGTTTTCTGTCCGGCACCAAGAACGCCGCGAGGAAGAACGGCACATACGTGGTGATGAACACCGGAAGTGCACCCCACCAAGGGTATACCCAGATAAACGCGGGGGTGGAGGCGAGGAAAATTTCCACCGCGCTGAAAAACGCGGCATTGCCGACGGCAAACAGGATTCGGTTGTTAATGCCGAGAACCTTTGCTTTGGGGTCTTCCGGCAGCAGCTTGCTCATAATCAGCCCGGCCACCGCGAACATCATTGACAGCTCCCAGCTCACGCCTGTGAGCAGCACAAAGCTGGTGCTTTCCGGAGACACGGTCCACAGCGCGAAGCCTGTTGCCGCGCAGATGATGGCGTTCATGATCTCATAGAACCAGTGCACCATGTAAAGAGCCAAGCCCGCCGCGATACCGCGGTAGTTTTTGCGCTGCAACTCCGTTGCGTAAATATAGACGACGAAAGCGAAAATGGCTATAAACGTCCAGTCGAAGTTTGCTGTGCTG
>JAEZIW010000086.1 GCA_023436525.1 Bacillota bacterium | reverse complement strand
ATGAAAAACCCCGATCTGATAGATAGCGGCATTAAAAAACAGCTGAAAGATGTGGGCCTTTGGGATGTGAACCCTTTAAACCTTTACCGCATTAATTGGCATAACGAACCCGTTGAAAAGGGCGGAGCTTTCGGCGATGTCAACTATATCGAACTGCCCGAAGCATTGACAGGCGTTAAGGCCAAAATTGTGGTAATCAGCGGCAAATGGTTCCCGACGGGCGCTCATAAGGTGGGCGCGGCGTTCAGCTGCCTCGTGCCAAGGCTCGTCACAGGTCAGTTTGACCCGACCACGCAAAAAGCGGTTTGGCCGTCTACCGGCAACTATTGCCGCGGCGGCGCTTATGATTCCGCGCTGCTCGGGTGCGATTCGATTGCGATATTGCCCGAGGGCATGAGCAAGGAACGTTTTGAATGGCTCAAAACCGTCGCGGGTGAAACCATCAAAACACCGGGCACCGAAAGTAACGTGAAAGAGATATTCGACAAGTGCTGGGAGCTGCGCCATTCCGGGCAGGATTTGATGATATTCAACCAGTTTGAAGAATTCGGCAACTACCTGTGGCATTACGAAATTACCGGTAGCGCGATTGAAGAAGTGCTAAATAAAGTGGGCGGCAATCTGCACGGCTACATCAGCTGCACGGGCTCGGCAGGCACCATCGCGGCCGGCGATTACTTGAAAACGATTTTCCCGAAGAGCCGCATTGTGGCCTCCGAGGCATTGCAGTGCCCAACAATTTACATGAACGGCTTCGGCGCACACCGCATCGAAGGTATTGGAGACAAGCATATCCCGTGGGTACACAATGTAAAAAACACGGATGTGGCTGTGGCGGTGGATGATGAGATTCCGATGCAGTGGATCAGAATGTTTAACGAGCCTGAGGGCTTAAAGCTGCTTAAAGAAAAAGGTGTCAGCAGCGATGTGATTGATAAACTCAGCTGGGTCGGCATTTCGGGCGCAGCGAACATCGTCGCGGCGATCAAATACGCTAAGTACTTTGAACTGAAAGAAAATGACACAATCGTGACCATGCTAACCGATTCGATTGAGATGTACGGCAGCCGCTTAGCGGAGCTGAACGAAGAACACGGCAAGTTTGACGCGTTTGCGGCGCATGAGGTGAATGCGCGTTATTTCGACGGCATCGGCATCGATTATTTGAAGGAACTCAATTACTACGACAGAAAAGCCGTGCACAACTTAAAGTATTACACTTGGGTGGAGCAACAGGGCAAAACATACGACGAGATTGTTGCGCAGTGGGAAGACGACAGCTACTGGACGGATATTCCGAAGCACACACAGCAGCTTGATGAATTGATCAACGAGTTCAATAAGAAAGTGGCCGAGGCGTAACTTATGGAATTCATCAAATACGCGCCGAACAAAAGAAAAACGAGCGCGTTTACGAAAGAAACTGAGCTTTTCTCGGAAAGCGAAGTGCAAAAGGTTTACCGCTTTCACAAATCGATGGGCAGCGCCTATAACCAAACGCCGCTTGTCAGCCTGCAAAGCTTCGCCGCCTCGGCGGGGCTTGCGGGGTTTTATGTGAAGGATGAATCGCAGCGCGGCAACCTAAAGGCGTTTAAGCTGCTGGGCGGTGCTTATGCGGTAGGCAGCAGCATCTGCAAAAAACTCGGCAAGGATATCTCCGATGTGGACTTTAGTTATCTGAAATCCGCCGAGGTGAAACAACAGCTGGGCGACCTCGTTTTCGCGGCCGCGTCAGACGGCAACCACGGTAAATCCGTCGCGTGGGCGGCTCATGAATTCAACCAGAAGGCCATTGTCTACATGCCCAAAGGCACCGTGCAGGACAGAATCGACGCCATTGAGCGCTACGGCGGCACGGTTGTGGTGTCAGACGACAACTATGACTGGTGTGTGCGTGAGGTGAACCGGCTGGCGGCGGAAAAGGGCTGGGAGGTTGTGCTTGATACCGCAAGCGAGGGCGATGCGCAGGTAGCCACATGGGTGATGCAGGGATACGCCACGATGGGGTATGAAGCGATTCTGCAGCTAAACGGCGTGGTTCCGACGCATATGTTTTTGCAGGCGGGTGTCGGCTCGATGGCGGCTGCGATGACAGCCGTGTTCGCCAACCATTACGGTGATAAGTGCCCGAAGATATTCATTCTCGAGCCGCATCAGGCCGCATGCTATTATGAATCGGGGCTCAAAAACGACGGCGCCGCGTGCAGCGTGGACGGCGATATGGACAGCATCATGGCCGGGTTATCGTGCGGTGTGCCAAACCCGATCTCGTGGGAGATCATTCGCAACTTTGCGGATGGGTTCTTTTCATGTGATGATGTGTTAACAGCGAACGGTATGCGCATACTCGGTAATCCGCTCGGAGATGATCATCGTGTGATCGCCGGTGAGTCGGGCGCAATCGGGACAGGCTTTGCGGATGAGCTGATGAATCACCGGCCCGAGCTGGCCGCACAGATCGGCCTTGATGCCGATTCGACAGTGCTTGTTTTCAGCACCGAGGGTGATACGGATACGAAGAATTACCGGGATGTGGTGTGGTACGGTAAATACGCGCGTCTATAATTCAGTGTAACGCTGCGGCTCGGCCTCCAGCAGAGCGTTGACTTCTCTGAAATGCTCCGGTGTGTCGATATCACGCAGTTGAGATGTATCGAAAACAGTGTGGCGGCGAAGCATGTCCGGATGGCGGCTGATCACCGTCTTTCCGGCTTCATCGCCGTTTAAACTGATGAGTTCTTCGAAAAGCACGGAGGGAAATATGTTGGGGTTGCCGGTTACGCCGCCGCTTTCCAGCGTCAGTATGGTGCCCGGTTCATACTTTTCCAGCATATGCAGCAGCGTATCTCTTTGCAGCAGCGGCTGGTCGGCCACGCAAAACATGCAGGCGTCGGCTGGGCCAAGCGCCTCTAGCCCCATGCGTATGCTTAAGGACGCGCCAAGCTCCGGTCTGTCGTTGATAACGCCTTCAAAGCCGTAGCGCTGCCCGGTTCGTAAAAGCTCGTTGTTGGCCGCCACGATGATACGCTTATGGAAGGGTTCATTCGGCAGGCTCGCTAAAATGTATTCGATAATCGGTTTATCTTTTAAAATCGTATTCAGCTTGCTGCCGCCAAAGCGCGATCCTGCGCCGGCAGCCAGCAGTATACAGCCGATTTTCATGATGTGTTGTCCTTTGTTTTTTAGTTATTATACCCCGATGTTCAATTATTGACAAACGAAAGGGGAAGAATATGAAAAGCAGTTACGGCGTTTTTGATATCGTCGGGCCGATCATTATCGGGCCGTCCAGCTCGCATACAGCCGGAGCCTGCCGCCTTGCGAACGCGGCGCGGGCTATTTTTAATAAACCGATTGCTCAGGCTGTTATTCATGTTTACGGCTCGTTTGCGGCCACATTATACGGCCATGGCACCGACAAAGCGTTGGTTGGCGGGCTTGCCGGTGTGCTGCCGGATGATGAGCGGCTCAACGATGCGCACGATATTGCCAAAGAAGCGGGGCTTGACTGCCGTTTTGTGATGGAGCAGGAATCATCAACGAATGCGAATCTTGTTAAGTTTGACTTAACCGGAAAAAACGGTGAAAAAATGAGTGTCAGCGGCGTATCGGTCGGCGGCGGAAATATCGTCGTCACGCATATCAATCATACCGATCTGGAAATCAGCCTGCAGTACAACACGCTGATTGTGGATCATCTTGATAAACCGGGCGCTGTTCTGAGCGTGGCGAAGATTCTGGCCGATGAAAGCATCAATATCGCGAGCATGAACATGTACCGGCAGGGCAAGCACGGCCGCGCGTATATGATTATTGAAACAGATCAGACAATCGGACCGGATATCGTCAAGCGAATCAGAAGCCTTGAGGATATGTATGTCATATACATTCCTCAGCTCTATTAAGGAGCCCGCCATGTATCAATATCAGTATTCAAATCAGAAAGACATCGAAAACCTGACTGGCAAATTTTCCATCAGCATATCTGAGCTGGCGATACTTCACGAGGCGGAACGGCAGGAAACCGACAGGAAAGCTGTGGTTGCGCAAATGAGGGCCGCCACAAATGTGATGAAAGCCAATATTGAGGCCGGAACGGTATCAACCGTGCCATCCATCGGTGGGCTTATCGGCCAAAACGCCGATAAAATGAACCGGTATATGGCAGCGGGGCAGACGCTTTGCGGCTGCATGCTGGGCAGCGCCATCACCTACGCGCTTGCGGTCACGGAAGAAAACGCACGCATGAAGCGCATCACCGCGTGCCCCACGGCCGGTGCCTGCGGCGTGGTGCCCGGGTGCCTTTTTGCGGTATGTGAGCAAAGGCAGCTCGGCGAAGACGTGCTGTTAAGCGGGCTTTTCAACTCCTCCGCCATCGGCATTCTCATTGCCGAAAACGCCACCATCAGCGGCGCTCAAGGCGGTTGTCAGGCAGAAATCGGCGCCGCGTCGGCCATGGCGGCTTCCGCTTTAACGGAAATCTGTGGCGGCAGCGTGGAGGCTTGCTTGAATGCGGCTGCCATCGCATTGCAAAATATACTCGGGCTTGTGTGCGACCCCGTGGCGGGGCTGGTGGAAGTACCATGCAGCAAGCGCAACGCCATGGGCGTGGCGAATGCGTTCGCCTCTGCCGATATGGCACTTGCGGGCATCACCGGTATTATTCCTCTGGATGAAGTGATTAAAGCGATGAAAGAAGTGGGCAGGGCGCTGCCATATGAGCTTAAGGAAACCTCAAAGGGCGGAGTTGCGGCATCTGCCACAGCCAGAGACATCAAAAAGAAATTGAAACAATTTGCCGCCGATATTAATGACAGATAAATGACGATAATAATGACATATCCATACACTTTATGTTATTATACATCTGAAATTATTTTTCTAGTATAAAACATATTTGGAGGGGGCTCGATGGATAAAACATTTTTAATGCCTTTTTGGATACAGCTGGCACAAGGAATTACGGGGCATTTTGGTGATAACTGCGAAGTTGTGATACACGATCTGACGGAAGATGAGGAACACACGATCGTTTATATTGAAAACGGACATGTTTCGGGCAGAAAGGTTGGCGATGGTTCCAGCAGAGTCGTGTTTGAGGCGCGAAGCAAAAAGCCCGGTGAGCTGCAGGACAGAATCAATTATCTTACGCAAACGGAAAACGGACGTGTGCTAAAATCGAGCACCATCTATATCAGAGACACCGAAGGCAAAGTCGTTGGCATATTTGCGATTAACTATGACATAACAAATCTGATGATGGCGGATTTCACATTGAAGAGCCTGATTACCGCAAAGAACGACAGCAACGAACCCGAAAAAATAACAAAGGGCGTTAACGGTCTGCTTCATGAACTGATTGAAGAATCGGTTAAGCTTGTGAATAAGCCGGTCTCTCAGATGAACAGGGAAGACAAGATCAGAGCCATCAAATTTCTTCAGGACAAGGGCGCTTTCTTGATTACAAAATCGGGCGACAAGGTATCGAAGTATTTTGGCATATCGAAGTTTACGCTTTATAATTATATTGATGTGAAGGAAAACGGGAAATAGATTAATTTTTTAAATTTATTAACAAAGTTGAAGGTAAAACTAACTTGTCCGCACCTTGTATCATCTTGACATTGCAGGTGCGAGTTGATAGAATTAATATACAAAGAAATAGCATAGGCTGCTGAACGGTAAACATCGTGTTAGCGGCTTTTAAGTAGCTCTTGTATAAGTCCATAAATCGGTATGGACGTCTCTACAGGCGACCGTAAATTGCCCTAGGCTACAAGAGATACATGTTGAGCATTTGCGCTGTGAGCGCCGGGTGAACCGGCCAAAAGCAGCTTCGATTCTCAAGGTGTATCTTTTGCGGGTCCGGGGTTTTTGCATTCATACCGCCTCTTTTCAGGGCGGCAAAGAGTGCATACACGCCCTGCTTAATTAAGTGCATAGGTCAGGCATATAGAGTGGATTGATTTGATAGATAAGGGTCTTTGCTCGATAATGTTTGGATAGATATATCATTGTAAATGACAATTCGACAAGGGGGAATGCGTTGTGAGTCAGGTAGGAAAAAGCGTTACGCGCGTGGACGCACTGGATAAAGCGACCGGCCGTGCCAAGTATACCGACGATCTGTGCGACAAGAGCGCGCTGATTACCGTCGTCGTCCACTCCACCATTGCGCACGGGTATGTAAAGTCCGTCGATATTTCCGAGGCGGAAAAGGTGCCGGGTGTTGTGAAGATATTTACGTGTTTTGACGTTCCGGATATTCAGTTCCCGACAGCGGGGCATCCGTGGTCAACCGAACCCTCTCATCAGGACGTGGCCGACAGGCTGCTGCTGAACCGCCACGTGCGCTATTATGGCGACGACGTGGCCGCCGTGGTGGCGGAAAATGAGGTGGCCGCCGCACAAGCTGCCCGCGCCGTGAAGGTGGAATACGAGGAGCTTCCCTTTGTGCTGGACCCGCAGGAAGCGATGAAGGATGGTATGCCGCAGCTGCACGAGGAATACCCAAACAACGTACTTAAGCATACGTCTATTACAATCGGCAGCTACGACGAAGCCATAAAAGAGCCGGGGCTTATCTGCGTAGACAAATGGTACGACACGCAGGTGGTGCAGCACTGCCATATTGAAAACTTCGTTGCCTACGCCTACGGCGAGGGCGACCGCATCGTGATTGTCGCATCCACGCAGATTCCGCACATCGTCCGCCGGACGGTGGGGCAGGCGCTGGGTATACCATGGGGAAAAGTGCGCATTGTCAAGCCGTACATCGGCGGCGGCTTTGGAAACAAGCAGGATACACTGTATGAGCCGCTGGTGGCCTATATATCACAGCAGCTTGGCGGGCGGCTGGTGAAGATCGATGTTCCGCGTGAGGATACCTTCGTCAGCAACCGCACACGACACGCCATCCGCTCTCACATCGTCTCGTGGGTACGGCCTGACGGCACATATGTTGCGCGCAAGCTGGAGGCCTTTTCGGATCAGGGCGCATATGCCTCGCATGGGCATGCCATTGCGGCGAAGGGAATGGGCGCGTTTCCGCAAATGTACCCATGCCCTAACGTGCAGTGTGACGCTTACACGGTTTACACGAACAAATCCACAGCCGGTGCGATGCGCGGCTACGGTATACCGCAGGCCATGTTCGCTGTGGAAAGCCATACGGACGACGTGTGCAAGGCGATCGGTATGGATCCGGAAGCATTCCGCCGCAAAAACCTGATGCCGCAGGGCTATAAGGATAACTTCTCTAAAAACGAGAACTTCTATGATACATACAACCAGTGCCTCGACAAGGCAATGGCTTATATGGATTATCATAAGAAGATTGAGGAATACAAGAACCAGACAGGCCCCATTCGCAAGGGCCTTGGCATATCATGCTTTTGGTATAACACGGCCGTGTGGCCCATCGCGCTGGAACACTCCTCCTGCCGCATGGTAATGAACGAAGATGGGTCGATACAGCTGCAGGTGGGTGAAACAGAGATCGGGCAGGGTGCCGATACGGTGTTTGCCCAAATGGCGGCAGACGCGGTGGGCCTGAAGGATTATAAAGATGTGCACGTCGTTTCCAGCCAAGACACGGACGTTTCGCCTTATGGCCTTGGCTGCTATGCCTCTCGCCAGACATATGTGTGCGGCTTCTCCATTACGCAGACAGGGCAGATACTCAAAGAAAAAATAATCAAGCATGCGAGCGAACTGACCCGTGTGGCCGAATCGAATCTTGATATCATTGACAGCAATATTGTTCGAGTTATGGACGGGCGCGTGATGATGACGCTGGAAGAGCTGTCGACCGAGGTGATGTACAGCATGAAGAAGAGCGACCATATCACCGCAGAATCCAGCTACCATATCACCAACAACGCGTATTCCTTTGGTTGCTGTATCGCCGAGGTGGAGGTGGATATCCCCCTGTGTAGGGCGACGCTGACCAAAATCGTCAACGTGCACGATTGCGGAACACTGATTAACCCGGCACTGGCCGAGGCACAGGTGCATGGCGGTATGTCGATGGGCATCGGTTACGGCCTCTCCGAGCAGCTGCTGTTTGACCCGAAAACGGGCAAACCGCTTAACAACAATCTTCTCGATTATAAGCTTTCAACCATGCTGGATCACCCGCATTTGGAGGCGCAGTTTGTGGAAAACCCGGAACCCACCAGCCCGTTTGGCACCAAGGCACTGGGTGAGCCCCCGGCCACACCCGTTGCGCCCGCAATACGCAACGCAATATTGAATGCCACCGGAGTGGCGGTTGACAAGCTGCCATTAAACCCGCACATATTGTTTCAACGGTTCATGGAGGAAGGCCTCATCGAAGATCCTTCAAAAGGGGAGGAATAACGGCTATGTTTGATATGAAGGAATTGTATGAAGCGCAGAGCGTGGCAGATGCCATTCGTCTGCGCATGGAGCACCCGGATGCCCACATCATTGCGGGCGGTTCAGACGTGCTGATACAAATGCGCGAGGGTAAGCGCGCGGGCGTTGAACTCATTTCCATCTACATGATCGATGAGATGCGCGGCGTTTCTATTGATGAGAACGAAGCCATCCGCATCGGCTCGCTCACAAGCTTCTCGCACATCACCAAAAACCCGATCATTCAGAAGTATATCAACGTTCTCGGTGAAGCGGTGGATCAGGTGGGCGGCCCGCAAATACGCAATATCGCTACCATCGGCGGCAACACCTGCAACGGTGTGACGTCAGCTGATTCCGCGTCCACACTTCATGCGTGGGAGGCGTTGGTGGAGCTGACAGGCCCTGAGGGCGTGCGACACATACCCATTAAGGAGTTTTACATCAAAGCGGGCACGGTGGATATCCGCCCCGGCGAGATCCAAACGGCGCTGATTATACCGAAAGAAAGCTATGCGGATACTTTCGGCAGCTACATCAAATATGCGATGAGAGGCGCGATGGATATCGCAACGCTGGGATGTTCCGTCAATGTGCGTCTCTCGCCAGACAAGAAGACGTTTGAGCGCGTGCGGGCCGCTTACGGCGTGGCGGGGCCGGTGCCCATGCGTGTGCCGTCCGCAGAGGCCGTGGCAAACGGAAGCCCTGTGTCTGAGGCAACCGTGAAAGCGTTCGGCAAGGCGGTGCTGAGTGACATCAATCCGCGCGATTCCTGGCGTGCATCCAAGGCGCTGCGCCAACAGATTGCCGTGGAGCTGGCAAAGCGCGCGCTGATTGAAGCGGTTAAACGCTGCGGAGGTGAGTTATAATGAAAGATCAATACCGTATGATAGATTTTAACCTAAACGACAAGGATGTGTCCGTCATGGTGGATGCGCGTGCATCGCTAACGGATATGCTCCGAAACGATTTTCGCATGACCTCTGTGAAAAAGGGCTGCGAGGTGGGTGAGTGCGGTGCATGCAACGTCATTATCGACGGTGAATGCTACAACTCCTGCATATATCTTGCTGTGTGGGCGCGCGGCAAAAAGATACGCACGCTGGAAAGCTTGCTCGGCCCGAATGGCGAGCTCAGTGACATTCAGCAGGCGTTCATCGATGAAGCGGCTGTGCAATGCGGCTTTTGTACACCCGGCTTCATCATGTCTGCCATAGAGATACTCGAGAGCGGCAGGGAATACACCGACGACGAGCTGCGAAAGCTGATGAGCGGGCATCTATGCCGCTGCACCGGCTATGAGAACATACTGCGGGCTGTGAAGAAAACGATGTACAAACGGCTTGGAAAGGAAATGCCGGCCGACCAGCGGTGACGAGCCGCTCAGCCCAGGGGCGAACGAGGCCCATTTAGTCGGCGGAAGGTGAATAGAAGTGTCAACGGATCAATTGCTTATTCTTAAAGGGAATATTGTATACACACAAATGCAGCAAGAACTGACGACCGTGGAGAACGGTTATATCGTCAGCGAAAACGGCATTGTGACGGGCGTGTTTTCAGAGCTGCCGGAAATGTATCGGCATGCCGAGGTGACGGATTGCGGCAGCAGCCTGATATTACCGGGGCTGGTGGATTTGCATGTGCATGCACCCCAGTTTGCCGTGCGTGGCATGGGTATGGACTTGGCGCTTATCCCATGGCTGGATAAATACGCGTTTCCCGAGGAATCGCGCTATGCCGATGCCGAATACGCGTCAGCGGCCTACGGCGCTTTTTGTGCCGCTTTAAAATCTGGCGTGACCACGCGCGCATCCGTGTATGCGACGGTGCACGCCGATGCGGCTGCTTTGCTGATGCAATTACTGGAGGAGGCCGGGCTTGCCACATATGTGGGCAAGGTGAATATGGACCGTAACTGTGCGGCTTCGCTGGTGGAGACAACGCAAGAGTCTCTCAACGATACGGAGAGATGGATTCGCCATTCCGAACAAACGTACAAAAACACGAAGCCGGTTATCACGCCCCGCTTTGTGCCCACCTGCACACCTGAGCTGATGGAGAAGCTTGGAGAGCTGGCGCAGCGGTATCACGTGCCGGTACAGTCGCACTTGTCCGAAAACGAGGACGAAATCAGCTGGGTGAAGCAGCTGCATCCGGACGATGAGACGTACGCCCATGTGTATCGGCGTTACGGCTTGTTCGGGCAGCAGCCAACCATTATGGCGCACTGTGTGCACCTGTCTGACAGCGAAATGAATTTTATTCGCGACAACGGGGTGATTGTGGCGCATTGCCCGCAGTCTAACTTCAATTTGCGCAGCGGCATCGCGCCGGTGCGGCGTATGCTGGAAAAGGGGCTGCATGTGGGGCTGGGCACCGATGTTGCGGGCGGGTCATCCATATCAATGTTACGGGCGGTTTCCGACGCGATACTGGCTTCCAAGCTGTATTCGGTCTACGTGGATAGGGATGCAGAACCGCTGTCGTTGTCGGAGGCGTTCTACATGGCCACCAAGGGCGGCGGGAGCTTCTTTGGGCAAGTGGGCAGCTTTGAGCCGGGGTATGAGTTGGATGCCGTGGTGATAGACGACAGAAGTTTTAACGGTCTAAATCCGCTCAACATGGCACAGCGTTTGGAACGGGTTGTGTATTTGTCCTCGGATCAAAATATCGTAAAGAAATTCGTGAAGGGTAAGCTCTTATAAGAAAAACAGGAATAAATTTTTAAAATTCCCTGACAATATGAAACGCATAAAATGAAGCTCTCATTCCCATAGCAGACATAGGGCTTCATTTTTTGTTCTATGACATATTTTTCTCACATGCGTTCATTTCATAATAGGATAACGGCTCCGATCAATTAGAACCGATTTTAGAGAGGGATTCGCTCCGCTCCCTTTGGCCGCTATCATTCTCACCTGCGTTCATCCGCCACAGACGGCGGCAGGCTCACGTTCTAGCCCGCCCTTTGTCAAAATAAAAAGGACACACCTGTCGGTGCATCCTTTCATTTTGGCGGAGAGAGAGGGATTCGAACCCTCGGTACGGTTCCCCGCACACACGATTTCCAGTCGTGCGCCTTAGACCAGCTCAGCCATCTCTCCAGTCACGCGAAGCATATTTTATCATACGCATTTAAAAATAACAACAAAAAAATCACATAATTTTATGTGTAACGCAAAAAATACTGATAGACAAACATAGAGAAAGGCGGAGAATGATGCAGCAATTTAAATCGGGACAAAAAGCGCCGCAGAGCGGGGATTACAGAATTGTCAGCCAAAATGGGCAGGTTATCAGAAGAGGCGTGACACTTGACAAAGGCGATTCTTTTCCACCGACACCCGGCGCGAATCAACATTTTGAAAAAGAATAACGTCGAAAGACCGGCTGATAAAACCGGTCTTTTTATATAATGTTTGCGCAGGCTATGGTATACTGAGAAAAAAAGCGGAGCAATCAATGAAATACGAGCTTCTCGCACCCGCCGGAGATATGCAGTCGGTGATACAGGCGGTGCAAAACGGTGCGGACGCAATCTACCTTGGCGGAAAAAGCTTTGGAGCGCGCGCGTTCGCAAGCAACTTTTCCTCTGATGAAATGAACCAAGCCATCGCCTATGCGCATACATACGGCGCTAAAGTATATGTCACCGTCAATACGCTTGTGTACGAAAGCGAGACAAGCGGTTTTTTGCAGCACGTCGAAACGGTTTTAAAAGCCGGTGTCGACGCGCTGATTATGCAGGATGTCGGCATGATCGCGGCAGTACGCGCCCGTTTCCCCGATGCCGAGCTGCATGCCAGCACGCAAATGCATAACCACAGCGATGCGGCGCTGGCATTCGCAAAAAGCCTTGGGTTAAAGCGTGCGGTGCTCGCGCGTGAAATGAGCATCGAGCAAATTAAAGGCCTTCAATGTGACATTGAAAAAGAAGTGTTTGTGCATGGCGCGCTGTGTATTTGTTATTCCGGCCAGTGCCTGATGAGCGCGCTGACAAACGGGCGCAGCGGCAACAGGGGCACCTGTGCGCAAAGCTGCCGCATGCGCTATAAGCTTTTTGACGAGCATGACATGCCCTACAATACGAATGGCGACTATCTGCTGAGTCCCAAAGATATCGGTCTGTTTGAAGACATCGCCGCGCTTATTGATGCCGGTGTGAGCAGCTTTAAAATTGAAGGCCGCATGAAATCGCCCGAATATGTTGGTTTGGTCACGAAGATTTATTCAGGGCTTCTGAATGACATCCGCGAAGGCCGCGCACCAAAAACATGCAAGCAAGATACGGACAACCTGCTGAGCTTGTTTCACCGCGGCTATTCCAAATCGCATCTGTTTAGCGTAAGCGGAGAGGCTCTTCTAAGCAAAGACCGCCCTAATCACCGTGGAACACCGCTGGGCATTGTGTTGTCATCCGGTAATGGCAGAATTAAGCTGCGGCTCACTTCACCGCTCAGCCAGGGAGACGGCATAAAATTTGAACGCAATGACGATGGGTTCATCTGCAACAAAATTTACAGGAACGGCTTGCTCACAGCCTCTGCCGAAGCAGGCGATATTATTGAGTTGGATGCCAAAGCGAAAACATCAGCGGGGGATACCGTTGTAAAAACCGGTGATATATCACTGCTGAAAGCTCTTCAGGTATCAAAAACGCGTTACGTGCCGGTAAAAGCCACTCTGTCAGCCAGAATCGGGGAGACGCTTCGCCTGATGTTTTCAGACGACAGCGGGAACGAAGCCCTGGCTCAAGGGGAGCCGGTGCAAATGGGCCGAACCGCGCCCACAACGCGAGACGACATTTATGTGAGCATATCTAAGCTCGGCGATACGCCGTATCTGCTGGAAGGCATGGATATAGACGCCGATGACAACATATTCATCGCCAAAAGCGCGCTGAACGCATTGAGACGTGACGCCGCCGATACGCTGACGGCACTGCGTACAGCGGTTCCTGATATACGCATCAGTAACCAAACGCTGCCATGCGCGCAGTATGATGAAGAGGGAACCGGCCCAGAGCTTCACGTGCTGGTGCGAAACGCGCTGCAATTCGATGCCGTGAAGGATATCGCGAGAGGAGATGTTTATACGGACGATGCGGCGCTGTATCTTGAGCACAAGGCCGCATATCCGCGCCTTAGGCTCAAAACAGACAGGCTGGCACAGGAGCCTGAAGCTTACAGGAGCGAACGGCTGCTTGTGACCGATCACGGCGGCCTTCATGCCTTTAAGAAAAATAATGACATCATACTAGACCATACCGTGTATGCGCTTAACGCGTCGGCACTGGCCGTATTTGTATCACTCGGAGCGAAACGGGTCACGCTGACGCCGGAACTGAACATCGAGCAAACCGCGACTATGATGGCAGCCTACAAAGAACACAACAACCAAACAGCTCCCGTTGAAGCGCTTCTGTACGCACGGCATGAGCTGATGGCGATGCGGCACTGTGTGCTGTCGGGCGCGCTAGGGAAGGACGCGTGCGGCTTATGTAAAAAGAAGCGATTCTATCTTGAGGATATGAAGGGCCATCGTTACCCTTTGGTGACGGATTCGCATTGCCAAAGCCATGTGATGCACAGCCGGGTGACAGAAGCCAATCCGGCCGATTATTTCGCTCTGGGCGTGAAACACTATCGTGTTGAGCTTTTTGACGAGGATGCAAAGCAAAGCCGTGATATTGTTAAACGCTTTGCGGAGCAGCTTAAGGTGCTGTAATGAGCACGATTCATTCTTTTGGCCCGGTTGTTAATGAGTATAGCCGTGTTTTGATACTCGGCTCAATACCCGGAAAAGAATCCCTTAAGAAACAGCAGTATTACGGCCATGCGCACAACGCGTTTTGGCCCCTGATGAGTAAGCTGCTGAAGGAACCGCATGTCGATGATTATCTGCAGCGGCTCGATATGCTGCTGCGGCACCGCATTGCGCTATGGGATGTGATACAAAGCTGCGAAAGAGAATCCAGCCTCGACGCGCATATCAAAAACCCCGTCGTGAATGACTTTACCGGTTTATTTGCGGCATACCCGCAAATTCGGCATGTGTTTTTTAACGGCCAAAAAGCACACAGTACGTTCGCGCGGTATGTGGGTTTTCAATTTGAAGGGCTGTCGTTTAAGCGCCTCGGGTCTACCAGCCCGGCTCACGCGATATCCTTTGAAAAACGTCTGCAAGATTGGCAGCGATTATTAAATTGTTTAGAGCAAGGAGACGACAATGACAAGCTTTGATGAACTCTATAAAAAAGTTATGACAGCCGCCGTCAAGAACGACATTGATTCACTAACAAACGGCGACTGCGATACGCATTCACTCGATTGCCTGCTCAACCCCAAAACGCATCCGCCGGTGGTGCGCTTGGGCAACTGCGCCTGCAGTGACGATCAATGCACGAATGTATGCTTTTACGACGCGCTTACCAGAGATAAGAACGGCAATGTGGTTGTTATGGACAATTGCGTCGGCTGCGGAGAATGCATTACGGCCTGCGATGCTCATAATCTTGTGGAAATCAAAGAGGTCGTACCGATATTTGAACTGATCAACAAGAAAACGCCGGTATATGCGCTGATAGCGCCCGCCTATTTAAGCCAATTCGGAGCGGATATGACGCCCGGACGCTTGCGCACCGCGTTTAAAATGCTCGGATTTGCCGGGTTGATTGAGGTGGCGCTGTTCGCGGATATCTTAACGCTGAAGGAAGCGCTGGAGTTTGACGCGGCGATAAAAAAAGAAGCGGATTTTGTGCTCACCAGCTGTTGCTGCCCGCTCTGGGTGGGTATGATTGAGAAGGTGTACGCAGCGCTTGTGCCGCATATGCCGCCGTCTGTATCGCCCATGGTGGCCAGCGGTCGTGCCGTGAAACACCTGCATCCTGATGCCAAAACCGTGTTTATCGGCCCTTGCATCGCCAAAAAGGCCGAAGCACGCCAGGCGGATATTATCGATGCGGTGGATTATGTGCTGACGTTTCGTGAAATGGCGGACATTTTTGATGCGGCAGGCATTAAACCAAACAGCCTGGAGGAAGACCTGCGCGACCATTCATCGGCAGCCGGGCGTTTGTATGCGCGCACAGGCGGCGTCAGCGAAGCCGTTGAGCAAACCGTCAAACGCATTGCACCGGGCAGGAATCTGCCGCTCAAAGCGCGTCAGGCCAACGGTGTGCCGGAATGCAAAGCGATGCTCAAAGATGTGATGGAAGGTAAGCTGGATGCCAACTTTTTAGAAGGCATGGGCTGCGTCGGGGGGTGCGTCGGGGGGCCGCGCATCATTATTGATAAAGACCAGGGCACGCGCAATGTGAACGCGTATGCGGCGCGAACGGAGGAAAAAACGCCGGTTGAAAATCCGTTTGTGTTTGAGATGCTTAAACGCCTCGGATTTGACAGCACGGAAAGCCTGATGCGCAAGAAGAACATGTTTATGCGCGATTTTGATAAGAAGAAATAACATAAATTAACAATTAACAATTAATAATGAACAATGAATATCGCTCGGTAGAGTATACTTAATAGACTTCAAGTATACGCCATCTAAAGATTGATGACCATGTTGATCCAATGAAGCGTGAGCGGCACACTGGCTATGTGATCATTTTTTGAGCTGTGTATTTTACATGGTGGGCGCATCAAAAAGATACTTATTTCAATTCTGTTGGAGCATAATCGACAGGCTGAGAATCTTCATGCGTTCTAATACGCCACAATAAACGAAAGTTATGATTGCGGTCAATTTTCCGCTGTCTCAGAACGCGTGCATCGAAGCGACTGAGAAGCGGATTTTTTATCTATCGCAGCAGAGCCTGATCCACGACGCAGTCCCCGTTTTGCTGATCATGAATACCGATTCTGTTTCTTTTCATAGGGTTTACAGACATTCTGTCCAGTGCTTTACATGGTTTTCTTTTTTTGCGGCAAAATAAGGTTAACAAACAATCGGGAGAGCAATATGAAAAAGCAGTCACTTTGGATGGATACAGCCTTTAAACCGGAATTTCAGCAAATCCCGACATCGAAGGTATACGATGTTATTGTGGTGGGGGGCGGTTTAACCGGCATCACCACGGCACTGCTGCTGGCGCGGGCAGGGGTAAAAATTGCCGTGGTTGAGGCCAATGAAGTGGGCAGCGGCACAAGCGGGTATACGACAGCCAAAATAACGGTACAGCATGATGTTCGCCTCTCAAAGATGTCTGATGAAAAGGCGTTGGCTTACTATAAAGCGAATATGGCGGGGTTCAATTTAATAAAATCGCTGATTAATGAGCTGCATATCGCTTGCGATTATGAAACACAGCCCGCATACGTTTATGCGCTGACCGATGCAGAAGAACGGGATGTGACCAAGGAAAGAGACGCATACGAACGGCTTGGAATTGACGCAAACATCGAGGAGACAACACAGCTGCCTTTTGATGTCCGATGCGCGCTGAGGCTCAATAATCAGGCGCAGTTTCATCCGCTTAAATACCTTTATGCCCTTGCGGAAAAAGTCAGCGATATGGGCGTTCCAATTTATGAGAAGACAAAAGCGATAGGTTTTGAACGCGATGAGCACGGCATTACCGTATTAACGGAAAAGGGGTCTCTGAGGGCCGGTAGTGTTGTCCTGGCGACAGGCTATCCTATTGTTGAATTACCGGGGCTGTTCTTATTGCGGCTTCATCAGGAACGCTCTTATTTGATTGCGGCACAGCACAAGGGGCCAAACGGTATGTACATCAATTCAGGTAAGCCTGTGCGATCTATTCGCTCGCACAGCCTGGGCGCAGAGCCGTGGCTGCTTGTGGGCGGCTTTGGGCACCGCACCGGCAAGGAGGATAAGGAAGACACAGGACTCGAGCCGTTAAACGCATTTTTACACAGCTGTTTTGAAGGGGCAAAGGCTGTTTACGGCTGGTCTGCGCAGGATGGGCAAACACTGGATCATATTCCGTATGTCGGCAGCTTGTATAATGACGGGCCGCAAATCTATGTAGCCGCAGGCTACGACAAATGGGGCATGACCAACAGCGCAGCGGCTTCGATAATGATATCGGATGAAATATTACATAGCACCGTTATCGATGCAAAAATGAGAGCCGTGTTCAGCCCGATGCGCTTTTCGCCCGTTGCGTCCGCCGCCGGGTTTGCAAAACAAGCGGGGGAAGCCGTATTTGAGTTCACAGCCGGTAACGCGTCCATTCCGTCAGGAAGCTATGATGATGTGGAACCGGGAGAAGGGGCCGTGCTCAGAATAAACGGACAGGCCACAGCTGTTTACAAGGATGACGCCGGGCATATTTCATCATTTAAGGCGCACTGTACACATGTGGGATGCCCCATTGAGTATAACGCGTCAGAGCGTTCTTTCGATTGCCCGTGCCACGGGTCAAGATTCTCAACAGACGGCCAGGTTCTTGAAGGCCCGGCCAAAAAACCGCTTGAGAGCATTGACGAGGAACGATGATCAATGAGCCACCGCCTGCATCCGTTTTCACCGGCACGGTATCACGGCACACTTTCTTGTCGTCCGTATTTTGAAGGATGGTATTTTAAGCACACATCAAAAGACGGTGCGTTTGTTGTTATTCCGGGCATTTTTCGCGGAAATGAAAGCAAAGAGGATATCGCGTTTATTCAGCTCATTTATGATTCGCCGCCAAAGAGCCGTTTTATACCCTATCCGATCAGCGCATTTGCATGCCATCCTCGCCGGTTTGAAATGGTCATCGGCAACAGCCGCTTTTCCGAAAAGCAAATACATCTGGACATACCCGAGATCGGGCTGACGGCTGATCTGAAATACAGCAAACACATTCCTCTGAAAACAAGCCTGCTCTCGCCGACGGTTATGGGACCATTTTCATACCTGCCGAAAATGCAATGCTGTCATGGGGTTTTGAGCCTGTGGCACAGCGTGACCGGCAGCGTTAGTTTTGATGACAAACAGCTTGTATTTGATAATGCAGACGGATATATCGAAAAGGATTGGGGAGAAGAGTTTCCGCAAAGCTGGATTTGGATACAGTGCGGCAGCGGCAAGCAGTCTTTGATGTGTGCGATTGCCCGCATTCCCCTTAAAACCTTTCTGTTTACAGGCGTGATTTCTGTGCTGCAGACGGGCGATAAGCAGCTTCGTTTTGCCACATACAACGGCGCAAAGCTTCTTGATATCAGCAGCAATGCAAATGGGCTTACTGTTGAGATTAAACGCGGCAAGCTGCGCCTATGCATTATCGCGAGGGCTGATTCGTTCGGCAGACTGATGGCGCCATCCAAACAAGGCATGAAACGTGAGATACGCGAAAGCGTTAATTGCAGGTGTGATATTTCTTTATGCTGCGGGACAGAAACGATTTATTCGAGTCATTTTGAAAATGGCGGGCTGGAGATGCTGGAGCCGCAACTGTTAACCCAAAGACAACGCTGAAGGCTCTGCCTTTAACGGCTGTGCCTTTGAGCCATGAAATCACGCACAATTTCGAGCAGGTCATCTTCTTCATAATCGCTGATTCCGTTAGCTCCTTCTTCCGTTATATCAGCCATATCGCTGCGAATGTAGAAGAAAAAAGCTCTGCCGTTATCTTGCATCTGTTTTTTTTCATACAAAGGGACGAGCTCCCATTCATCAGCAATAAGTATGTCTTCATCGGATATACTGAGCATCTTGCCGGCCACAGAGCATCCTTGCTTTGGTTTTACCGTGTAAAAACCGTCATCGCATCGGCAAACTGTATGATTGTTGAGAATATAATCCGTGCTCTTCAAAGTTTTTTCGAATAAAATGCGCTGTACCTTTTCACTGCAAAGCGTACCATAAGCGAATATTAAAGGCATTCAGAGGCTCCTTGAGTTGTTATTAAGCCGATTATATCAACTGAAAATTAAATTTCAACATATATCCAGATAAAAAACTGCTTGTCAGGTGTGAACATGTGAATTATAATTACATTATTAGATGCTCATCTAATAATCTGTTATGAGGTGTTTGCTATGCCCAATATCTATTATGAGATGCCCGACCCATTGTATGAAACAATAGGTCTGATGATTGCGTGCAACAACGCCGACAGCATCAAGAAGGATACCGTGCAGGCACTCAATAGTATGGGTATTGACGGCGATGCGTTTTATGCGTCTTATATGAATGTGTTTGATGCGTACCTCGATGAGTTCAATAACCATTATAAGCCCGGCAACAGTGATGCGCTGTTTTTTAATGGCATTGATACTGGCATGATGCTGTTGATACTCAGCTTACTCGTGGAAAACAAAGAGATTATTAAAAGTGTCGATCGGTATGAAGACAGCGATATCAACAAAGAAATCATCGACCATATTTGTTCGTTAAATGATATGAAGCCGGAAAATACAATGTACAGCCTTGACGGCTGTATGGACATGCTTGGAAAACTCTCGTACACCGACAAAGAAAAGTGGAAGCTGATTCAGATTATGAACAGCCCCAAAAACCGCTTTACAGAGCTTATATCGTCCATTTCAGTCAATAAACATGCGTATCAAAAAGCTATTGATAAAGTGTCGGCCCCCCTTTCTGAATTATTAGCGCAATACCTTGCGGCTGTTAAACAACAAAAATCTGAGTTGTTTGGCAAGCTGAAAAAATCATTATCAAAGAATGCGGATGTATTCCCTTCTTTGGCTTTTCCGGTTTCGCAGATGATTTTTTCAAACGGCTGTTATTACGGCTTACTGAGCAGTTCTATCACCTCAAACAGTGTGCCTGAACGTGACGCGCTGCTGCGCGGTTTAAAAGCGTTGAGCGATGCCAGCCGTCTTGAGATTATGCATTTGATCAACCAAAGGCCAATGTATAATCTTGAAATTGCCGAGCAGCTTCATCTTACAGCCGCCACCATGTCGCACCATATGGGCATTTTGCTTGCATGCGGCTTTGTGGGCGTCACCAAACGCGACTCAAAGGTCTATTATCATTTGGAAAGCGATTCTGTCAAACGCTTTATAAAATCTCTTGAAAAGTCTCTTATTTAGTTAAGTGTCAACATAGCCGCCGCTCACTTGTTGAGCGGTTTTTTATTTTCATCTAACCATATTGACGCGCATCTAATTGTGTGATATTATCGCCTTAGTAATTAGATGCGCATCTAATTTTATGGAGGGTATTATGAGAAGTTTAATCAAAGAAAACCGTTTATTGTTTATTGCAACCGTTTTGCTGAGCGTTATCGTTTCGGCAGCGTATGTATTCATCGCCATGGTGCTGCGCGAGGTTACCGATACAGCAGTCAGCGGAGATATGAACCGGTTCCGCGATGTCATTATCATATCAGTTGCCTATCTGCTTGGCATTGGCATCGTCAACTGTATCGCTTCAATACTCAGCAAGCTGTTAATATGCAGAATCGTTCGGCAGCTGAGAAGCCGCGTATTCAGCGGCATACTGAAGCGGAATACGAAGGACTATTCAGCTGTGAACACGGCGGATTATATGTCTGCCGTCACAAACGACATCAAGCTGGTTGAAGACAACGGCATACAGCCGCTGCTGGTCATCATTGAAAACGCGGTGATGTTTATAACGGCGGTTGTCATCCTTTTCACGATCAATGTGATTATCGGCTTGTGTCTGATCGGCTGCTTAATACTGATGTTTGCCATACCGATGCTTTTTGGAAAGGCCCTGCAGCGCAAACAGAACATCGTTTCCCAGAAGCTTTCGCAATTCACCACAAAAATAAAAGACATACTTGCGGGCTATGAAGTGATTAAATCGTACGGGATGGACGAGGATGTGAAAGCCGAATATGAGCAGCAAAACGAAGATAACACAACGGCAAAATTTCAAGCCGACAGGGTGACTGTGTTAAACCAGAGTGTTTCCGAGGTGCTTGCTTATATCACCGTGTTTTCTGGATTTTTTATCGGTGCCTATTTCATACTCATTGGTGAAATATCAGCAGGCGTGCTGCTGGCGCTTATTCAGCTCAGCAGTTCTTTTGTGAATCCGCTCATGCTGGTGATGGACGGCATGCCCAAGGTTCAAGGCATTAAGCCGGTGCTTAGTCGTTTGGAAGCATTCTCGCAATATCAAGATACATCTTTTGCCGGCACACAAACACCCAAGTTTGATAAAAGCATTCGGTTTGATAACGTTTCTTTTTCTTACGACGACGGCAGCCCGGTGCTGAAAGGTGTCACCTTCACGCTGCAAAAGAATAAAAAATACGCCATCGTCGGCCACAGCGGTTCGGGCAAATCCACACTGATCAAGCTATTAACCGGCACTTATGCGGATTATGACGGACAGATTTTTATTGATAACGACGAATTGGGGGCGCTTGATATCCAGAAGCTGCGCAGTATGATGGCGGTCATTCATCAAAATGTTTATATGTTCAGCAGCAGCATAAAGGACAATATCAGCCTTCATCAACAATACGACGAGGATGAGATGCAAAATGTACTCGATTTAAGCGGCGTGAATCTGTTTTTAAAGGACATACCCAAAGGCCTTGATACCTACGCCGGAGAAAACGGCAGCAATCTATCGGGCGGCCAACGGCAAAGAGTTGCTGTAGCGCGTGCGCTGATGCAAAAATCGCCGCTGTTGATTCTTGATGAAGGAACAGCGGCCATTGACAAGCAGACCGCATACGCCATTGAAAACAGGCTTTTAAGCATAAACAACTTAACGCTGATAACCATCACACACAATTTAAGGCCTGAGCTTTTGAGCCAATATGACGGCATCATATTCATGCAGGATGGCAGAATCGTCGAGTCGGGAACTTTTGAGGAGCTGCTTAACGCAAGCGAATCGTTTAACGGCTTTTATCAGCTGCCCGAGGCAGATGACAAACTCACCGCCTAACCTTACGAAAATATTGAGAGAGTAACAAAATATGAAGCAAAATAAAACGCTCTGTTAAACAGGGCGTTTTATCAATTAAACCTAGATATTATGAGGTGCATATACCTTGCCTTATTATGCCGATATGTATTATAATCATGCAAGAAAAGAATCTGCGAGGAATTTTATGCTGAGTTTAAACAACATCTTTCTATCGGCAGGCGACACGAAGATACTCAAGGGCGTTAGCCTTGCGATGGAAAAAAAGAAGATATACGCAATCACCGGGCCGAATGGCAGCGGAAAGTCGTCGCTTGCCCGTGTGATTATGGGCATACAGATGCCGGACTCCGGCACGATTATGCTGGACGATCAGGATATCACATCGCTGACCATATCGCAAAGAGCGCGTCTCGGTATCGGGTATGCGTTTCAGCACCCGCCGCGTTTCAAGGGCATTAAGGTAAAAGAACTGATCGAGCTGGCGGGCGCGCACCCGAAAAGCGTGTGCGATTTGCTGTACAGCGTGGGGCTGTGCTCCAAGGATTATCTGGAACGGGATGTTGACGGCACACTGTCGGGTGGCGAGATTAAACGCATTGAAATTGCCTCTGTGCTTGCGCGCAATTTGAAGGTGGCCGTTTTCGATGAACCCGAGGCGGGTATTGACCTTTGGAGCTTTCAGCAGTTGGCCGAAACATTCAAATCCATGCATGAACGGCTGGATACCACCATCGTGATTATTTCGCATCAGGAAAGAATTCTCGAGCTTGCGGATGAAATTATGCTGATATCTTCCGGAGAGCTTCGCCGCCGTGTCTCCAAAAACGAGATTATGGGCAGAGGCATAATAGACGGCTGTGAATGCAGCGTGAATTGCGGAAAGGTGGGCTGATTTTATGCTGAGTGCGCTTGATAAACTTCTTTTGGAACAGATAGCCGACTTGCACGACGTTCCGCAGGGCGCTTACAATATTCGAAGAAACGGCGAGGGGGCCGGGCGTGTATCAACGGTTAACATCGATATCGCCAGCAAGACGGATCGCCCGGGTATCAATATCACGGTGAAGCCGCACACCAAAAACGAGAGCGTGCACATACCCGTGATAGTCACCGATACGGGGCTTAATGATCTTGTGTATAACACGTTTGAAATCGGTGAGGGTGCCGATGTGATGATAGTTGCCGGTTGCGGTATTCACAACGCCGGCAAGGACAAATCGTCGCACGACGGCATACATGAATTCTTTGTTCGGCGCGGCGCGCATATCCGCTATGTAGAAAAGCACTATGGGCAGGGCAGCGGCACCGGCGGCAAGATATTAAACCCCAAAACGATACTCCACCTGGAAGAAGACGCGACGGTTGAGCTGGAGCTTGTTCAGATTCGCGGGGTAGACAGCACACGCCGCGACACAGAGGTGCATCTTGCTGACCGCGCTAAGCTCGTGGTAACGGAAAGGCTGATGACCGACGGCGAGGAGGAGGCTTATTCCAATATAACAATCGATATGCCGGGGGCCGGTTCATCCGCACAGGTGATTTCGCGTTCGGTGGCCAGAGGGCACTCCAAGCAGGATTTTTCCTTCGATTTGATCGGCAAAAACGCCTGCAAGGGCCATATTCAGTGCGACGCGATTATCATGGATCACGCCACGGTGATATCCACACCGCGCATATCGGCGCATAATGAATATGCACAGCTTGTTCACGAAGCGGCCATCGGGCGCTTGGAATCTCAGCAGCTGTTAAAGCTTGAGTCTCTCGGCCTCACTGAACAGGAAGCCGAAGACACGATATTGAAAGGCTTTTTAAAGTAAAAGATACTTTAAACATTGTTTATTTAATGGCCTGCTAAACGCGGGCTATTTAACTGTTTACAGACATAAAAACAGTTTCGGGATAAAATACGGTTTGAGGAGAAACAGCGAGGAACTTTATGAAATTGACAAAAGACGAACTCAACACAAGGCTTGATCGGTTTTGCTATGCGATGAACAACGACCATCCGGAATGGGACACGGCGCTCATCTTAAGCAGGGTCAATCAGTATTATTTCACCGGAACGATGCAGGACGGCATACTCATTATCAAAAATGATGGTCAGCTTTTCTATTTCGTGCGCAGAAGCTTTGAGCGGGCCAAGGATGAGTCCCCTTTGGACGGGATTTACCCGATGAACAGCTATCGCGATGCTGCGGCTGTAACGGGAACAGAGCTTGGGCATACATTCATCGAAAAAGAAATTATGACACTGGCGATTTTCGATCGCTTAAGCAAAGCGTTTCATACACAAACCATCAGCGCGATTGATAAAACCATACTGATGCTCAGAGCCGTGAAATCTCCGTATGAGCTTTATTGGATGGAGGAATCGGGCAAAGCGCATTGTGATTTTCTAGAGAACACGGTTCCCGGCATGCTCAAAGAGGGAATCAGTGAAGCCGAGCTGGTCGGCGAAATGTTCAATGAGATGGTCAAACGCGGCTATCACGGTTTATCGCGCTTTTCGATGTTTCAAACAGAGATGGTGGTCGGGCAGGTTGCATTCGGTGAAAACTCTCTTTATCCCACCAGTTTCGACGGCCCGGGCGGCGCAACCGGTTTGTCTCCTGCGGTGCCGCTGCTGGGCAGCCGCGAGCGCAAGCTAAAAAAAGGTGATCTCGTTTTTGTGGATATCGGCTATGGCATGAACGGCTACCACAGCGATAAAACACAGGTTTACAGCTTCAAACAGCAGCCTTCAGCCGATGTTTCAGCGGCTCACAAAGTCTGCATTGATGTTCAGCGCCGTTTGGCAGCGCTGCTTGAGCCGGGAGCCATACCGGCAGATATCTACAACACCGTCAACAATGAGTTGAATGATCAATTCAAGCAGAATTTTATGGGGTTCGGTTACCGCAAAGCGAAGTTTTTCGGTCATGGAATCGGCTTGCATGTGGACGAATGGCCGGTGATCGCGAATGGCTGCACGGATCCTTTAATGGAAAACATGGTGTTGGCGCTGGAACCCAAAAAAGGCATCGGCGGCATTGGTATGGTGGGCGTTGAAGATACATATGTCGTCACACCGAATGGCGGGCGCTGCATTACCGGCGGCGGCCGGGATATTATCGTCGTGTAAATTTAGTTAGATAAACATAAAAATAACGGGTGCAGAATAGTCAAACCACCTTGTGTCAAAACTATGTACGGTCATATTTTTTGATGACAAGGAGATTTGATATGAAAAAGATTCTGCACTTTATTTTTATTCTCACCAGCGTCATTTTATTGATAACCGCGTGTGCGCCGTCAAACAACAACAATACAGCCGGCCAAACTGCGGCAGGTGAGGGAACCATAAAAATCGGCATTAACATGGAACTGTCGGGTGATGTGGCATCGTATGGTGAAAGCACGGTGAACGGCATCATGCTGGCGATAGACGAAATAAACGCCAACGGCGGCATCAACGACAAAAAGGTGGAGATCGTTAAGTACGACAACAAGTCGGACGCGGCGGAGGCCACCACACTTGCCACAAAGCTAATGACGCAGGACAAGGTGCTCGCGATACTCGGGCCCGCCACATCCGGCGCTTTTAAAGCGGAAATTCCTGTGGCGAACGATAATAAAGTGCCTGTAATATCCGGTTCGGCCACTGCGGATGATGTCACGGTGGATGCAAGCGGCGTCAAGGAATACGCGTTTCGCATCTGCTACAACGACTCATATCAGGGCACGGCCATGGCCGCATTCGCACTTAATAATCTAAAGGCGAAAAACATTGTGATCATTAAAGACAGCTCCAGTGATTACGGTAAAGGCTTGGCCGAAAGATTTTCTGCCATGATTAAAGACGGGGGTGGCATGATTGTTACCGAAGAGGCTTACGTTAAGGGCGATACCGATTTCAGCGCGATATTGACGAAGATTAAAGATATGACTTTTGATGCCATCTTTATACCCGGCTATTATAACGAAGCCGGGCTGATCATCAAACAGGCGCGCTCTCTTGGCATTATGGTGCCGATACTCGGTGCGGACGGGTTCGATTCACCCAGCCTGCTGGAACTGGCCGGTGCCGATGCGCTGAGCAACGTTTACTTCTCAAACCATTATTCCTCTCTCGACCAAGACCCCGTTGTGGTTAATTTCATCAAAACGTTTAAGGATAAATACGGCAAGGATCCGGATGCGTTCAACGCGCTCGGTTACGATCTTGGCAAATTCGCCTGCGATGCCATCGGCCGCGCAGCCGGATTAACGGGCAAAGATGTTATGACGGCGCTTGCATCCACAAAAGAATTTACGGGTGTCACCGGTTCGTTCAGCGTAGATCAGAACCATAATCCCATTAAATCCATCGTTGTGATTGAAATGCAGAATGGCGCGCCGGTCAGCAGCGTGAAAGCCGGATTATAATGGCAGACCCATACGAAAAGGATGAATGTGAGGGCTTTGAATACAAGGCTCTCACTTTTAAATTGTGCCATTATGCTTATATTATACCGGTTGATTTTTTTGATTAAAAACCGCCATAATGAGAGCCAAAGAGATTGTTTTGCAGCATATTTGAAAGATAAATAGCGATGCAAGATGTCAGCACGGCGAAGCGAGGGGAGTATTTTGGAGCAGCTTTTACAACAGCTTATTAACGGCATTTCACTCGGGAGTATTTATGCGCTGATCGCGCTTGGATACACCATGGTTTACGGCATCATCAAGCTGATTAATTTCGCTCATTGCGATGTGTATATGATCGGAGCTTACGTGGGGTTCTTTTGTATGACCGCGCTGAATCTAGGGCTTTTTGCGTCAATGCTTATCGCAATGCTGCTGTGCCTGCTACTCGGCGCGGCGATAGAAAAAATCGCATACAAACCGCTTCGCAACGCATCACGCATTACCGTGTTGATTACGGCCATCGGCGTTTCATTGTTTCTGGAATATGCCATGATGTTTCTGGTCGGTGCCAATGTTCGGGCTTATCCTGCGGCGACGGGTATTCTGGCGCAGAAGGTGAGCATCGGAACGCTCAGCATTCCCGTTCAAAATGTGCTCATCGTTGGCATCACAGTTGCCTTGATGGTGCTGCTGCAGTTTATCGTAAAGAAAACAAAGCTTGGCAAAGCGATGCGTGCCGTATCGCAGGATGCCGATGCCGCACGGCTGATGGGCATCAATGTGGATGCTACGATTTCCTTTACGTTCATGCTGGGCAGTGCGCTGGCCGGCGCGGCCGGTGTTCTCGTGGGCGTTTATTACACATCAATCAACCCGCTGATGGGTTATCTGCCGGGTGTTAAGGCGTTCATCGCCGCGGTATTCGGCGGTATCGGCAGCATTCCCGGCGCCATGATCGGCGGTTATTTCATCGGTATGGTGGAGGTGCTGGTGGCCGGATACGCCAGCTCTTTATTTAAGGATGCCGTAGTTTTTGCCATATTGATATTGATACTCATTTTAAAACCGTCCGGTTTGCTCGGCAAGCATGTCAGGGAGAAGGTGTGACATGAAGAATTCTGCATTGATTAAAACGGCATCAATTGTGCTTATTTTTGTAATTGTTCAGGCACTGATAAGCACCGGTATTCTCAACGATTATTATTTTACGACGATTGTGACAATCTGTATCAACATCATACTCGCTGTCAGCCTTAATCTGGTCACCGGTTTTACGGGCCAGTTTTCACTCGGCCATGCGGGTTTCATGTCGATTGGGGCGTACACATGCGCTATCTTTACGCTTGCCATGTCACAGTTGCTCGGAATCGGTGCTTTTTTAATCGGCATCGTTTTGGCGGCTCTGGCTTCAGGGATTGTGGGTGTTCTCGTCGGGCTTCCCACACTGCGCCTTCGTGGCGATTATCTTGCTATCGCAACGCTGGGCCTTGCGGAAATTATACGCATCATATTTGTCAATCTTCAAATCACCAACGGTGCCGCGGGCTTAAGCGGCCTTCCAAGAAACGTGAGCTGGTTTTGGCTGTTTTTATTCACAGCGGGCATCGTCACGCTGATATCAAACTTTTTGAAATCGGCTCATGGGCGATCATGCATTTCTATTCGCGAGGATGAAATTGCGGCAGACTGCGTGGGCATCAACACGACGAAATACAAGGTGCTGGTCTTCGTCATCGGCGCTATGAGCGCGGGTATCGCCGGCGCGCTTTATTCCGGCTTTTTCTATGTGATTAAGCCCGAATATTTCGGATTTTTAAAATCAATCGATATACTCGTTATTGTGGTGTTCGGCGGGCTCGGGAGCCTTTCCGGCTCGATACTGGCAGCTATTCTGCTCGCGCTCATATCGGCTTTTCTTCAGTCGTTCGCGGAAATTCGAATGGTGCTGTATGCACTGCTGCTGATCGTGATCATGATATTCAGGCCGCAAGGGCTGATGGGGTCAAAAGAGGTGTCATTACAGATGTTCAATCGAATCGGGCAAACATTTAAGAGAAAGAAGGCGTAGGCGTGTCGATATTAAGCGTAAACAAACTGACAAAATCGTTCGGCGGTCTCACGGCTGTCTCGAATGTGACCTTTGAACTGAACAAAGGAGAGCTTGTCGGTTTAATCGGACCGAATGGCGCGGGAAAAACCACCGTGTTCAATCTGCTGACGGGCATATACGAACCCTCCTCGGGTGATATAATGCTTAACCGCGATGAGAAGACAATTCGGCTTAACAAAATGAAGCCATACAAAATCAGCAAAGCGGGGCTATCCCGAACCTTTCAAAATATCCGGCTGTTTAAAGACCTTTCGGTGCTCGATAATGTCCGCATCGCAATGAATCAGAACACCGGCTACGGCATCATTTCGGGGCTGCTGCATCTGCCGTCGTTTCAGCGGGAGGAGAAACAGATTCGCGACGATTGCATGCGTTTGCTCGAAGTATTCAATCTTGGCTCGAAGATCAACGAAAAAGCCATAAATCTTCCATACGGCGAGCAGCGCCGTCTTGAGATTGTGCGCGCGCTGGCCACAAAGCCGTCGCTGCTGCTGCTTGATGAACCGGCAGCCGGAATGAACCCGGCTGAATCGGCACAGCTCACGGAAACCATTAAAATGCTTCGCAATGACTTTGACCTCACAATATTGTTAATTGAACACGATATGTCGGTGGTGATGACGATATGCGAACGTATTTACGTGATGGATTACGGCAAGGTGATTGCGCATGGAACGCCGGAAGAAATTCGATCTGACAAGCGCGTTATCGAAGCGTATTTGGGGGAGGAGGCCGCTGATGCTTGAAATCAAAAATGTCAATGTGCATTTCGGTGTAATCCATGCGCTTAAAGATATTTCCATCACCGTTAACGACGGCGAAATTGTTACGCTGATCGGCGCGAACGGCGCAGGGAAAACCACCACGCTGCATATGGCCTCCGGTTTAAAAAAACAAACGAGCGGTACAATTCATTTAAACGGCAGTGATATCACCGGCACAACCGCGCAGGAGCGCGTGAAGCTCGGTCTGTCTCATGTGCCCGAAGGGCGCCGCATCTTTTCCGCTTTGACGGTGCTTGAGAACCTGGAACTAGGGGCGTATCTTCGGCGGGACAAAGCAGCAATACAAAAGGATATGGACAGCGTTTTCACACGCTTCCCGCGGCTTGCCGAGAGAAAAAAGCAGTTAGCCGGTACGCTCTCCGGCGGCGAACAGCAAATGCTCGCCATTGGCCGCGCACTGATGAGCCATCCGAAAATTCTGTTTCTAGATGAGCCGTCGATGGGGCTGTCGCCCTTGCTCGTGAAGGAGATATTTCGCATTATTAAGGAAATTAACCAAAGCGGCACCACAGTGCTGCTGGTTGAGCAGAACGCGCGTATGGCGCTGCAGATTGCGCATAGGGCTTATGTGTTGGAAACGGGCAGCATTGTTCTTGCGGGCATGGGCGATGAGCTGATGCACAGCGATCAGGTTAAAAAAGCTTACCTCGGAGGCTAAAAAAATGTTTGTGAAAAATCAAATGACCACAAATCCGTTTACCATTTCGGCAGACAGCTCAATTCCGGACGCACAGGAGCTGATGAGCCGCTGCCAAGTGAAGCGGCTGCCCGTAATGCAAGACGATAAGCTCGTGGGTGTGGTCTCAAAAGAAGATATCGCCGGGGCCTCCCCGTCTAAAGCAACGAGCTTAAGCGCGGGGGAAATAACTTACCTGCTGTCTAATATTAAAATCAGCAGCATCATGAGCAAAAACGTCATCGCGATATCTTCCGATTCATTGCTGGAGGAAGCGGCGACGATGATGAGAAACAATGACATCGGTTTTTTGCCTGTCGTTGAAAACGGCAAGCTGATCGGTGTGATAACAAAAAACGATATATTCGATGCCTTTATCACATTGCTGGGTTTTCGAGATCCGGGAACACGCCTGACCATAGAGGTGCAGGACATGCCGGGTATTATGGCAAGCATCAGCGGCATATTTGCGGAATTCGGCGCGAATATTTCGCATATTGCTGTTTACACCGGTGCAAGCGGAAAAAGCGCCGTGGTGATAGGCACGAGAACGCTTAATACCGAAAAGATTGAAGAAGCCATAGAAACAAAAGGATACCGCATCATCTACAAGCTCCAGAACAGATAACCCAACAAAAAATTGGCAACAAAACGCTTCCTTGTGTTATAATACAAATTAATAAGCATATAGGAGTCTGTTTATGTCAATTCCGATTCCCATCATCATCCCACAGACAAAAAAAGGCGTTATCATATTATTATCAATTATTCTGGCACTCAGTATTATAGGCGCGGGAATCGTGTTTTCTTTATGGGCAATCGATCAGAATAATCTGAAAGAATACGGCCAACCCGATTTCAATACCTTAAGTATTGATGAACTCAAAAACGGTATGATTGTTAAAGGGAAAATAGACTTAACCTTCGATACATTTGCGGAAGAATATGAGACCGAATACGGCAGGCGGATTTCCGACCGAAGCGAGCGGCTGTATTATGTTGTACCGATATATAATAC
>JAEZIW010000052.1 GCA_023436525.1 Bacillota bacterium | reverse complement strand
ACAACGGTGTTTTGCATGATGATGCTGTCGCGCACATAGGCCCCTTTGGCGATGGTAACCTCAGGGAACAGCACACAGTGCTCCACCGTGCCGTATATCTGGCAGCCCTCGGATACAAGGCTCGTTTTAATCACGCCGTCGGTACCCACATAATGCGGCGGCTGATTCGGGTTCTTGGAAAACACCTTCCATGAGGGGTCGTGCAAATTCAACTCGTCGTCCCCAAGCAGTTCCATGTTCGCGTCCCAAAGGCTTTGCAGCGTTCCGACATCCTTCCAATAACCTTTGAACCGGTAAGCAAATAGCATCTCTCCCGCGTTCAGCATCTTTGGAATAATGTCTTGTCCGAAATCGTTGTTGGAATTCGGGTCATCATTATCATCGCGAAGGTATGTCCTTGCCTTTTTCCAGTTGAATATGTAGATGCCCATTGACGCAAGATTGCTCTTTGGCACCTTTGGCTTCTCCTGAAATTCGATAACGCGGCCCATATCGTCTGTGTTCATAATGCCGTAACGAGGCGCTTCTTCCGGCGGCACCTCAATGACTGCGATGGTTGCGTCAGCCTCGGTTTGTATATGGTACTTGAGCATGGCGCTGTAATCCATCTTATAGATATGGTCGCCGCCCAGCACCAGCAGATAATCCGGATTGTATTGGTCTATAAAAAACGTATTTTGATAAATGGCGTTGGCTGTGCCCGAATACCATTGACTGAGACCCGATTTGACATATGGCGGCAGAATATAAACGCCGCCCGTGTTGCTGTCAAGATCCCACGGGGCGCCTGTGCTGATATAAGCGTTCAGCTCGAGCGGCTGATACTGCGTTAAAACGCCAACCGTATCGATGCCCGAATTGGTGCAGTTCGACAGCGTAAAATCAATAATTTTGTATTTCCCGCCATACGGTACGGCCGGTTTTGCGCGCGTTTTGGTCAGCACCCCAAGGCGCGACCCCTGCCCGCCCGCAAGCAGCATTGCAATACACTTTTTCTTGTTTGTCATACGTCTTTACCTCGTTTGAAAGCTACATCGATGAAATCATAAAACACGGCAGATAACGGCGGCAGAGAGACTTCGGCCCGGTACGGATGCCCCGCAAATTCTTCCTTCACAACCGTGGGCGCGGCGTACTCACGGGCTTCGCCGCCAAATCTTTTCTCGTCGCACGAGAACACCTTTTTAAGTTCGCCGGGTCCCGGCAAACCGATGGTGTATTGCGCGATTTCTATCGGTGTGAAGTTAAACGCGCAGACGCAGCGATATGCCGCATCTTTCGCCGGACGACGCATAAAGCATAGAGCGCTTCTTTGCGCCTCGTGCACATTGAGCCACTCAAATCCGTCCCAGCTGTCGTCAATTTCATACAGAGCCGGGCGGCTTTTGTAGAATGCGTTCAATTCCTTCACGAAACGCTGCGTTTGTTCGTGCCGTTCATAATCGAGCAAAAACCAGTCCAACTGTTTTTGATAATCCCACTCTATAAATTGACCAAATTCGCAGCCCATAAACATCAGTTTTTTGCCCGGATGCGCAAACATGAAAGAAAGCAGCGTACGCAGTGAAGCGAATTTCTCGTCATAGGTGCCGAACATCTTGTTCAGCAGCGACTTTTTACCGTGAACCACCTCATCATGAGAGTATGGCAGTATGAAGTTCTCGGTAAACGTGTAGTGCAGAGAAAATGTCATCTTGTGGTGATGGAACTGCCGAAAAAAATGATCCATCGACATATAGTTGAGCGTATCGTGCATGAATCCCATATTCCATTTAAAAACAAACCCGAGGCCGTCTTCATATGGCGGCTGCGTCACCTTTGGGTACGAGGTGGATTCTTCGGCAATCGTGACCGTGCCCGGGTAGCGGGTGAGGACGACGGCGTTGAGCTTTTTTAAAAAAGCGACGGCATGCAGGTCGATATTGCCGCCATGCTCGTTCGGGACGTATTCCCCTGCGTTTCTCGCGTAGTCCAAATACAGCATCGACGTCACCGCGTCCACGCGAATACCGTCGATATGATACACGTCAAAAAGCATCATCGCGCTGGACACGAGAAAGCTGACCACCTCGGGACGAGAATAGTTGAATATCAGCGTACCCCATTGCGGATGGTTGGCCTGCATCGGGTTTTGGTGCTCAAAAAGGCAGGTGCCGTCGAAATGCGCCAGACCGTGCTCATCCTTCGGAAAATGAGCAGGCACCCAGTCGACAATCACACCGATGCCCTTTTTGTGCATGGTGTCCACAAAATACATATAATCCTGCGGGGTGCCGTATCGGCTGGTCACCGCGTAAAAGCCTGTCACCTGATAGCCCCACGATCCGTCGAACGGGTGCTCTGATATGGGCAGCAGCTCCACATGCGTGTAGCCCATGTCGTTTAAATAATCGCTGAGCTCATCGGCCACCTCTCTGAGGTTCGGGTAATCATAGCCGTCTTTCGTGCGCCACGATCCCAAATGCATTTCATAGATGCTCATCGGACGACGCAGCACGTCAAGCTGCTTTCTGTTTTCCAAATACGCGGTATCCCGCCAGGTGTAACCGTCAAGAGACCAGACCTTTGACGCTGTTGCGGGGCGCACCTCCGCATGAAACGCAAATGGGTCTGCCTTGTAAACGATTCTCCCGTCGTACCCTTCGATGCAATACTTATAGGTATCGCCGTCACACAGCCCGGATACAAAAGCTATGTAAATGCCCTGAGGCTTTTTCTCCATCGGGTTTGCCGACGAATCCCATTTGTTGAAATCACCGACGACGCTGACCATTCTTGCATTGGGTGCATAAACCACAAACCGATGCGCGTTAACTTCAGGTATGTAATGACAGCCGAACACGGCATAAGCCTGTTGCGCTTCTCCGATATTAAAGAGGTAAATTTCATTATAATCGATACAGTCGTTTTGTTCGTGCATCGCAACACCCCCGGGTTTATCACCGACCATTTAAGCAAGCCGACACTCAAATTCGTTTGCATTAGTATTCGACTCATATAAACCTTTTCCCTTTTTTACAGTAATGCAAAATAACATTATATGTCTCGTTGAAAACCATATTAAATGATCATAAACAATATCGGTTGAGAGGGTATTGTGATAATATATTGATTGGTCATTAACTTTCGACGAAAGCTTTAGACGGAGGCCGTAACACCATGGATAAAATAAAAAAAAGCCATGCATTGAGCGCCGTTTCATTCGGGCTGGCAGCCGTTGCTGCGGCATGGAGCGTGTCTTACTTTGAAAGCCCGTGCCTTGGAGACTATATATTAGCCATGATCGGAATTCCCCTGTGGACGTCTGCGGATTCCGGAATCCATCTGACTCCTTTTTTCAGCATCCCGATACTGATTGCAGCCATAGTGATTGCCAAAAGAAATATATCCGGCTTTTTCTCCAAGGCCAGCTTGATACTGTGTTCCCTGTTGATCATTTTCCTATCGGTTTCCGTCTTGTACATCCAGTAGCAATCCAACAGAATCACATTTATTTGTATGGTTTTCTTTTGGTTTTCACAAATTCAAAAACGTCATCCAAATCTATCGGATTTAAAACCCTGTCATGCAGCCACCCGCCCTGAGTGCCGCAAATATAGCGGTTTTGCCAATATGCATTGAGCTGTTTGTTGACCTCCAGCCCGGCTTGGGGGATTTCTTTATAAAAGAAATCATTCCATGCCTTGATTATATTCTCACCCTTACAAAAGCAAGCTTTCGCGTATGCCGCCGCGGGGACTTGTTTTATTAAAGACCGTTCAGGCGCAGCGCTTACCTGCCCAATCTCAATACCCAGCAGATAACAGTACCGCTCGTGCCTGATTTCCATACCACACCTCAAACCCGTTTTTTTGGCATATTATCACATGAAACATGACGACTGCATGTCATATTTTCAAGATATTGAAAAAGCCGCCGGGTCATCTTCCGGCGGCCTTCATACAGCTCTCAGCTGCAGAATATCATTATCGCGTCGCGCAGGAATACAGCGCATCCCGGCGCGATCTTATCGTAGTATGCGGTAAACCGTTCATCGTCCACATACATCTGCGCGAGCCCTTTGTGGGCCTCCGGGCTGTAGCTTGACCATGTGCACATCAGCCATTCCTTGTGCAGTGCGCACGCCTTCTGCGCCAGCTCACCGGCAGGGTCTTTGGTGCTCATGGCCGCTTTCAGCGTTTCGCTGATTTGATCTGAGAGTGCCTGCATGCGCGCATACTGCTGCTGCGACATGCCTTTAAGTTTCGCGTTCGATTGGTCAACCGCGTCCTCACCGTAACGGGCGCGCACTTCTTCGCCGTAATTCTCTTCATTCTCGCGAATCAGCTTATCTTTGAGCCCTTCAAATTTCTCTTTGTCCGTCATTATCATTTCTCCTTTCTCGGAGGCGATGGTTTTCTGTACGTTTTTTATCATGGCATCCACCCGGCTTCGCTCATTGAGCAGTGCCGCCAAATGCGCCTCCAGCGCTGATAGACGCATATAGTTCGGCGAGGTGATGATGCTTTTGATATCCTCCAGCCCCACGCCCATTTCGCGATAAAACAATATTTGCTGCAGCGTATCAACCTCTTGCGTTCCGTAAACGCGGTAACCCGCTTCCGTCAGATCCTTCGGACGCAGCAGGCCGATTTCATCGTAATACCGCAATGTGCGCGTGCTCACGCCGGCGAGCCTGGCCAGCGTGCTGATTGTATAATCCATCGCTTTCTCCTCCTGAAACCCATGGTAAACATTGACGCAGCGTCAATGTCAAGCACTTATTAAAAACAAATTTAATAATTTGCAATTAAAGAACCGGAGTTTTTTGGCTTACCCTTACGAGGGGAAACTGTCGCCGACAAGCAATTGATAAGGCGTGATTTTTTTAATTGCATCCGACACATCGTTCGACCTTCTTCACAACCCATACAATCATTAAATGAGCATTGACGGATTGATTAGCGGGTTTAGTGTTCGAAAGGAGTAAATCGAAGGAATAGCGGCGCATTTTTGAGATTTCAGCGACACACAGAACGAAGAATCAGCCATCTTGACGGCGCAGCCGACCTAATCAGCGTTAACTTTAAGGAGAAGGCTTTATATACGAAAATAAGCGCCGGATGCCGAACGCTGACAGACGAATGATGCAAAGCACAGCGTTAAATGCCTTCTGGATCTCATCACGACCAGCTTTTCTGTCGCAAGGCTGGGCTTTCCCCCATCACATTTCCTCTAAACCGTATCCCGCTTCATCAACGGCATCCCTGATTGCGGCAAAATCCAGCTTGCTTTTGTCATACTCGACAGACAGCGTTTCAGTTTGAAGATCAACAGCCGCCGCTGTGACACCCTCCAGCCCGGCCACCGCTTTTTGAACCCTTTTCACACAGGCTTCACAGCCCATTCCCGTCACATGATAACGCTCCATGTTTTTACCTCCGTAACCGTTTACAGTTTCTCGTTGTTCTTTTCAATTTTAAGCTTATTACAACCTTTAGTATGCGTCAATCATACATTATCTTCGTCACGCGAGATTTTGTAGCTGCAAGAATTTCCTTATATAATATGCAGGCTAAAAAAATCAATCGTTCTGTGCTTATGTCACCCATCCGGCTGAATCATCGCATAAAAACATGCGCTATAAAATATTGGCTTTTTTTATTGAATAATGTTATATTAACTGTAAAATAAAATGATTTGGAGTCCAGTCATGCTGCAAAAGATGATGTCGGTCTTACGCAGTGCGAAAGAAGCGAATTCAAGCGTAGCTGCCGAGCTCACACAAATCAATTTAAAGAGACTGTTTTACGCAAGCATATGCTGTATCTTACTTAATGCTGTGGCCATCACGATGCTTCTGAGTCTGCCGATTGGAAATGCGCTTTGGCAGACGAGACAAATATGGATTAACATCGTCATGATGTTATTTGTGCTGGCTCTCATGCTGCCTGCGAGAATCGCCTATAATAAGAACATATTCAAAGCGTTCGCAAAGGCCGTCCCTTACATCGGTTTTATCGGCTTTACGGCGTTCAGTCTCGCATCCACGGCAAACGATCATCTTCTCAGCAGCAGCATTATCACATACATAATGGTCTGTCTGCTCAGCGGTGCGCTTTTTCTGATCCGTCCGCTGCATTCCATACTGCTCTATGCCGTTTCATACGCGGCGCTTGTTATCATCAATTCGTATTCGTCAGATCCCGATGCAATCCGCGCGGCCAATCAGATCAACGCATTAACCATGACAGCTTTGAGCGCTTTTCTCTCTGTTATGCTCTGGCACAACAACCGAACAAACGTGCTGCAATCTTATCAAATTCGCACCCAGCAAAAGCTTTTGGAAAAAGACAACATTTATCTTCATAAAATGGCTTATTACGATCCGCTGACCGCGCTTCCGAACAGGCGATATTTAAATGATATTCTGCAAAAAGAAATTGCGCTGATGATGCGAAAGAACTATGAATCGTGCCTGATTATGCTCGATATCGATTATTTCAAATTCGTAAACGACTGCCACGGTCATCCCGTGGGCGATAAGCTGCTTGTTCAAATCAGCACGCTTTTGTCTCAAAACATCCGCAAATACGATACAATCTGCCGTCTCGGCGGCGAAGAATTTTTAATATTACTTCCTCAAACTGATTTGGACGAAGCCTTGGCTGTTGCCCATAAGCTGCTAAATGTCATTTCGTCTCAGCCCTTTGTGATTAACGACAAAACAGTGAGCATTACAACCAGCATCGGCGTCTCGCGCCTTATTAAAGACGCAGACGCCTCGCTGATTGAACAATATACCCATGTGGATACGGCGCTGTATAAAGCCAAGCGTGACGGACGCAACTGCGTGAGAACCGCTTAACTTACCGAGAGCTTCACCGTCGCGCGGCGTGACAGCAGATACGCGATCAATCCCGATACCGCAGCAAATGCCAGATCCATTCCCATGGCCACATACGGGCTGCCGCTTAAACGTCCCGAGCAGAAAGCAGCAACCGATGCAAAAAACCTGAATATTTCACCCGAGAACAACTGCGCGTCGATGATGGGCAGCAGTATGAAGAAGAAGACGGGTACGCCTATGGATACCGCGAGCTTAAGCGGCTTGTTCATGCGGTAAAATGCCGTTGTTATAAAGTATCCCAGCATGATACAGGCCAGATTTTTAAAGAACATGTTCAGGAACCCTTCGGCATACATTAAGGTTCCACTGCTGGCATAGCGGGCCTCAAACGCAAGAGTCCATGCAGGCTGATATTCGATCAATTGGCTCAGAATCAATGAGTTGAAGGTGTCTATCAGCGCAACGCCTGCGCATAAAATAGCGGCTGCCGCTGCAAAACTCACAAACAACGTCTTTCTTGATATACCGTTGGAGCAAAACATATGGAATGTTGATTTGTAGGCATTCAAGCCGACCACAAACAAAAAGATCATGGATGACGCGTCAATGCCGCCGAACCTCATATCTAAGTTGATATTCCGAAAAGCGAAAAACGTTATGCCCAATAATAGGGCAAGCGAATAGATCACGATGTAATAAATGATAACAGGCCATTTTATGCTGCTTAGTTGATATTTTAACGATGGTGCCAATCTCATAATGATATCCTCCTTTTAAGAATTCGTCAGATGAATAAACAGGCTTTGCAGGTTAAGCTTTGATACTTCTATTCCCTGCGGCACGGCTGTCTCATCCAGTGTTTCGAGCAAATATGCACTTTTCATGCCGCCAAGGCTGTCTTGCCCCAGCACCCTTTTGCCTTTTGTGAAACTGTCGACAAGACCGGTCGGTCCCGTCACCGTCACCCCTGCCTTGAGTGCATTTTGAGTGGTGTCGTTCATGATGATCATGCCGTTTTTTATGATCGCGACATTTTCAATGACACCGGCTGCTTCTTCAATCAGGTGTGTTGAGATAACAATTGTTTTGGGCGCACGGCTGTAGCTCTCAATCAGTTCCCGGTAAAACACATCGCGGTAATTCGCATCCAGACCCAAAACCGGCTCATCCAGCAGCAGCACCGGCGCATTGCATGACAGCGCAACAATGATTTTGTAAATCGATTTATAGCCGGTAGACAGTGCTTTAACTTTCTTCTTTGTATTTAGCGAAAACTTATCGGCCAGCTGCCTCGCATACTCGTTGTCCATATCAGGATAGAATTCGTTTGTCCACTTGAATACTTCCTTGACTGTCATGGTATCGGGATACAGCGACTGTTCCGTCATGCAATATACCTTTTTCAAAACGGAATCGTTTTCCTGTACCGGTTCCCCATCGATTAAAACCGTGCCTTCAGTGGGAAACAGTTTGTTCGTGATCAGCCCGAGCAGTGTTGATTTGCCTGCTCCGTTGCGGCCCAGCAATCCGCAGATTTTGTTTTCTTCAAATGTCAACGTTACATTCTTCAAAGCTGTGGTTGTCCCGAAGCATTTGGTAACGTTTTTGACCTCAATAAAGCTCATTTTTTGTTCCTTTCTCTAACATTTCATTGATTTCGTCCACAGATATGGATAGCTTTTGCGCTTCCGACAGCAGCGGCTGCACAAATTTTTCGAAAAATAGCTGCTTTCTTTTTTTCAAAATCACGTCTTTAGCTCCTTTTGCGACAAACATTCCAAGACCTCTTTTTTTATAAAGAATACCGTCGTCGGCCAGCATTGTTATGCCTTTCAATGCTGTCGCGGGGTTGATCTTGTAGCTCACTGATATCTCGGTTGTAGACGGTGCCTGCATGTCTTCCTCCAGCGCACCGGTGAGAATCGCATTTTCAAGCTGTTCGGCAATCTGAATGAAAATAGGCACATCACTCTGCAAATCCAGCTGCACTTCATCACCTCCTTGGTTCGTTACTGTTGTAACTAACTATATGACGTATTTTCATGTTTGTCAACCACTTTTTTGATTTAGTCAATAAACAAATAATTACGAGCATTATTTTTGAACGACTCATTTATCAGAAAAACTCAGCCAAAAACCCCCTCATGTTCGTTGTTTATTGACACTTGTTAAGACTTCATTATATAATCA
>JAEZIW010000223.1 GCA_023436525.1 Bacillota bacterium | reverse complement strand
CTTTTTGACGCAAGCGGCAGGCCGGTAAGCAGCCGATGATAAACGGCCTTGAAAATTCTGTTTATTTTTTTGTCAGATAACTATATAATAAAAAGATGCACGTATATGATCAGCTTCGATCATACTTAATAGAATGGGAAGCCATTAAGCCGGTATCTAAAGCATACCGGGATATTTGAACGGGAAATATGGGATCACATAAGAATTTCATTAAAGGTGCGGCGATATTAAGCGGCCTCGGGATGGTCTCCAAGGTCATCGGTGCCGTTTATACGATCGTCACAGCTTATATAATTAACGAGAACGGTATGGCGTATTATGGGCGTGCTTTTCCCATATATACGTTTTTGCTTGCTTTCTCCAGCGCAGGGTTACCGGTTGCCATTGCCAAACTGGTGGCCGAGAGAACTACGCTCGGCGACTACAAAGCCGCCTATGCCGTATTTCGCAAAGCCTTAAAAGCGATGTTTATCATCGGGCTGTTAACCACCGTGATTATGATCGCTTTCAGCGGTCAGATTGCAGCGGCTCTCGGCAGCCCCGACACGAAGTACGCAATCATGGCGCTGGGGCCGTCTCTGTTCTTTGTGTCAATTATGTCTGCATACAGAGGCTATTTCCAGGGCATGCAGCGTATGACCCCCACAGCCATTTCCCAGATGATCGAGCAGATTGTCAAGGTGGTAGCGGGGCTGACGCTTGCGTATTTGTGGAGCCAGCAAGGGCCAATCTACGGTGCTGCCGGTGCGGTGCTCGGTATCAGCATATCTGAAGTCGTCGCCTGCATCTACATGATGGTGACCTATAAGAAGAAAATCGCCATCTTCAGACGACGCGAGAAATCGGCAAGATATACAGAGCTGACGCGGAACATTGGCAGACGTCTCGTCTATCTGGCTGCGCCCATCATCGTCGGCGCGTGTGCCATACCGATTGTCCAGAACGCGGACTCTGCGATGATTACACATACGCTCAACAGCATGGACAGCGTTTTGCTGATTGGTAAGGAAATTGCATTAAATCCTAAGATGGTTGATTCGTTGTTCAGCCTGGCCACCACGCTGCCCAACTCAATCATCAATTTACCGGCCATTTTTTCTACGTCACTGGCGATGAGCCTGGTTCCGGCCATCGCGGCAGCTAAAACCGAGCATAACCTGAGAAGCATCGCATCCAAGGCAAACATAGGCATGAAGCTGTCGATGCTGGTCGGTCTGCCGAGCGCAGCCGGGCTTTATTTTCTCTCAACGCCGATCATGCATCTTCTCTACAGAAATTTGAAGGGGGATATGCTGCTCATAGGCGGGCAAATGCTGGGCATACTTGCGATAACAGTTTTCTTCATGACGATACTGCAAACCATGACGGGCATTTTGCAGGGGCTTGGGAAAACGTATCTGCCTGTGATCAATCTGTTTATCGGCATCGGCGTGAAAATCGTCATCAGTGTTCTGACGATACCGATACCTGAGATTAACGTTCAGGGCTCACCGTACGGCACGATCGCCTGCTATGCCATAGCGGCGCTGCTCGATATGATTTGCGTCATGCGGCACGCGCATATGCGTGTAAAAATATTGGATAGCTTTGTTAAACCGCTGCTGGCCACGGGGGGCATGAGCGCCGCCATCTATTTTCTGATGCCGAACGTCCCATCCGGATTGTATTCAGGCGTCAGAACGATCGTTGTAGTTGCGACGGCTGTTCTCATTTATGTGCTGCTGATATTCATTTTTGGCGCACTCAAACCGGACGATATGAAGTTTATCCCCGGCGGCAGAAAAATCACATCACTGATGTACCGTTTAAAAATCTGGAGATCGAATTACAGATACAAAGAGTAGCCGGTCTAAAGTTCAGCTTTATTAAGATGATAAACGAAAGTTTTATTTTTTTGCAACGACTTAACGGAGGACAAAATGGTTCAGAGAAATTGGAAAGGCAGCGTTTTATTACTGCTGGCGGCTCTTATTTGGGGTGCCGCGTTCATTGCCCAGAAAATCGGCATGGTGGAAATCGGCTCGTTTACGTTTTCAGCCACCCGTTTTATACTCAGCGGTCTTGTGCTGCTGCCTGTGGCGCTCATGCGAAAGAACCAAACACAGCCCGTGGCAGCAGGCGACATAAAAAAAACAAGCGGCAGAAAGCTATTGATGGTCGGCGGCATTTTATGCGGTGTATTTCTCGCTCTTGCGACCAACGCTCAGCAGATGGGCATTGCCTCCACATCGGCGGGCAAGGCTGGTTTCATCACGGCGCTGTATATCGTTTTTGTGCCGATTTTGCGTCTTTTCAGCAGAAAGAAGGTGTCATCCGCCGTTTGGGTCAGCGTGGCTGTGGCGGTGGTCGGGTTCTATCTGCTCAGCGTGAAAGAAGGCATATCCATCAATGAGGGCGATGCGATTGTGCTGTTAAGCGCCCTGCTGTTTTCATTCCACATACTCGTGATCGATAAGTACACGTCGTATGCCGACGGCATCAAGATATCGTGCATCCAGTCGTTTACGGCGGCGGTGATCTCTGCCGTATGCATGCTGATATTTGAAAAGCCGAACATCGATACCATACTCGCGTGCTGGCTGCCCATTGTTTACCTCGGCGTGGCTTCGGGGGCGGTGGGGTATACGCTGCAAATCATCGGCCAAAAGTATGCCGAGCCCGCGTCCGCCTCGCTGATATTAAGCCTGGAATCCGTGTTTGCCGCGGTTTTTGGGGTGCTGTTTCTCAGCGAAGGCTTCACGGCTCAGGAGTTGATTGGCTGCATACTCGTGTTCGGTGCAACGATATTGTCGCAGTTAACACCGGGGAAAAAAACCTCTCTTCAAGAGAAAAAAGTAAATGCCGAGCAGCCAGAATAAAATGGATGTATTTTTGTGCTGCAAACAACGGCGCGAAGCTTGTTTTTGCTTGACGAAATGAGTATAAAATGAGAATATAAACTTGTTTAATATTTTAACACACTAAAAATTAATTTTATAATAAGGGGAAAACAAATGAAAAAGTCAATCAGCTTACTTTTGGTTATTGTTATGGTTATCGGTCTTTTGGCTGTAACCGGCTGCTCTGCACCTTCAGCTTCACCTGAATCCTCAGCACCCTCAGAATCCGCTGAGGTATCAGAATCTGCCGTAACAGCAGAATCTGAGGCTCCCGCAGAAGCGCAGGAGTTCCGTGTGGGTATGGAATGCAATTATGCGCCTTTCAACTGGACACAGACTGACGACAGCAACGGCGCTGTGAAAATTGCAGCGGGCGGATTTGCGGGCGGCTACGACGTTGAAATCGCTAAGAAAATAGCGGAAGGTCTCGGCAGAAAGCTTGTTATTGTGAAAACGGAATGGGACGGCCTGATTCCCGCGCTGACATCCGGCAAAATAGATGCGATAATCGCGGGTATGTCACCCACCGAAGAACGTAAAGTGTCTGTGGATTTCACAGAAAACTATTACACTTCCGAGCTTGTCGTTGTCGTGAAAAAGGACAGCAGATATGCGAGCGCCACGTCTCTTGCCGATTTCTCCGGCGCGAAAATCACAGGCCAGCTTAACACATTCCACTACACCGTTATTCCGCAGATAGAAGGCGTTAGCCAGCAGACCGCTTTGGAAAGCTTCCCGGCGATGATCGTGGCGCTGACATCCGGCAAAATCGACGGCTATATTTCCGAGAAGCCGGGCGCGGTTTCGGCGATGGAATCGAACGCTGAATTAACATTTGTTGAATTCGCAGACGGTAAAGGCTTTGAAACCTCTCCTGACGACGTGGCCGTGGCCGTTGCGATTAAAAAGGGTCAGGAAGATCTGGTCAAATCGATCAATGAGATTCTGGCCGGAATCACAGAAGATCAGCGTTTAGAGCTTATGAACGCCGCAGTGAAGAATCAGCCGCTTCAGGGCTAAGATAAAAAAGGGCTAACAATATAAACAGAAGAAGATAGGATAACATTATGCCGCAAGGATTTTTGGACAGGATAATATTTTTTATCGATAAGTATGGTTCTTTGTTTTTGCAGGGAGCAGGGACAACACTGCTCATCGCTATTGTGGGCACCATCATTGGTTTTTTGATCGGTGTGCTTGTGGCAATCGTCAGAACAATCCCAATCCAGTCCAAAGATAACATTATAAAAAAAGTATTGTTGAAGGTTGCGCGCGGAATACTGACCGCTTATGTTGAGGTATTCCGCACCACGCCGATGATGGTGCAGGCGATGGTGATATACTACGGTTCTATGGAGCTGTTTGGCCTTGATATGTCTCCGCTGTTTGCCGGTATATTCATCATATCCATTAATACGGGCGCGTATATGGCAGAGATTGTGCGCGGCGGCATCATATCCATCGACCTTGGGCAAACGGAGGGGGCACAGTCCATCGGCATGACGCACTGGCAGACGATGGTGCATGTGGTTATGCCGCAGGCGCTGAGAAACATTATGCCCTCCATCGGCAATGAGTTTGTTATCAATATTAAGGACAGTTCTGTGCTATCCGTTATTTCTGTCACAGAACTATTCTTTATAACGAAATCGGCTGCGGGTACTTTTGCAACGTTTTTCGAGCCGGCGGCCATTGCGTGCGTGATTTATTTTGTTATCAACTTCACGTTAACACGTATACTTCTTAAAATTGAGAAAAAAATGGACGGACCGGATTCGTTTGTGATCGGTTCGCAGAACATGACAGCGGAAGAAATGAAATTATTACACGACAAGACTGAGGGGAAGAAATGAGCGAAGCGGTTATTCAGATCAACCATCTTGGGAAAACGTTCGGTAAAAACGAGGTTCTCAAGGATATCAATTTCAGCGTCGATAAAGGCGAGGTCGTCTGCATTATCGGCTCGTCCGGTTCAGGCAAGTCCACGCTGCTTCGCTGCGTCAATCTCCTTGAAACGCCCACAAAGGGCGAGATACTATACCATGGCAAGAACATTCAGCATTCTGATCAGCCGATCTCCGAATACCGCACAAAAGTTGGCATGGTGTTTCAGCAGTTTAACCTGTTTAATAACTTAAACGTGCTGAACAACTGTGTGGTGGGGCAGATTCAGGTGCTCGGAAGAAAGCGCCACGAGGCGGAGGAACGCGCCAAGCACTTTCTTGAAAAGGTGGGCATGCTGCAGTTTATCAATGCGAAGCCGCGCCAGATATCGGGCGGCCAGAAGCAGCGCGTTGCGATTGCGCGGGCGCTTTCGATGGACCCTGAGGTATTACTGTTCGATGAACCAACCTCTGCTCTCGATCCTGAGATGGTCGGCGAGGTGCTGGGCGTGATGAAGACGCTGGCGGGTTCGGGGCTCACCATGATGATTGTGACGCACGAGATGGCATTCGCAAAGGATGTGGCAACGCGTGTTTGTTTCATGGATGAAGGCGTGATTGTGGAAGAAGATGCGCCGAGTGTGATATTCGGCGCGCCGAAGCACGAGCGTACACGCCAGTTCTTAACAAGGGTTTTAGGTTAACTACCGATATGATGAAAGCTCCGTTTTCGGAGCTTTTTTTATACGAATTAAGACATGGCGCGCAGCGCCGGATAAGACGCGAATATTCACTCGTTAAACGGAATGGTGGTAGTATACCTGTGCTGAGAAGCCCAGACACAAATAATTCTTTATATCATGCTGAGGAGCAAAGCGACGTGACGACGACGACGTGGCAAGCATCGCATGGCAAAACGTTTTAAACATGAGATTTCAGTCCGCTCCGTAGTCGGCTTCGCTATCGCTCGGCCGAAACGACACCAGGCAACACCGTCGGCAAGCTGAAAATGTGAATGTAAGCTCAGAATAAGGTTTTATTATGATTCTCGGTGTACGGGAAACTTTATCTTCTTCAATCTGCCCCAAAGCAGAATAATGATTTGAGCCGGTATGCCGATTAAAAAAATCAGCCATATGTTTTCCGACAGAAACGACATATAAATACAAAGCAGTATGCTCCAAACGAGCAGCGTGATGAACACAAAATTCCAAACGCGCTTTCCCCAAATCGAATTAAACACGATCAGCACCACCGCCGCTGCGGGCAACGCATAAATATACGCCATCCATATCGGCAGATTCACATTGAGCAGACCCAACACCACAAAAACAACGGTGGCAATTAAAAACACAAGCATGGTTGAAAGTGATGTAATGATAATCTGATTGCGTTTTTTCACCTTTGATATAATGGCAGGTACACTTTTTTTGCTCTTGTGAGTTTCCTCCAACAGGTAATCAACAGATACAGAAAAAATATCCGCAATGTTTTTCAGCACGGTGATATCAGGCAAAGACTCGGCGCGCTCCCATTTGGAAACCGCTTTATCCGTATAATTCAATTTTGACGCAAGCTCCGTTTGTGTCCAATTGTTTGATTTTCTTAAGTCAATGATGTTTCTGGCAACAACGGCTTTTAATTCCGACATGTGTTATTCACCTCGTCATGAACTCAAAATAGTATAACATACGCTTTTATTGGAATCAAATTTTCATTTTGAAGCTTTTTGGGTATGCTCTACTGTTGGTAGAATAGCGATTGAATCTCTCTACTAAGGCGAACCCGAACAGGAGAGCGGCAGGAATTGCATAATAGAGTGACTTAAAGACGCTCTTGTTGTATCGTAGTGGCAAGATTTCTATTGCTTGATTAAAGGAGACCAATTCTATGAATGATTATGTGCTGACATGCTGTTCCACGGCCGATATGCCGCACGAGTACTTTGTGAAGCGAAACATCCCTTATGTCTGCTTTCATTTTATTATGGACGGCGTATCTTATCCGGACGATCTGGGGCAGACAATGCCGTTCGATGTTTTCTTCAGAAAGATGACCGAAGGCGCATCCACAAAAACTTCTCAGGTGAATGTGGATGAGTTCAAAGAGTTCTTTGAACCGTTTTTAAAGCAGGGCAAAGACATATTGCATGTTAGTTTATCATCGGGAATATCCGGCGCCTACAGCTCGGCCATGACAGCCAAGCATGAGCTGCTTGCGCAATACCCGGGAAGACGGATTGCGATTGTGGATTCGCTCGGCGCATCCTCCGGGTACGGTATGCTGATGGATATGCTGGCAGACAAACGCGATGAAGGTGCATCGATGGAGGAAGCCAAAGCCTGGGTAGAAGAAAATAAGCTGCATGTGCATCATTGGTTTTTCTCCACCGACTTAACCTTTTATATCAAGGGCGGCAGGGTATCAAAAGCATCGGGCATGCTCGGGACGCTGTTGAAAATTTGCCCGCTGCTCAATATGGACGCAGAGGGTCATTTAATTCCGCGCGAGAAGATTCGCTCAAAAAAGAAAGTGATTGCCGAATCGGTGAAAAAAATGGAGGAGCATGCCATTGGCGGAACCAGCTACTATGGCAAATGCTTTATCTCTCACTCCGCCTGTTATGACGATGCGAGAGCCGTGGCCGATTTGGTTGAGGCAACGTTCCCGAACCTTAACGGCAGGGTGATGATTAACAGCATCGGCACCGTAATCGGCTCGCATACGGGCCCCGGCACGGTCGCTCTGTACTTTGTGGGAGATCAGAGAATATGAAAAAGCTCGCCTATGCCGTAAGAGTGGCCACCGTTGCGCCGTTCATGGCGCTGGTGATGCTGCTGATACTGTTTTTCCGTAACCCGCAGTTTTTCGGCAGCTTGCCGGTGTTTTTGCTGACAGTGCTGTTTTTGGTGGTGCTGCCGCTGCTGGCCTATCCGCTGCAGCCGCTTTTCAAAGCGTTTAAGCACAAGGGACGAGAAGGGCAAAGAACGCTAGCGTTGATATTTGCCGTGGCGGGATATTTCTTAGGGTGTGTGACGGCGGCGATTCTTGGCGCGCCGCAGAATGTCTGGTTCATCTATCTGTCTTATATGCTGTCCGGCTCTTTGGTCGTTTTGTTCAACAAGGTGTTTCACTACCGGGCGAGCGGGCATGCGTGCGGTGTGACCGGGCCGTTTTTGTTGCTGGTTTACTTTGGGCAGACGATCGGTTATATCGGTTTTGCGGTGTTCGCTGTGGTTTGGGCCGTGAGCCTTTATATGAAGCGTCATACCACAATGCAAATCATCGTCGGCGGGCTCATTCCGTTTGCGGCACTCGGGATACTGGTTCTCGCTGATATGATATTCTAGGCTTATAAGAAAAGTTAAAGGCACTTATCGCATATTGAGATGATAGGTGCTTTTTTTGTATGCTTTTATAATATGGAAAAAATTATCGTCAAGACATGAAATCAAATATCTGATAAAATAATAGTCAGAGAGATCGCTTTGCGGGAGATGATGATCATGGAAAAGTACTTGTCTGCACAGCAAGTGGCAGAGCTTACCCAGCGTATTGCGCAGCGGATAAGAATAACGGCGCCGAAAACAGACGAACTGAAAACCGCCATTTCGCAAAAGGGAAGTTTGCCGCAGCATATTACCGACGGGTATCATCAGCTTTGGGTGGAAAAACAGTATATTGCCTACAGCACAATTGACGACCCTAACGTGTATTATGCCTACTTAACCGACAAGCATATCTTCGAAGAAGATCAATCATATATGAATGCGTCGAATGCGCGTAAAAACTTCTTGGAGCTGCCTAAAGGCATTCGTGATCAGTTCAAATTCGCCTTGCAGATCATGATTGAGGATGAAACGAACTACGCAATACTGGAGAATATTTGACAATCGGCCTCATCATGACTCCCGGTAACTTGCTTTTTTCAAAATCTTCAAGTATCGCATCGCTTAAAATGTACGTGTTTATGGCTTCCCCTGTGAGGAGAAGCTCAGACTGTCGATAAACCCTTTTTATGTCATTCCGAGCCTGTCGACTACGTAGTGGACTGGAATCCCATGAAATACGCTTTGCAGAGGGGGATTCCAATCCACTTCGTAGTTGATCGCTTACGTTCCAACGGAATGACATATGTACCTTTTCGACAACCTGGGCTTTCCCATGCGCGGGAAAGCTGTCGCCGATAGGCGACCGATGAGGTGTGGGTTCGTGGGGCTGTTTCGGCCCATCGGATACCTGGCAGATAAAACAAGACCGGCACGCGCCGGTCTTTTGCAATCTTACTTCTTAGCAAATGTGCCGCAGTCTGTCTCATCCGTACTGGCTGCATTTCGCGGCAGCACCTCAATACGATCCGCCGTGCAGTGATCTCCGTTCATATAGTAATAACACGACACCACCTGACACTTAATTCCCGGATTCGCCTGATTCATTTTATGTGATTGCATAATCTTCAATCCTCCTTGTTTTTTTTATTTTGCGCAGAGAACCGTGGATTCATGCGGATACGGAATTGACAATTCAAATATGGCATCGTTCGCAATAAAGCGAATAATGCTGTTCTGATTGATAAACAAAATCGGCGGCTCGCTAAAAAACACGAACATTATTGAATATGCGTCGAGAAAAGTATGCGACTTTAATTGACATAAGCCGACACGTCGGGTTAGACTGAGGGTATAGAAAAAGTTTTAATTATAGTTTGAAAAAAAGGAGTTAAGTATGAAAGCCGCTGTTGTTATGGGGTCTATATCTGATTTACCTGTGCTGGAAAAAACGATTAAAACACTCAAGAGCTATGGCGTACAAGTGGAGGCTCGCGTATTAAGCGCGCACAGAACACCGGATGAAGCCCATGCGTTTGCCGCAGGTGCCGAAAACGAAGGTGTTGAGGTGATCATTGCGGCTGCGGGCAAAGCCGCGCATCTTGCGGGCGTATTGGCTGCCTACACCACAATACCGGTTATCGGGCTGCCGGTCAAGTCGTCCACGCTGGACGGGCTTGATTCACTGCTCTCCACGGTGCAGATGCCGCCCGGCATTCCTGTGGCCACGGTTGCGATTGACGGCGCGGAGAACGCCGCGCTGCTCGCTGTGCAGATGCTCTCTTTAAAATATCCCGAGCTGAAAACAAAGCTGGCCGCTCACAAGAAGGATATGGCGGCAAAGGTGATGGAAGCGAATAAAAATCTTCAAAAGGAGATCGACATATTATGAAACAAATGGAGCAGATTTACGAAGGAAAAGCCAAAAAGGTGTACGCAACCGACGATAAAGACTGCGTGATCGTCAGCTACAAGGACGACGCGACGGCGTTCAACGGCCAGAAACGCGGCACCATCGTGGGAAAAGGCGTGGTCAACAACAAAGTCAGCAATCACTTCTTTAAGCTGTTGGAAAGCAAGGGCATACCGACGCATTATGTGGAGCAGCTTTCCGACCGTGAGACGGTTGTTAAGAAGGTGGACATCGTGCCCGTTGAAGTGATCGTGAGAAACAAGGCCGCCGGAAGCTTTTCCAAACGCATGGGCATTGAAGAAGGCACCGAATTAAAGTGTGCCATTCTCGAATACAGCTATAAAAACGACGAGCTCGGCGACCCGTTCATCAACTCGTATTATGTGCGTGCGCTCGGCCTAGCGACTGATGACGAGATGGACAAGATCAAGGAAATATCCTTCAAGGTGAATGATATCTTAAGCGACTATCTGAAAGGCTTGGGCGTTGAGCTGATTGATTTCAAGCTCGAGTTCGGGCGCTTTCACGGAGATATCATACTCGCGGATGAAATTTCACCGGATACCTGCCGTTACTGGGATATTGAAACAGGCAAGAAGCTTGATAAAGACCGGTTCCGCAGAGATCTCGGAGACGTGGAAGAGGCATACAAAGAGATTATCAGCAGACTGATGGGAGAATAGCATGCCGCTTCGAATAAAACCTCAGGAGCCGTATGAACGGCTCAAGCCGGGCGACGACACCATGCACGAAGAGTGCGGCGTATTCGGCATTTACTGTCCGGATGGCAGCATCGAGCCGACCGAGGCATCATATTACGGTTTGCTGTCTTTGCAGCATCGCGGCCAGGAAAGCGCGGGCATTGCGGTCGCGAAGAACAACCGGATTGATTACCATAAAGATATGGGCCTTGTGGGCGAAGCCTTCAGAAACGGGCTCGAAAAGTTGACGGGAGGCACCGCCGCTATCGGGCATGTACGCTATTCCACAATGGGGAACAGCCTGCTTGCCAACGCGCAGCCGCTGGTGATCAGCTCTAAAAAGGGGCACATTGCGCTCGCGCACAACGGGAATCTGATTAACGCCAAAGAGTTAAGAGACGAGATGGAGAACGCAGGTGCGATATTCCAAACCTCTATCGACTCGGAAATCATCGCGAGCCTGATTGCCAAGCACGCGGGAGACGGCATCATTGAAGCGGTGATCAAAACGATGGAACTCTTGAAGGGCAGCTATGCGCTGGTGATAATGACGCCGGACATGCTGATTGGTGTGCGCGACCCGAAAGGCATACGGCCCATCGCACTCGGGCGCATCGACGGCGCGTATGTGTTCGCCTCCGAGTCCAGCGCGTTTGACGCAATCGGTGCAGAATTCATTCGCGACTTGCGGCCCGGCGAAATCGTCGTGGCAGATAAGAACGGCTTAAAATCATATCAGGGGCCACACGCGCAGGATACCGCGCTGTGTATATTTGAGTATGTGTATTTTGCGCGGCCGGATTCGGATATCGACGGCATACCGGTGCACCGCGCGCGTGAAAAGGCGGGTGAAATGCTCGCGCTCTCATCGCCCGCGGATGCCGATGTGGTGGCGGCCGTGCCGGACAGTGCGATGCCGGCGGGCATGGGGTATGCCAATCAGTCGGGCATTCCGTACACAATCGCGCTCTCCAAAAACCGGTACATGGGGCGCACGTTCATACAGCCGTCGCAGGGCAAGCGCGAAGTCAGCGTGAATGTGAAGCTCAATGCGTTAAAGCGCAATGTACGCGGTAAAAAGCTCGTGCTGGTAGACGACTCGATCGTCCGCGGCACCACGTCCAAACGCATTGTGGAAATGCTCAAATTAGCGGGCGCGAAAGAGGTGCATATGCGCATCAGCTCGCCGCCCATCAAATACCCGTGCTTCTTCGGTATCGACACATCCTCGCACGACCAGCTGATCGGCGCGAAGAACTCGGTGGAGGAGATAAGAAAGGTGATCGGCGCTGATTCGCTGCATTACCTGTCGATAGAAGACTTGTTGAAAACAGTGGAAGGCGCGGCGTGTAATTTTTGCGTGGGCTGCTTTAACGGTAAATACCCGGATGATGTGAGCAGTCTTCTCGCATGCGGAAAAAAGAACTTACTCGACAAATAAGGAGTGGCTATGGGGTATACATATAAAGACGCGGGCGTTGACGTTGAAGCGGGTTATCAAGCCGTCAGCCTGATGAAGGCGCATGCAGCCTCTACGTTTAACGATCATGTGCTGCAGGGTCTTGGGTCCTTCGGGGGTATGTACGACAACGGCAACGGACAGGTGCTTGTTGCGGGTACTGACGGCGTGGGCACCAAGCTGAAAGCCGCGTTTGTGATGGACAAGCACGACACGGTGGGTATCGACTGTGTGGCGATGTGCGTGAACGACGTTGTCTGTCACGGCGCGAGCCCGATGTTCTTTCTCGACTACATCGCAACAGGAAAGCTGTTTCCTCATGTTGCGGCGGATATAGTTAAGGGCGTGGCGGCGGGGTGCCGCGAAGCGGGCTGCGCGCTGATCGGCGGCGAAACGGCGGAAATGCCCGGCTTTTACGGTGCGGGTGAATACGACATGGCGGGCTTTTGTGTCGGCAGCGTAGACAAGGAGAAGCTGATTAACGGAAGCGGTATTGAAGCGGGTGATGTGCTGATCGGCCTTGCGTCGTCCGGCATACACAGCAACGGTTTTTCGCTTGTCCGCAAGCTATTCAGCATGGAAGAAAAGGCGCTCAGCACATATATCGACTCGCTTGGCAAAACACTGGGCGAAGAGCTGCTGACACCCACACGCATCTACGTGAAATCGCTGCTGTCGCTGATGAGCCGTTTTGAAATCAAGGGGGCCGCGCACATCACAGGCGGCGGATTCATAGAAAACATACCGCGCATATTCCCAAAAGGGCTCGGTGCCGATATCAAACTCAATAGCTGGGACATGCTGCCTGTGTTTGATTTGCTGGTCAACGAAGCCAGAATGGAAACAAAGGATGCGTACAATACGTTTAACATGGGTATCGGCATGGTGCTGGCGGTTAATCCGGCCATCGCGAACGATGTGATGTTTGCGGCACGCGATTTGGGAGACAAGTCGTACATGATCGGTACCGTCACCGAAGGCGAGGGCATACGGCTGTGCGAATAGACAAGCTTGTCGTGATGGTTTCGGGCGGCGGCACGAATTTTCAGGCGATACTCGATGCCTGCTCAGATGGGCGCATCGGTGCGCGTGTGGTGGGCGTGGTGGCCAGTAAGTCAGGTGTTTTCGCGCTCGAGCGTGCTAAGAATGCGGGCGTTCCGTCCGTTGTGATATCGTCAAAAGATTATGATAACCAACAGGCGCACGACGAAGCCGTAATTCAAGCTGTGGAGTCTTTCGGCGGTCAGGCGGTGGTGCTGGCGGGGTATATGTCAATTCTCGGTGCGGCGCTTGTGTGCCGATTCCCGATAATCAATATACATCCGGCGCTGATTCCGTCGTTTTGCGGCAAAGGTTATTATGGCAGGCGTGTGCATGCGGCTGTGCTGGATTACGGCGCAAAGATATCGGGCGCGACTGTGCATTTTGTGGACGAGGGCACCGATACGGGGCCGATCATCATGCAAAAATGCGTGGATGTGCTGGATGATGATACGCCGGAGACGCTGGCGGCGCGTGTGCTGACGGTTGAGCATGAGATCCTTGTCAAATCCGTTGCGCTGCTCTGCGAAGGGCGGCTGGAGATTGACGGCAGGCGAGTGCGGATAAAATAATATATAAATCGTAGGGGCGGGTTTCCAAGCCCGCCTGAAAAACAATAATCACGAACCGTGGGGGAGGATATTGTCCGCCCGGTAAATGCGCGGAACGATACGGGGATCGTTCCCTACAAAGCATCATGTGTCATTCTGAGCGAAGCGACTGCGTAGTGGAGAAGAATCCCACGGTTAACCTGATCGGCTTTAAGAATGATTGAATCGTAGGGGCGGATATTATCCGCCCAAGAAGCGTGGAACGGTCGAGACCGTTCCCTACAGGGGACAACGTGTCATTCTGAGCGAAGCGACTACGTAGTGGAGAAGAATCAACCTGTTTGGTTTAAAAATGTTTCGAATGTAGGGGCGGGTTTCCAAGCCCGCCAGTAAAATAGCACTCCTTCCGTCAAATGCCGGATTTAAAAATCCGCCATTTGCCACCTCCCTCATTGAGGGAGGCAGGGGTATCGCGTAAAAAAAGCCTCCTTTTGAAAGGAGGTGGCACGCGCAGCGTGACAGAGGATTGATAGCGTAGGGGCAGACATTGGCCGCCCGTCTATCAAATAATAAAAAACATTTAACACGGATTTTAATTTGGAGGTTTAACATATGAAAAGAGCTTTTTTAAGCGTGTTCGACAAAACGGGCGTTGTGGCGTTTGCCCAAGGCCTTGAAGCCCTCGGCTTTGAAATTCTCTCCACAGGCGGCACGCAGCGCTCACTCGAAGAAGCGGGTGTCAAAGTCACCAACGTGTCAGACATCACCGGTTTTCCCGAATGCCTCGATGGGCGCGTCAAAACGCTGCACCCGAACATCCATGCGGGCATACTCGCCATGCGGGAGAATGCCGACCATATGGCGCAGGTGCAAAAGCTCGGCGTTGGGCTGATCGACATCGTTGCGGTGAACCTGTATCCGTTCAAAGCCACGATACAAAAGGACGGCGTGACACTGGAAGACGCGATTGAAAACATCGATATCGGCGGGCCGACCATGCTGCGTGCGGCAGCGAAGAACTGGCAGGACGTCGCATCAATTGTCGATCCCGCTGATTATGAA
>JAEZIW010000227.1 GCA_023436525.1 Bacillota bacterium | reverse complement strand
CCGTGAAGGCCTACCGCAGCGGCCCGCTGGGCGGCGATCAGAAGATCGGCTCGCTGATTGCGGATCTTGCGGTGGATTTTTTGATATTCTTCTGGGACCCGCTGACCACGCAGCCGCACGACCCGGATGTGAAGGCGCTGCTGCGCATTGCGGTGCTTTACAACATACCGGTGGCAATGAACCAGGCCACGGCAGACTTTTTGCTCTCCTCCACGCTGATGGATCAGGATTACGCGCGCCCGCTGGTGGATTACAACGGACGGATCGGAAGCTGAGAAAGCGGAGTATATCGGCACAAAGCCTCCCTCTGGGCGGGGGGCAATTGATGGAGGGCGTTATCTGAGGAATGTTTACAGCGATACGATCAAGACCGTACCCTACAGAATTCAATATTTATAAATGTTCGTAGGGCAAGACATCCTTGGCGTGCCTACCGTGGAACGATATACCCCGTTCGGAGCACAGGCACAGGTCGTTCCCTACACTCGATATAAACACACCAAAAGCCAGCATTTATTGCTGGTTTTGACTTCTCACCTTAATTATTTCATCAATCGTTAAGCAGTCAGGCTGATGCCTGCAAGATGAACTGCCGAGATAGCACCCATAGAGTAAATGAGTCCCTGAGACAGCATCGACGTGAATGCATTGTTTTTGTGATTCCGGAAACCAAGATGGATGATTGCATGAAAAATCAGAAAAATATCGATGATATAGAAAAGTATCTGCTGCACCGGTGACATCAGTATCAGCAGAATGGCAACATACAAGGGAATGTGCAGCAGTATAAAAAGACGACAGGCCTTTTCGTCAGCCATGTTTTTTAGCATCGCAAACATCCGCCATTCGCGGTTTTTCACAGCATCCATTTCATGCACAAACAGCAATGCCAGATTAATCATAAACAAAACCGGCCAAATATCGATCATGATACCGCCTCAATTCTTTGCATATTTATTTCCGGCAGCGATACGCTTGCTCCTCGCGCTCGAAATCTTTCTTTTCCTCGTCCGTCTGCGGCAGCAGCGCGGGAACCGGCGCTTTTTTGCCGTCCCTGCCCATCGCAACAAACGTGAACATCGCCACATTCGTCACAATCACCGAACCGGTCGCTAAGTTTTCGGCGGTCGCCGTAATCTTCACCTTCATCGACGTTTTACCGGCCCACACGAGCTTGGCTTCCACGCTGACCATCTCGCCCAGTCGCACCGGGTGCTTAAACTCCAGCGCATCCGCCGCCACTGTGGCCACCTGTTCATTGGAGTGGCGCATGCACGCCAGCGCCCCCGCAATATCCATGCGGTGCATCAGCTCTCCGCCCAGCAGATTGCCGAGCAGGTTCGTCATGCCCGGCAGCACAAGCTCGGTCATCACCACTTTCGTTTCTTCCGGCGTTTTTCCCATGTGTGAATCCTTTCCATTACCTGTTTGTTTACAACTTAACGCAAAAACGTTGTTCACGCAAGAGGCGCACTTGTATTATTCACAGTGACATCATGATTCTCTCGCTTTCACTCCTCGTTGAAAAAGAACAGATCTTCCACCATACACGAGAAAACCTTGGGAGCCAAGTCTGTTTAGTTTCATAAAACTCTGCTATGTTTTTATTTATCAATCCATCTATTTAATAAAGAAAAGCCACTCGTCTTATGTTAAGATTATTTTAACAAGCCTATGTCACGGTCATATTTCGTTAACTATAACGTCATTAAAGTTTAACAGATATTCTATTGGCATAACATGCCTGTGCCCATATAATAAATATTGTTGTATAATGACATATGTAGTTAAAATCAAATTACAATGCCCTGTCAGCATCCGGTGAAGGCCAGCCATTCACGCTGCAGCTGAACCGGCAAAAATGGTTATAAGGAGATAAAAATGAAATCAAACTATACCAAGCGGAAAAAGAAAAAGAACAAGGGACTTGTCATTGCTTTGGTCAGCGTGCTGATCTTAGCTTTCGGCGCAGCCGTCGCATATATCATCATCACCAACGAAAACAACAACCGTATCATGAATAATTCAACCGCTCTTAAGGGCGTAACGGTCAACGGCATCGACATTTCCGGCATGAGCGCGGATGAAGCGCGTCAGGCAACATCCTCCGTTCCTTCCGACTTGCTTTCGGCCATCACCATATCCTTCACCGCCGACGGCCAAAGCTTTACGTATACCGGTGAGCAGCTTGGCATCGCCACCGATTATGAGGACGTATTAAATGAGGCAATGGCTTTTGGCAACACGGGCTCTTTGGAGCAACGGAAACAGGCCATTGAGCAGGCCAAAACGCAGGGTGTTGCGTTTACAGTGGCCACACACGCTGACCGGGAGCAGATCGCCTCCGTGCTGCTGCCATTAAAAGCCGGGCTGGACAAGCTGCCCACGGATGCCGTCTGCACGTTCACACCTTGGGGCCACACGGCAGACGGTACGGCCTTTGCGCAGGATCAGCAGGCGATGATTGAAGCCGCTGCGGCCGGCAAGCAATGGGAGCGCCCCGAGCTTGTGCGTATTCCCGACGCTGAAATGCCGAACAAACTGAGATATAAATACTGGAACAACGACAAATATGTTGCCGATTACAAGCCCGACGACGCCAATATTTCGCGTTTTGTTTACACAGAAGGCACCGATGGTGTATCCGTTAATATGGAATCGGTCATTGACAGCGTGATGAGCCAACTGGAAAGCGGAAATTATTCCGAAATCACCGCACCGACAGAACCAATAAAGCCTGCGGTCACCGTCGACGATCTTAAGAAAAACACTCAGCTGATTGCGTCCTGGACATCCAGCTATTCGCGGCACAACAGCTTTAACCGCAACTGGAATGTGGCGAAATTGTCGGGCATCGTCAACGGCGTGACAATACAGCCGGATGAAATATGGTCCATCAACGATACCGCGGGAGTCCGGACACTCTCCGGCGGCTGGAAGGCCGCATCCGGCATTGTGGACGGCGGGTATGTTGATCAGCCCGGCGGCGGCGTCTGCCAGATATCGAGCACCACCTACAACGCAGCCATTCGTGCGGCGCTGGATATCAAGGACGCCACCCATCATTCGATTCCGTCGGATTACATACCGTTCGGGCTCGACGCGACGATCAGTTCGGGCAGCCCCGATCTCAAAATCAGGAACCCGTATGCCACCCCCGTTTATCTTGTCTCGTATGTTGACCCCGCCAAGAAAACGTCCACTGTAGAAGTTTACGGCCCGATTGTGAACGACCCGAATTACGGCGCAGTGATTCGCGATTTTTCATTCGAGGATCTCGGCACCTTCGGCGAGCCCGTGATGAACTTCGTTTACAACAGCACAAAAGCGCGCGACGGCAGAGTTTTGGCACAGGGTGAGTCGTACGAATATGCCAAAGCACGACCGGGCCGCAAGGTGAAAACATATATTCACTATTACTCTTTGGATGGCACTCAGCTGGACGTAAAAGAATTTCACAACTATACGTGGAATCCCAAAAACGGCACCACCTATGTGAACGGGCCAGACCCCGCAACCCTGCCTCCGGTAACGGACCCTGCGGTGCCCGAAACACCGGTGCAATAAGATTTAAGCATCAAACAAGGCTGCCGAGGCAGCCTTCTCTTGCTGATAAAGTTACTTTTATCAGCGCTATATAAAGAAACGAATTCGATCACCCAGTCCACAAG
>JAEZIW010000225.1 GCA_023436525.1 Bacillota bacterium | reverse complement strand
GCCATAGACGATACCGACCGCAGAACGTATCAGGCGATGGAGGCACTGATACACAATCTGAACACGATGAATTCCAGAGCGGGTGCGCAAGTGCCGTTCAGTTCTATCAATTACGGAACCGATACGTCTCCCGAGGGCCGCATGGTGATTAAAAACTTGCTGCTTGCCACGCAAGCAGGGCTCGGTGACGGAGAAACGCCTATTTTTCCGGTTCAGATTTTCAAGGTGAAGGAAGGCATTAATTATAATCAGGACGACCCCGGCTACGACTTATTTCAGCTTGCCATGCAAGTAAGCGCCAAGCGTTTGTTCCCGAATTTCAGTTTTCTGGACGCGCCGTTTAACCTGCAATACTACAAACAGGGTGACTACGACACCGAAGTGGCTTATATGGGCTGCCGAACGCGCGTGATGGGAAATGTGCATGATAACAACAGGGAAACCACCTGCGGGCGAGGGAACTTAAGCTTTACATCGATCAATCTGCCGCGTATAGGCATTGAGGCAAAGCGCGATATTGACCGGTTTTACAAGATATTAGATGAGAGGATGGAACTGACCATTCGCCAGTTGGTGCACCGTTTTAAAATTCAGTGCACCAAGAAGGTATACAATTATCCATTTTTAATGGGGCAAGGCGTGTGGATTGACAGTGAAAAGCTAGGGCCCGAGGACAGTATAGCGGACGTTTTAATGCATGGCACACTGAGTGTCGGCTTCATTGGGCTTGCGGAATGCCTGAAGGTGCTGGTGGGCCAGCACCACGGTGAAAGCGAAGAAAGCCAGCGCATCGGCCTTCAAATTATCAGCCGCATGCGCCAGCGTATGGATGAGGAAAGCCAGCGTACAGGGCTTAATTTTACGCTGCTCGCAACGCCCGCAGAAGGCTTGTCGGGGCGCTTTGTGAATATGGACAAAAAGAAATACGGTGTCATTGAGGGCGTGACAGACCGTAATTACTATACGAATTCGTTTCATGTGCCTGTTTATTTTCCGATCAAAGCACACCGGAAAATAACGCTGGAAGCCCCGTATCATGCGCTGGCCAACGCGGGACATATCAGCTACGTTGAGCTTGACGGCGACACGTCCCGTAATCTGCAGGCGTTTGAAGCGATCATCCGTTTTATGAAGGAAAGCGGCATCGGTTATGGCTCGGTGAACCACCCGGTAGACCGCGACCCTGTGTGCGGCTATAACGGCATTATAGATAATGTTTGCCCGGGCTGCGGACGCGGCGAAACCGATGGCGCGCCGAAGTTTGAGCGTATCCGCCGAATCACGGGCTACCTTGTGGGAACCATCGACAGATGGAACAATGCCAAACGCTCCGAAGAGGGAGAGAGAATTAAGCATGGCCTCTGAGCTGAAGGTTTACGGCATAGAGCAAGAATCCATTGTGGATGGTGAGGGCATTCGGTACGTTGTATTCGTGCAGGGCTGTCCGCATCGTTGTCCCGGCTGTCATAATCCCGAGTCGCATCCATTCGACGGCGGAAGGCTGGTCAGCATTGATGAGCTGTACGCGCAAATCTGCGAAAACCCTCTGCTGAAGGGAGTCACCTTCAGCGGCGGAGAGCCTTTTTGCCAGCCGGAACCGCTGGCTGAACTGGCAAGGCGCGTGCACGGCAAAGGGCTCGATGTCACGGTTTACACGGGGTACCGGTATGAGGAACTGCTGCAAATGCAGCAGCAAGGCATTGACGCATTGCTGGCGCAAACCGATACGCTGATAGACGGGCCGTTTATTCTGTCGCAGAAGGATTTGTCGCTGACGTTTCGGGGCAGCCGAAATCAGCGCATTATCAACTTGAAAAACGAGAGAAGCTTGAAAAACGGCGCTGCAAACAGGTGATTAATTTAGCTGCTGTAACTGGTATGGAAGCGTGGTTTGCTGATAACGACATCGCCGAGTTGATCGTATCTGGGAAGTGCGTGCTGTACCCGTTTTACCGACCTTATGGAGTAAAAGCGTTCATTTATACGAAAGGCTTAGCGGTTTGGCAGGCCTTTTTTATTTTGAGATGAATCACAATCAAACTGCAATATTACTTAACATGTAAAATAATATATATCAAATATATAAAACATATCTAATTAGACAATAGTCTACATTTATTGACAAGAAAATAACAATATGCTACATATATAGTAATCGCAAACTCGCAATACTGATTATCTTATTTTTGCAAAAAATATCTTAATGATAAAGCCGGGAGAGACAAATGAAAAAGAATATAAAATCGTCATGGATCAGCATCATTATCTGCATGATGCTTGTAATCAGTCTGCTGCCTGCAACAGCTTTCGCTTTTGACGAAGGCGAAGAGAAATACGATGATTATGAATACAATAAGCTAGAGGCATTTTTGAGCCATCCGTCAGCGTCGTCTGGGTATACCAACGGGCAAACCTTGACATCTATGTACGACGAGGACAGCCCGTCGAGCTGGCCCGGTGTGACATGGGCACCGTATACGGAAGATTCGGGTACGGTTCTCCATGTCACAGAAATCTCATGGACAGCATATGATCTCGATGGCGATTTGGATCTCAGCGATTTTAAATATCTGGAATTGTTTGATGCGAATTATAACCACATCGACAGCCTCGAAATCAACAACGATACAGCGCTCGAAACGCTTAACTGTTCGGGCACGCATCTCGTTGACATTAACGGTAACGTTAAAAATGTAGGAATCACCTCGCTGGATTTGGGCACGAACACCGCACTTCAAAGTTTAAACTGCAGTGAGAACGCATTAACGGCGCTGGATGTGAGCGCTAACACCAATCTCACATCGCTAAATTGCAATAATAACGAGATATCGGCTTTGAATCTGTCAGGGCATACCTTGTTAGAGGAATTAAAATGCGGGAACAACAAAATCACGTCGCTTGATACGTCTGCGGCGGGCGCGAATCTTCAATATCTTCAATGCGGCAGTAATGAAATTAGTACACTGGGTATAAGCACAAATAGCGGGCTTGTGGAGTTCTATTGTGAAAACAACAAACTCACAGGGACTCTTGACCTGGAAAACCGCGCATCACTCGACATTCTTGACTGCGGCGTTAACGAATTGACGTCGCTTGTCACGAAAGGTTGTACAAATCTGACGATTCTCAGCTGTATCGACAATCAGATAAGCTCTCTTGATATTGCGAAATGTGCGGTTCTCGATAAATTGTTTTGCAGCGGCAACAGTTTGAGTGCGCTGGACGTAAGCACCAACAAGACGCTCACCGAGCTGACCTGCGCAGAGAATCAACTGGCATCGCTCTCTGTCAGTGCAAACACAAAGCTAAGGAGTCTCTACTGCAACAGCAATAAACTCGGTTCACTCGATGTCAGCGCGAATATCGATCTTTTGCAACTTGGATGCAGCGACAACAACCTCTCCGATCTGAATGTCAATGCCAACATCAACCTCAACTATTTAGACTGCAGCAAAAACAAGATGACCGGTCTTGATGTTTCAAGGAATACGGCATTGGTTGAACTTGGCTGTGAGGACAATCTGCTCACGACACTTGATGTCGGCAATAACACGTCCCTGAGGGATTTAGAATGCAGCGGCAATCGGCTTGGGACGCTGGACGTGACGAAAAACACGTCGCTACAGAGCCTTGATTGTGCAAGCGCCGGGTTGTCAGCATTGGATGTAACCAATAATGTGAGCCTTGTCGGGCTGGACTGCAGTGACAATCAGCTTGGAACGCTGGACCTCAGCCATAATACGATTCTGTCTACACTGGACTGCAGCGGCAATCAGTTCAAATCGTTGGATATCAGCGGCTTTATACTGATGCTGATAGACTGCACTGACAATCCGCTAACATATTTGAAGGCAGCCATTACATACGACTGGGTTAATACCTACCCGGTTGAGCTGAACGCAAACGGTGAAGGATATGTCGGTTTATATTTTAATTGGTTCGGTGAATCGGGAGACAACATGTACTTTGAAGCTGTACCCAAAACCGACGGGATGTTCTTAAGCTGGACAGACGCGGCGAACGCGACGGTATCAACATCTGCGAAATATGCGTATAAATACAATACGGCTTACATATTAACCGCTAATTTTCCGTATGTTGTTTCGTTTGATACAGATGGCGGAAGCACGGTTGCGAAGCAGAGCGTGCCGCCGGGGGGGCGGGTATCAAAACCGGCCGATCCTGTAAAAACCGGTTATACTTTCGGCGGATGGTACAAGCAGAGAGAACAGACAAGTGCATGGATCTTCGGTGTGGACACAGTGACGGCCAATACCACACTGTACGCAAAATGGGTGAAGCCAACCGATACACATACGCTCATACCTGTTTCCATCAGCTGCACCAAAACCGATGCCAGCCTTTACGGTGCGGCCAATGGAAATATCACCATCACGGCTGCGGGCGGCAACAGCGGCGCGTATTTGTATTCCATCGACGGCGGAGAGACTTGGAGCAACACCAACAGCTTCAGCGTGGCAGCGGGCACCTATACGGCAGCCGCTTGTGATGCAGCCAATAAAGGAAATGGACAAACACAAACAGTGACGATTGGGCAGCCGCCAAGCCGAGGAAACGTTCCGGCGGCGAAGGTACCGTCTAAAGTGAACGCGGGCACGGCGGTTACCATGATACCGCCGGCCGCGCCGAAAGGCTATACGACGCAGTCCGTTTCGTATTCGTCGTCCAATCCGGCTGTTGCATCTGTGGACTCAGTCGGAAATGTGACATTCCTCGCGGGCGGTAAGGTGACGATTATCACCAAGGTGGTCTCCCAGACAGTTGATAAGAAGGGCAGGGTGAAAACCAAGACGACCACCGTTAAAAAGACGGTGACTGTTCAGCAGCCGGTATCGTCGATCTCGCTGAACCTTGCCGATACGACCATCGCGCGGACGCAGAAGGTGAAGCTGACAGCATCGGTCACACCGGGCACCGCCAGCAACAAGAAGCTGACATGGAAATCGAGCAACTCCAAGGTGGCGGCGGTTTCAAGCGCGGGTGTGGTAACAGGCAAGGCGGGCGGCACGGCGGTGATCTCCTGCACCGCGAAGGACGGCAGCGGCGTGACAGCGAGCTGCACCGTGACGGTGACCCCGATATACCCGGCGGGCTTGAAGCTGAGCAAAGCGGCGTTGACGCTGAAGACGGGGAAAACGGCGGCGCTGAAAGCGACGATAGCCCCGAAGAACACGGATTTTAAAACGGTGACCTGGGCCAGCAGCAACCCGGCCGTGGCCACGGTGGATGCCAAGGGCAAGGTGAAGGCCATCGCGCCGGGAACGGCGACGATTACGGCGACGACGAGCAACGGCATCGCAGCCGTGTGCACGGTGACGGTTCAGTAAACGGATAACAGTTTCATACCAAAATGCAGCCTTGAGCCGATTCATACAATCGATTCACCTTGTATGATAAACCCCTCCATCTGTCATACTGAGGAGCGGAGCGACGTAACTACGAAGTGGAATGCATCCCATGGCAAAACGCTTTATACATGGGATTTCGATCCACTACGTAGTCGACTCGCTGTCGCTCACTCGAAATGACACGAAGGAGCTTTGTCAGCAGTTTGAGCCGATCAAGACAATCGGCTCTATTTTTTGCTTGCGATGCATGACAATTGTGAGAGTTATGCGCCAGATTTACATAATGATAACAACTTTTGTGTTATAATGGAAACATAAGGAGGCGCGGACGCATGGCCAACATACTGATTGTTGAAGACGAAATGCCGATCAGCAATCTGATCGCGATCAATTTGCAGATGACCGGGCACCGCTGCACCCCGGCATACTGCGGAAAAGATGCCATTGCATTGGCGCGCAGCAGCGTCTATGACCTCATGCTGCTCGATATTATGCTGCCGGACATTGACGGCTTTTGTGTGATGGAAAAAATCAGAGACATACCGGCGATATTTTTAACCGCACGCCACGAGACGACCGACAAGGTGCATGGCTTCACACTGGGCGCTGACGATTACATCACCAAACCGTTTGAAGTGACGGAGCTGCTGCTGCGCGTTCAAGCGGTGCTGCGGCGGACACAGAAAACGGAAGCCGTCTACAGTTCGGGCGATCTGACCGTTCGGTTTGACTCCAGACAAGCCTATTTGCGCCGGGAGCCGGTGGATTTGACGCTGCAGGAATTCAATCTGCTTCAGATTCTAATAGAAAACAGGAATATCGCGCTGTCGCGCCAGCGCCTTTTAACCGAGGCGTGGGGCATTAACTTTATGGGCGAAAGCCGCACGGTGGATGTTCACATTCAAAAGCTGCGCAAAAAGCTTGAGCTGGAGGATCGCATCAACACCGTGTTTAAAGTGGGGTACAGGTTTGAGGATTGAACGATGAAGCTATGGCAGAAGAATTATTTATTCGCTGTTCTTTGGATTATGGCGATATTTTATATCTATGTGTATTTTCTTGCCGTGCCTTCGGTGACATCGCTGCTGGAAAGTGCGAAGACCGCAGCCATCAATGAAGAATACGCCATCTCCCGCGCGCTCGATAGCACATTTAACAGCATTAAGGCCGATACCCATCAAAGTGCGGCGGCTTCTTTTGCTGAGTATTACGCGGATAAAGGCGTCTATTTGGAGGTCGGCAGCGACGATGGTGTGCTTTTCGGTAACCTGCCGTTTGCGTCTGTCCTCGACACAGGTACGCTCAAATGGGTGGGACATGGGCAAGATACTTATATCCTTATAACGGATCAGCTCACCAGCGGGTATTATTTTGTGCTGGCCAAATCCGCGACCCATGCGGTCAGCGCCGGTATCAGCCAGTCGATTGTATCGTCGTTGACGGGCGCGGGTGTGATTCTCGCGCTGTGCGTGCTGCTCTATCTCACACTGAAAAAGATCAATCAGCCGGTAGACCGGCTCGCGCATGAGCTGCGCACACCGCTGACAGCCATCAGCGGCTATGCAGAAGCGCTGATGATCGCCAAGCTGACAGAGCAGCAGCGGCATGACGCAACACGCTACATAATTGACGAGAGCAAGCGCCTTACCGAGATATCGGAAAAGCTGTTGACAATATCCAACCTGCGCGAGAGCGGTGCCAAACGCGAAAATGTGGATACTGAGGCACTGTTCGCACATGCGCAAAAAAACATACGGCCAAGTTAAGTATACTGTCGGGACAAAGCGGATAACGGGTGACCGTGTGCTGCTGCAAAGCCTGATAAACAATCTGGTTGCCAACGCGATTAAAGCATCTTATGAGGGCGGCGTCGTTGAACTGAATGCAGCTGACAGGCAGATCACCGTCAGCGACAGCGGAAAGGGCATGACTGAAGAGCTGCTGGAATATGTCAATCACCCGGGACGGGCCGAAAACCCGCACAAACGCAACGGCCTTGGCATTCCGCTGTGCCATGAAATCGCAAAGCTGCACAAGGCTGTGCTGCACTTTGCATCCGAAGAGGGCAAGGGAACGCAAGCCACGATTACTTTTACAACTTGATAACGTCCCCGTGAGGACTCCGTGATATGTTCCGTTATATGCTGACAGCGGAAAGAGGTGATCACAATGAAAAATCTAATAAAAAAGAACAAAGTCCTGTTTTTAGCTGCTGCCATCGTCTTGGCGGGCGGAATCTGTTTGGCCGTGGTGCTGGTCAGTCAGGCGCATATCGTGATGGCCGCTGATAAAATTCAAACCGCCGAAGCCGAGGCGGCTGTAACCGTTGAAATTGCAGAATCGGCTGATAAGCCTACGCCGGAGGAGACAGCAGAACCGCAGACCACTCAGGACAATACGTCGCTAAGCGCAAAAGCACTGAGCATTGTGGTTGGGCGAAAGGAAATGCGGCGTGATAGTCTCATCCCGGGGATGGATAATGGCGGAGCCGGCGATGCCGACACATGGAAAAACATTGAGCCGGATGATTTTAATGCACTCAAGGAGAAGGCGCTTTCCAAAGCGTGCGAATTCTCCAAAGCATTCTTCGGCTACAACATACAGAGCAATCTTGCCGACTACCTGTACTTTACGGATACCAGCGGACACCGCGGCGATTTTATCAGGGTATTCACAACAGACGAGACCATCATCTGCACGCTAGCGGCTGATACGCTGGATCTCATCGCTATCGACTATTATTTCATTCCGGGCAGCGAGCAGGACGAGAGGGATTTCGATGATTATTCAAAAGTTCCTGACAGCGACCGTGAGATTGCCGACAATATTGCCGCTGTTTTTAACACCACCGTGGCGGATATAAGATATACAGGAGGCGGCGGAGGCAGCGGAATCTGGCGAAATGACTACGCACTGGAAATGAAGAACGGTAAGCTTGCCCGGTTCGCTGTGATGAACGGGACACTGTACGCCGTGGGGGTGTGCCCATCGAAAGCGAGCCTGCAGGAAGGCGTTTATTTTGACGCAGACGTGCAAATGGATCCATCCGTTGTAAAATTAGCCGTCGAGCAAAGCTTTAAAAAGGGTGAACCCGACAAGGGAGACATGACGAGGGAACAGGCACTGAGTATCTATCAGCAATTTCTGACGCTGGCGAATGGTGAGGGACAGAATAAAGAACCCAAAATGACGTTTTATATTGACAATTCGGGTGTGAGGGAGAATTACTGGCAGCTATCAAGCAAGCAGCTGTCGATGGATATCGCATCAAAAAGCAAGTGGATCGTCTCTCTAACCTGCAATAACTTATTTAATCCCGCGCTTGATCTGACGAAAATTGACTACGGCGGTATGGGCGGTGATGAGTATACAGACTATGTCGCCAATATCATGGCAAAAATCTATGGTGATGAATTCAATTATGTCAGTGTCAACGCCGTGTATGATGGCCATTTCTGCACTATAGACGCATTCATGCATGATGGCTCCGTTTATGAGTTCATGTTTGGGGACGGCAAACTGCAGCAGGTTATGTTCTTTGCAAGCGAAGACTGCTTTAGGGGGTTTATTATGGGCTGGAAAGCTGACCATGAGTATATCAACACAGTCACAGGTGAAACGTTTATTCCGTACGGTTAACTAAAGCATACAGTTCACTCGGTTGAGTAGAGAACCAAACCGTCTTGTTAAAGGTGCAAATGCCTTAGCAGGACGGTTTTTTTATCCAAGTGAAGTTATTCTGACAGTTTTCATATCGCTTCTCAAAGGGACAGTCATAGCAAGGTTATTCGTCATGTTAAAAAAGCCCAAATGAAACCATAACAAGTATTGACAATAAAAGATTACCGGTGTAAACTTAACCCAAGACTACTACAGTAACCTTTTGAAGGAGATCAGTATGAGCGAACTTGCAGGTTTAATACAGGATGCCGAACTTGAAGTGATGAAGGTTTTTTGGAAAAAGGATAAGGCACTTCCTCTCTCAGAAATAAGAAGTGTGCTTTCTCAGCGCTGCGACTGGGAAGATTCAACGATTAAAACGCTCGTTCGCAGACTTTTGACAAAAGGGATTATCAAGCTGGAACAGCGAGGCATATACAGCGCTGTGGTGTCAGAACATGAATACAACCAATGGTCAAGCCGGGCTTATGTGAATAAGGTGTTCTCCGGCAGTGCCAAAAAGCTGGTAGCGTCTTTACTGTCGGACGGTCAGCTGACAGAGAAGGATATCGCGGAGCTTTCCGCCATGTTTAACGGTGACAAAAATGAGCAATGAGCTTTTAACCATCATGACGCTCTCGGTATCAGGGTCTTTATTGGCGCTGCTGCTGTTTTTGGTTAAACCGTTGCTGAAAAACCGGATACCAAAAGCCTTTCTTTATTATGCATGGCTTATCGTGCTGCTTCGTCTATGCATCCCCTTTGCCGTGCCGGAAGTAAATCTGATGGGTACGCTATTAACCGACGGGCGTTTGCAAGCGCAGGCTGCAAAGCCGCAAATTGCAGATACAACTCCGAAGCCGCAGTTTGAAACAGACGGTATTGCCGATATGGCTGATACGTCAGCCGTTAAACCAACTATGGCTGCGCTGCCGCAAGCCGCGCCTTTGGTCAGCACTGAGAAAACAGCTGCAATCGATTGGCTGAACTTAATCAAGAATAACCTGTTTTGGCTATGGCTGACGGGAGCTGCAGCTAGCTTCGGATGGTTCTGTTTGGCCTATGCGGTTTTTACTTACAAGCTGAAACGATCGCTTCAGCCGCCCAATGAAGCTGACGAAGCTGTGTTTGATGCGATACGCATCAATCGGCGCGTTAAGCTCATGACCAGCAGCATTGTCGCAACACCCATGCTCATCGGGGTGTTTCGTCCTAAAATCGTTGTACCGCAAATGGCTTATGCTCGAAACGGTATGACGGGTGCATTGAGGTATATCCTTCGTCATGAGCTTGTGCACAGCCGTCGAAAAGACATCTTATTAAAGTGGGTCTGTGTTGTCGTCACGTCTGCGCATTGGTTTAACCCGCTGATGTTCTTTGTCAGAAAGGAGTTCGGCAAGGCCTGCGAGCTGGCGTGTGACGAAGCTGTGATACAGTCGATGTCGCATAACGAGATGCAGGCTTACGGCAATACGCTGTTGGCCCTCTCCGCAAGCAAGCGCATTCCGTCCGGTGTGCTGGCCACCACGCTCTGCGAAGGAAAAAAGGAGCTGAAGGAGAGGCTGACAAGCATTATGAAATACAAACGCAAAACGGTATGGACAACCGTTTTATCCGCTGTGTTGGCGGTATTGCTGGCAGGCTGCGGCGCGGCACTGGGGACCGCAGTGGAAGAGAAGGAAAATAGCAGTGCGGTTTCACCCGGTGAAACTGTTTCTTCTGATGCTAATAAGAATGAGGATATTATTGAGCATAAAATGCTGCTGAAAGGCGAGTCAGACGCATGGACGGGCGAGCTGATTGTGGACTACACGGAGATATTTCACGTTGAAGATGGCATATTGTGCTTCGATTACGAGGATAACAGTGAACTCACAGTGGCTTACAAAGGCGATTTGACTAAGCTTGACGATTCAACCAGCTTACGCATTGAAGGCTTCAGCGCTTCAATGGAGCAAACTGGAGTGCCAAGTGACAATGTGTTTAAGTTGTCTGCAGACGGGGGAAGCTTTATCCGCCAAAATACAAACACCTTTGATGTGAAAATAACGCTTAATGGCGAAGAGCAAACCGTTTCGCTCAAAGTGGTGGAGAATTCAGAAAAGAGGGGAGAAAACTGCGGCAGTCATCAAATCAAAGAATTCTTTCCCATTCAAATCGGTGATAAGGAGTCGTGGGAGAGCAGCTTTTATATCACCTCTGTAACCACTTATGCCATGCATGACGGCAAACTCAGCAAAGACAACAAAAAGGATTACGATTTATCCGTTAATTACATCGGTGATGTTTCTGAGCTGGCTTCGGTTAAGAATCTGGCCATATCGCTGGAGAGCGCCGCTGCCAAGGGCAATATTGATGAAACATACAGCGATGAGAACCCGCTCAATCAGCAATCCTTTTCTTTAAAAGGCAGCCTTGATAGCAGCGTGACTGAGGACAACATCGGCCCGATTACCGTTACCATATCGGCAGACGGCGAAACGATAAAGCTTGTTTCAACAGATATCCAAGCAATTGACACAGGTTTTGCTGACGTCCAAAACAGTTTCGGATCACGCGGCGAATCCGAAAAGTGGTCAGGTGAATCGCAAAGCACGGACACCTCTTATCAAAGCGACAATATTAACGTCTCGGTTCAGAAGTATCAGGAGAACGACGTGACGTACTACGTTGCCGATATCTATATTGCTGATATGAAATACCTGAAAAGCGCGTTCTCCGGCGGTGCATATAATGGCACAACCGAAGATCAGCTTGACATTGCAAAGAAAAACAATGCTGTTGTTTCCATCACGGGAGATTATTATATGGTAAGCCCGGGAGTGGTTCTTCGTAACGGCGAGCTTTTCAGAACCGGAGAATATGAAGATGTTTGCGTACTGAACATCGACGGAACGATGCAGACCTTCACACACGACGAGTTTGATTTAGAGCAGGCCAAGGCCAACGCGTGGCAGATATGGTCGTTCGGGCCGATGCTGCTGAAGGATGGAAAAGAAATGGAGGAATTCAACAGCGCGGTCGCACCGAAGAACCCCAGAGCGGCCATCGGGTATTATGAGCCGGGGCACTATTGCTTCGTGGTTGTAGACGGCAGACAGTCAGGCTATTCAGTGGGCATGACGCTGCAGGAGCTTTCAAAGCTGTTTGAATCGCTTGGCTGCAAAACGGCATACAACCTAGACGGAGGACAGTCAGCGACCATGACCTTCTGCGGAACGCTCACAAACAAGCCTTATAATGGCGGCAGGGCAACCAGCGATATCGTTTATATCGGCGAAGAGCAGTGAATAATTAGGTCGCGTTGGCTGATAAAGCTGAGTAGAAAAAACGGGTACTTTGTATATGAAATTGCTGATACCGTCTTGTTAAAAGTGCAAATGCCTTAGCAGGACGGTTTTTTATTTTTAATCGGAGGGAATATCCATCAAAACACGCGTTTTTGAATGCTTCAAAATCACTTTATTTTATACATCGTTTTGGTTGACAGGGGATAGAGTATCTCTTATAATGTAATAGCTGGTTTTTGGAGAAGTACCCAAGTACGGCTGAAGGGGCTCCCCTGCTAAGGGAGTAGACCGGGGTAACCGGTGCATGGGTTCAAATCCCATCTTCTCCGCCAAAATAAAAGGCTCACACAAAGTGTGGGCTTTTTATTTTGCATGAAGGGATTTGAACGTGAGCTTGCCGTCGCCGGTGGCGGATAAAGGCAAGCGAACATGGCGTGAAAGCGGTCGAGAGAGAAGTGAAGCAAATCCCCTCTCCTCAACAAAAATCAGAAAACATCGGTACATAGCTTTATTTCTTGAAGTGATTTAAATAGAGTATCTCTTGCTCATGGTATGAGTTATATAAGGAACCTTTAAAGATAAAATGCACATTGGAATTAAACAAGCAAACGCCCCGTCTTCATCTGCAGAAAAAGGGGCGTTCGTATTTGTGCGATAATGTTATATAATTTGATGATATTTTTACAGGCTGTCGCCAAAATCACTGCGGAACTTCGCCACCAGTTTCTCCTGCCAATCGCTGACGGGCTCTAGCCGCCCGAAGAAGAAACGCAGAATCTTAGGTTCTTCCACAAAACGAAGGCCGCCGACCAAATCTCTGTTTTTATACAGCCATTCAATACGATCGATGGTGTATTTCACCTGCGAGAGAGTAAAAACGCGACGCGGCAGCGCAAGACGCAGCAGCTCCATGCTGGCAAATGTTTCGTTACCCGCTTCGTCACGCTGCTCGGAGAGTGTGCCGCGCTCCATACCGCGCACACCGCCCGCAATATACATGGCGGCTGCCAGCGCGCCGGCAGGGTATTCGCTTTGGGGAACGTGGGGGATAAACCGCGATGCATCGAGGTGGCAGCCAAGTCCGCCTGCCGGGGTGATAACGGGTATGCCTTTTTTATAAAGCTCGTTCACCATGTACTGTATGAATAAAGGCCCCTGGCTGATCATATCCATATCCAGCGTTTCTTCGAGCCCGACGGTGATGGCTTCCATTTCCCGCACGGACATGCCGCCATAGGTGAGAAACCCTTCCAGCAGCGGCACCAGCTCGCGCAGCTTCAAATACATCTCTTCGTCATTCACGCATATACCGCCGCCGCGTGCGCACCCAAGCTTGCGCGCCGAGAAATACATGATATCGGAAAGCGCGGAAATCTCGAGGATGATGTCTTGCACGCTCATGTCTGCACATTCGCTGTCGCGTATCTTTAAGAAATAGAGGTTGTCCGCCAGCAGGCTGATATCGGTCACAATCGGAATGCCGTGGCTGCTGCAAATCTTTCTGATTTGCCGCATATTGGCGAGCGAAACCGGCTGCCCGCCGATGAGGTTTGTCCCCATCTCATAGCGCAGGAACGGTATTTTTTCAGTGCCGTGCTTCTCTATGAGGCAATTAAGTTTATCGGGGTCAATATCGCCTTTAAATGGATTGGTACTGTCCACCTCCATCGCGGCGTCCTTATAAATTTCCACGACCTGCCCGCCATTCAGCGTGATATGCGCTTTCGTGGTGGTGAAATGATAGTTCATCGGGATGATATCGCCGGGTTTAACCAATACGCTCGACAGTATGTTTTCGCATGCGCGGCCTTGATGCGCCGGAAGAAAATACTTGACGTTGAATATCCGTTTGACGGCTTCTTCGAGGCGATAAAATGTTTCCGAACCCGCGTAGCTGTCGTCCGCAATCATCATAGCACCAAGCTGCCTGTCGCTCATTGCGTTCACGCCGCTGTCGGTGAGCATATCCAAAAATACGTCGCGGTTTTGGAGAAGAAATGTGTTGTTTCCCGCCTTGGAAATGGCGGTGTGACGGTCTTCAATGGGGATTAAATTGAGCTTTTGGACAATGCGTACTTTGTGCATCTCCAAGGGAACAAATTCACCTGAGAAAAAATCGATTTTTGACATCCGTACTACCCTCCTGCAAAAATATGTCGGTACTATGTTGGAAGTCATTCTACCCTCGCTAAACAAAAGTAGACCGTGCTGCCATGCTTCCAAATTTCCATATAACACTAAGATTTTATCATGTTATATACTTTTCTACAATGTTAATTATTTTTCATTCGAAGACGCTTTTGTAAAACAAAAAGCGGCATCACTACACAAT
>JAEZIW010000212.1 GCA_023436525.1 Bacillota bacterium | reverse complement strand
CCCGGCTGCCGCCAAGCAGGCACAAATTGAATCGAAGGATGAGAGAAACATCATGATACGTGCTCGTGCCAAAGCCGCTGCGGCTGATGTAACGCGTTGGTTCGTGCTCGCGCTTGCGTATATCATGATACTGATTGATGCGCCTCTATGGGCCACGTTATGTGTGGTGGCTGTTTATACGCTCCATCATATATTAACGCTTGTCTTCATGGCACGGTTCCAAAAGCAGATGTAATCACGCAATAACCAATCATGTGTGTGATTGCAATCGCTGCGCGGCGCATATATAATAGTGTCAATAAATTAACAGGAGGTGCCGTTTTGGATAGAAAAACTGCGATTGGCGGCTCTGTCATCGGGCTTGTTGCCCTGCTTGCCACGTTTACGTACCTTTTCATCGGCTTCACCCAGGGCATTTGGAGCCCAACATGGATTGTGTTCCTGGCCATTCCCTTTATCTCTATCATTGTCGACATTTTTACAAAGAAAAAGGACCCTGTGGCCCTTGTTTCGGGTATCGTTTCCTCTTTATGCGCTATCATTTATCTTTGTATGGGTTTTTTCCTTCATCTGTGGCATCCGGGCTGGCTCATTTTCTTCGCAATCCCCGTATCGGGCATCATCACCAAAATGTTTGTGGGTGAACCCAAAGCGGAAAACACAGACGAACAAACAAAAGCTTAGCAGCAAAAAGCTTCTTATCATGGCCCCTTCTGACGACTACACAGCGGTGTGGATCGGGGCTGTCACCGATAGATGACTGGGGGATATCGGCAACGCATAAACTCGATAAGAGCAACAAAAAAAGCGGCGTGCAATTGCCGCTTTTCATTTATTTATCTGCTATCGTTATTACAGCTGTTCTCTGACGATGACTGACCAGTCCTTCCCCCGGTACGTATTATATCCGCGGGTATGGGCATAGCCGGTCAGTACCAGCTCTCCGTTTTTGTTTTTGTTGATGGCATAGCCATACGTTTCTCCCGCTATTGCTTTTCTAGCCGCTTCAGTGCCGCTTAAATCTTTTCTGAGAACATCACCGCGGTCTTTAGACGCGATAACAAGGCCATTTTTATTAATCACATAAATATCGCCGTTGGCGCTCACCTTGGCCTGATCGATAATGTCATAGATATATTCCCAGTTGAACCGTGTAGACAAAATGCCGCACATCACGCCTTTGCGGCTAATTATCGGGCTGTTGTACCCCACCGTATAGCCCTTGACGGTATCCGAATGATGCATATCGGCCATCACGCTTTTTTGAGACTTTATCGAATCGTTATACCACATTTTTTTAGACATATCTTTACCGACCATGTCCTGATTAACGCCCGCCGCGATCAGGGTGCCCCGCATATCTGTTAAGTAGATGTCGTAATAAACCTCATGGATATTCACCAGATTCTTAAGCAGCAGCGTGACACCCTCCCGCAGCGATTCATCCGGCGCTTCGGCATACTCCACAATTTTCTCGAATACTGACCACGCCCGCACATCGTTGTTTCTCTCAAAGAGATTCCGCTCGATCTTGTCCATCACATCATAGGCAATGTCTGCCGTTCGCACCGCGATGATTTCGTTAACCTTCGTCTGTATGGATTTGATGACCTGTGCGCTCTCGCTGTTAGACCGGGCACTGTTCTCCGCCAGCTTCTTAATTTCTTTCGCAACAACGTTAAACCCCTTGCCTGCACTGCCTGCACGCGCCGCTTCCACGGCCGAATTCAGCGAGAGGATTTCGGTTTGAAGTGTGATACCTTCAATGCTTTTCACAATACCGAGCATTTTGTCGTAAGATGACATGAGTTCTTTGAGCAAGAGCGACATATCCGTTTGAACCGATACATATTCCGCCATTTTTCAACACTCACTTTTCAATTTAATATTTCAGGAAGATTGACACAATATACGCCTGCAGACGGCATCCGCCGTTGAATGAGAGAAGTAACGTTCCTCTTAAAAAATATATTATCCTTTTTGATTGATACCTCTGTGGTATATACTTAAACAAAAACTTAACATATTTTTTAAATTATTTTATCTGTAATTATAGAGTTTAACGGATTAAACTGTTAATATTGTGGTATATATTGTGATATAAATCCATATTGGAGGGTAAAAATGAAAACAGCGAGTTTGGTTCTTGGAATTATCGGCGGCGTGCTTGCTATCATTATCGGTATTATTTATATCGTGAGTGGCGTTGCCGCAAACGCACTTGTGGGTTCAGTTGACCAGCTTGGCGACACCTTACAGGCCGTTGGAGATCAGTTGGAAGCTGAAGGCTGGACATCTGAAGGCGATGTCGATTTAAGCGGTTTAGACAATCTGGACAATGCTTATAACGCAACCGTTGGCGCGGCATTAACAACCGTTTATATCTTTGGCGCTCTTGGCATCGTTGGCGGCATATTGGGTATCATCGGCGGCGCTAAAGCTAAAAAGAAGGGTGTTCTCGCAGGCGTATTGCTTATCATTGCCGCTATAACTGGCTTCTTGGTAGCTTTCGGTTTCCTCGCTTCTATACTTTTCATTATTGCTACAATCTTAGCGTTTATTCCCGACAAGTCTGCCCCAGCAGCCGCTTAAGTTCTTAAAGAAATTTAAGGCTTCGGACCACTCCGAAGCCTTCTTTTTTTGTGGCAGCACGCGTTACGCTTTCGCTTTTCTGACAGGCATCCACACCTGCGAGCGGTAATCGGGTGAACGCAGATCCCCTTCATAATACACCTCAATGTCCGGCGCATCCGCATACTCATAGCCCGAAACGGGCAGCCATTCGGTTATAATGCGGGATTGCAGCTGCTGCATGGCCTCGGGCATGGCTCCCCGGCATTCAAACACCGCCCAATCGCATTCCGGCACAATGCATTCACTTAAGCCCTCCGGCACCGGCATATCGGAAGCGGTGGCGATGTAATAATCGAAATCCTTGCCGTCCATGCACGAGGTAACGCCAAAAACACCGCAGGGCTGTGTATTGCTCAGTGCGCAGATTCTTGCAAAATCGCCGTTTGCTTGCACCTCACCCCAAAACTGCGGGACCTTTTCCAAGCTTTCTTCGGCGCTCCCGCAGAAATGCCGCTTGGCCCCCACGATGCGAAACGCCTCTTTGTGTTCAATTCTGTAGTTCATTTCCGTATCTCCTTTGATTGTGATAAGGAAAGCAAGACGCGGATAGGCCTTGAGCACGGTGCCCTTGTGCCTCGCGGCCGACGGCGGCATACCGTGTATCATGGTAAACGCACGCGAGAACGCCGTGGGCGATTCATAGCCGTACTGAAGGGCCAGATCAATTACCTTGGCTTCGCCGCGCTGCAGCTTCAGCGCCGCACACGTCATGCGCCGCCGCCTGATGTATTCACCAAGCGGCACACCCGCAATGTATGAAAACATGCGCTGAAAATGAAATGTTGAACAGCAGGCGATCTTCGCCGCCTCACCGATTTGCACATCCTCTTCCAGATGCTCCTCAATATACGCAACCGCTTCGTTGAGTCGTTCCAGCCATTCCATCGTCGTCTCCTTTCACTGCCAAGTCTATCAGCCTTGGTTCACAGGTTCCTCGCTATTGATGCACAAATCTGCGCGTTTTTGCTATTATACACCAAAAGTTATGCCGACAGTGTTGCAAACCGTTAAAAAACAGATTATCATAAACCAGAATAACGAGTCATACAGCAATTACCGGGAGAAACCTATGAAAACAACGGGCATCACTTTGGGTATAACGGGCAGTTTTTTCGCGCTTTACGGCGCGCTCATCACTTTTCAATCCCAGGCGATTCTCGAATACCCGGGGCTTTCGGAATTCTTAAGCGGTTCCGTTTTTCAAACGATTGTTGCGCTGCGCTTCGTGCTGGCCTCGGCACTTTTTTTAAGCTTAATCCTTGGTGCCATCGGCTCGGCAATTTTCTGTAAACAAGGCGCCCTGGCTGGCACGTTGCTGGTTGCGGCATGTGTGCTCAGTGCTGTCACCGTTTGCGGCATCATTTCGGCTGTTCTTTTCGCTCTCGGCGGTATATTCGCGTTTGTATCAGACAAGCGCACGGCACTGTCCCCGGAAGCGGCGGAAGCCGATTCGGAAGAATACGACATGGGGATATAAAGAGCAATCATCAAACCGGCGATATGCCGGTTTTTTATTTCTTCTTCTCCTTTTCTCAAATTAATACTATTATTTATGAAATATTACCTTTACACACATAGTAGTTTGTGTTACATTGTTCTTGGAGGTGAGCGTATTGGACTTAAGCAGCGATTTAATTCGCGGCCATTTAGACACCATCATCTTAGGACTACTGAAAAGCTGCGACCGCTACGGCTATGAAATCTGCCGCATTGTACGCGAAAAAAGCGACGGCGAATACGAGCTCAAAGAGCCGTCGATGTACAGCACAATCCGCCGGTTGGAATCGCAGATGCTCATTAAAGCCTACTGGGGCGATGAGTCGCAGGGCGCGCGCCGCAAATATTACCGTATCACAGAATCGGGACAAAAAGCATTCGAACAAAACCTTAATAACTGGCAGTTTGCCAAGAAAATTATCGATAAGCTGTTGGAGGTTAAACCATGAGCGTTATCAGTGATTATTTAAAAAAGCTTGAAAGACATTATCCAAGTACAAAGGCAGTATCCGAGCAAATTGAAGAGCTGCGCGATACGCTGCACATTAAAACCGAAGAATATCAGGCTCAGGGAATGAGCTACAACGAGGCTGCAAAAGCGGCTATCACGTCGCTCGGCGATGTGGGCCCGCTGCTCGACGAGGTTTCGGGCAATATAAGAAACGTTTATATTAATAAGCTCAACAGAAACAACGCAATTTTCTGCACGCTTTTCATCATTGCCGAATTCCTTGCGGCTTGGTTTATATTTATTATTACTGTAGACAAACAATATGTCATTACCGCCTTCTTCTATTCTCTGCTGGTGTTAATGCTCGCTGTCTGCGTGTGGCCGGTAATTGCATTAATACAATATTATAAACAACCGGATAAGATCGGCGTAGTTGAAATGCAGTTTAAAAAACGCATGTGGTCTTCGGTCATCGGATGGCTTGTTATATCGTTCATATTGTTTGCGATCAACTTCTGGTTCGTTAGAACATCTCAGCCTTGGTTCATATGGCCTGTAATCGGCATATCTAATTGGCCTATGAACATTTTTCTCTATCACCGTCAGCTGACCGGCGGGCGTTACGACGCCGCCTAAAACAATCCACCTCGTAAAACCGGCTTCATCATGAGGCCGGTTTTTATTAATTTCTATTTATGTCCATAAATTATTGACAGACAATAATATCGCGACTATAATTATCGTCAGACAATAATTATGCGAGGTGGCTTATGAAGAACAAAACGCTTATTCTTTTGCTTGGTCTGGAGGCCGTGGTCTTTGCCGTTATCGCGCTTGCCGTTACCGCGCCCGAAGGCAGCGGCTACCTTTTTCTCGCGTCGTTTCCGTTTGCGCAAATCGGCATGTTACTCAGAACCCTCTCGCTTTCGGGCACGCTAGGCAACATCGCCGCATTCGTGCTGTATATCGGCCTTGGTGCGCTGCCGCTGCTGTTTGCCGCGCTTCATTTGAAAAGGAGCACCGCCAAAGCGGAAGACTGGTTGCTCGTTATCATCAGCGGTTTTGCGTTTTACATGCTCTATATGATGATCAATCCCGGCGCTTTAGGCCGAATCCCCGGCTTCTTCAATGCCGATGTGGGCCGGGCAACGCTCGGCGGCGCGTTCTACTCGCTGCTGATCGGCTATTCTGTGATTAAACTGCTGCGCAGGTCTAACAGCACCGCGACCGATTCGCTGCTCAAAATCATGCGGCTGCTGTTCGCTGTCACCGCTGTTATCCTCGTTTTCAGCATCAGCTACATCGGCATTGGCGAAGTCAAATCAAGGTTTACCGCTGTGCAAAACGGCAACACCGATCCCTTCGTCTCACTTGAATTCACTTATATTTTTATACTGGTGCGCTACGTGTTCACAGAGGTTCCCGCCGTGATGGAAATCGGCATATTCCTGCTCGGCATGCAGCTGTGCAATGATCTTCGAGCCGACCGCTACGGCGAAGCCGCGATAAGCGCTGCCAAAAAGCTGGCTGACTTCAGCAAAAAAGCCGTGGTGACCATTCTGCTCTGCACGTTAACGCTGAATCTCGCTCAAATCGTGTTTGCGGGCTCGCTGGTTGATGTGAATTTCGTGACCACGCTGCCGATTGATGCGATCATCGTGGCGTTCGCGGCGCTGCTGCTGACGCGCTTTTTCACCGCCAGCCGCGCACTCGCGCAGGACAATCAACTGTTTATTTAACGGAGCGGCCCATGGCAATCAGAATACATTTGGATGAAATACTGCGAACACGCGGCATTACCGCCAAGGAGCTTTGCGCGCTCGTGAATATTACCGAAGCGAACCTTTCAATACTTCGCAGCGGCAAAGCCAAGGGCGTTCGGTTCGGCACCGTCAATAAAATCTGCTATTACCTAGGCTGCGATGTGGGCGACATATTGAAATTCGACGGTCATTTGGAGGACGATGACGATGAAGAATAGAAGACTCCTGCCGGTTGTTTTAGCGCTGATGCTGCTGCCGTTTGTCGGCTGCCAGCTGGCCGACCCCAGCGACGGCTCCGTTACAGGCCAGGATAGGCTCTGCGGCATTTTCATCACAACCGAACCGCTGGATTTCAGCTCTGACGAGGAAGAAATCAACATTGTTCCGAGCTGGGATGGCTTAAATGCGGTTGCTGTCAATCCGCAGGATTCGCGCATTTATGCGACACGACACGATATCACAACGAACGGTCATAAAAACTGGGACTTCACATTTGATGGTCTTGAAGGTGTCCGCTTACTTGAGCCCAGCGTTATGTATAATGATGAAGAATATCGCCCTTCCATTTTTGACAATGAAATCGACGGCATATTCACCAACATCTCCAATGATGCTTTAAGCATCACAGGCACGATTTATACCGACATTCATTATCCTTTGATTATTTACACCAATCCTGTTTATCAAACGCCGGAAGGTGAGGTTTATGTGACAAACGGACAAGGCATGTTGATTAATTCCGTAGGATCAATCGCCTCTACCAAGCTGACCGGAGCCACTTCCGAAACAGTGAATGGTGTGACATCCCAAAAATCAATGGAACTGGAGCTTAAGATTGAGGCAATCAATACCATCGACAAAATCATTCTCAAACAGATGAACGACAACAATGAGATGATTGTACAAATTGATATCACAAAAGAGCATATTCCCGAATCTGTCAGCATCATGCCCGATACCGCCTATATCATCATGGAGCAGCACAGCGTGGACGGCAGCGATAAGGCTGTGGTCGACAGATCGATACTGAAAACTGATGACAACTTCTTTACCGCACGTTTCACGGGCGATAAAGGCCTTATACAGCTATATCGGGTATCGCTCACACATAAATAAAATGGAGGTCGCGTTCTGTGAATAAAAAGATACTGTCGGTACTGTCCGTAATGACAATACTGATGCTGCTCAGCGGATGCCAGCTGGCTGTTGCTGACGATAATGCCCAGCCGGGCAAGGATACCTTATGCGGCGTGTTTGTGACGCTAAAGCCAATCGACCCCCCTGCTCCCACAGAAACGGTCATTGAGTTGCCTGCGCATTGGAATGGCGACTTAAGCGACGTGCTTTTCAACGAAGAGGATTCGCGCATTTACGCAACACGCCACGAAGAAGATAACGGTTCCGTTGATTATACGTTCGATGGCATTAGCGGCTTTCGTATGTTCAGCATCACCGAAAAGAATGCCCAAGGCGGCGAAAAGTTCCAAGCAACGATTGGAGACAGTCAATGGCAGGATGCTTCCAGCAGTTATAATTACACCGACGACGGCAGCGACATCAAGCTGACCGGCACATTGGGCTTGGATGTACACTTTCCTTGCCGTATTTATACCAACCCCGTTTATCAAACGGCAGACGGACGCGTCTATTGCACATACGGAGACAGTTACTTTATAGAGGACACGGAGAAACAGGCCGGTGAATGGGGCAGCACGTCGATATCCGCCGCCAAGACTGAAACAATTGACAACAAGGAAACTGTTCAGAAATTTGAGGCTATCGTGAAGCTGGTTGGCAGCAATACGAATAAGAAGATTATTTTCAAGCAGATGAACAGCGACGACAAGGTTGTTGAACAGACGGTTATCACGAAAAACAATATCCCTGATTCTCTGCGTTTGCTGCCGGATACCGCTTACATGATACTGGAAGAGCACAGCATCGACGTTAAAGACAAGGCTGCTGTCAGCCGCACGCTGCTCAAAACGGATGCAGAGTTTTTCAATGCGCGTTTCACAGG
>JAEZIW010000158.1 GCA_023436525.1 Bacillota bacterium | reverse complement strand
CGGGTTGCCGGTAACGCTGGATACCAAGAATTATTCCGAAGTTTTAGAAAAGTTTGATTTTTTTAAGTATCTTTTGAATAGCGCGATTTATACGGTGGCAACGATTGTTATCGTGATACTGTTTGGCAGCATGTTGGCGTATGCGTTAACGCGTATGCAATGGAAACGCTCGTCGTGGGCAAGAACGTATATATCAATGGGGCTTATCATACCTGTACAGGTCATCATTATACCGCTCTTTATCATGGTTAATACGCTGCATCTGGATAATACCTACCTATCCCTGATTCTACCTTATTCCGCATTTTCACTTTCTTCGTGTGTATTGATGCTGAGTGCATTTTTTCGGAGCTTGCCCAGAGAGCTGGAAGAAGCCGCGTTTATTGACGGCTGTAATGTCTATTCGGCCTTCTTCAAAATCATTATCCCGACAGTTCGGCCAGCCATTGCAACTCAAATTGTTCTTGTTTTTATAAATACTTGGAATGAATTCTTTCTGGCCTTTATCATGGGCGCCCGCGAAGGTATCCGCCCGCTGCCGGTGGCGTTATTGAACTTTTTCGCCAGCATCGGTGTGTCAGATTGGGGCCAGATTGGTGCGGTGATGATACTGGCCAGTATTCCCACTGCGCTGATTTATATATTTGGCTATAAGCAAATAGAAAACGCTTTAACTGCCGGATCGATTTTAAAATGAGTAAGGTTTAAAGCTCTGAGAAACAGCATTCGGGCTAAGGGCCGCAGCATCGCTCTTGCATTGCGGAATGAGGGTCTGTGGTTATTTGAATATTATCATATGAGAAGGCAAAAATGCGATACCAAACGACTCCACGATTTCGTATGGTATACGTAAAATAAAGGAGGCATTTCCGCCGGGCTTGCGGTGCGGCAGAGTGGAGACCTGCCGTAATGCCATCGCCACTTAGCGGGCGCTGGCGAGCCGTGCATTCAGCGAAGGCTGTGCGCGGCAAAGGCTGATCATATGGCAAATGTAACACTCAAGAACATCAAAAAGATTTACGACAAAAATGTGACAGCGGTAGACGATTTTAGCCTTGAGATTGACGATAAGGAGTTCGTCGTGCTGGTCGGGCCGTCGGGCTGCGGCAAATCGACCACGCTGCGAATGGTGGCAGGGCTGGAGGAGATATCGTCGGGCGAGCTTTATATCGACGACAAGCTGGTTAACGCTGTGCCGCCGAAAGACAGGGATATCGCGATGGTCTTTCAAAACTATGCGCTGTATCCGCATATGACGGTATACGAAAACCTCGCGTTTGCGTTAAGGCTGCGCCACACCGATAAAAAGGTGATTGACGAAAAGGTGAAAGAAGCCGCCGAAATACTGAGCATTACCGAGCTTTTGAAAAGAAAGCCCAAGGCGCTGTCCGGCGGACAGCGGCAGCGCGTGGCGATTGGGCGCGCGATTGTGCGGGAACCCAAGGTTTTTCTGATGGATGAGCCGCTCTCTAACCTTGATGCCAAGCTCAGGAACCAGATGCGTGCCGAAATCATCAAGCTGCGCCAAAGCGTCAACACAACATTCATCTATGTGACACACGATCAAACCGAGGCGATGACGCTCGGCGACAGAATCGTGATTATGAAGGACGGGTTCATACAGCAAATCGGTACGCCGCAGCAGGTGTTCAACCATCCGAAGAACATGTTTGTTGCCGGTTTCATCGGCTCACCGCAGATGAATTTCTTCGATTGCAGGTTGGAGAAGAAGGGCGAAGTGTACAGCGTTCTTTTAAATGGCGTGACCATAGCGCTGACGAACGAGATGAGCGCCGCGCTGCTAAAAAAGGATATGCCGGAGCAGGACGTTGTGCTGGGGATTCGGCCCGAACACATGAGCATTGCGACGCACGACGAGCCGGGCGCGATACACGCGCTTGTGGACGTATCGGAGATGATGGGCAGCGAGATGCATATTCACCTGAACGTGGAGGGGCGTGACGCTGTTGTTCGTGTTCCGACAGTTGACTTGGGAGAAGGCTTCCGTTACGGCAGCGGAGCCGTGAGCGAGATTGACTTCAAGTTTGCGCCGTCACTTATTCATCTTTTCTCTAAGAACGATGAAAGCTCGCTGTTGTAATTAATATAACAGATACTGAACGAAAAGTTTCGGTTGGGGATCATTCTTTCCGCTGCCGTAGTGAATGAGCGTTGTTGTCGCTTCGCTTCTTGCTACGAAGCGGACTGGATGATTAAAAAGTAACTTTCCATAGCAATAACAAAACAGGGTTATCTATACTAAAGCTCTTGGCTTAGCCGACAGCTTAGACTGTCGATAAACCCTGACTTGTCATTCCGAGCCTGTCGACTACGTAGTGGATCGGAATCCCATGATAAACGCTTTATTGAAGGGGATTCCGTTCCACTCCATAGTCGATCGCTTACGCTCCAACGGAAAGACATAAGTACCTTTTTTGACACGCCGAGCTCTTGGCTTAGCCGAGAGCTTTTTCGTATACAGAAAGATATTCAGCAGCATGCGGTCAGGATGACGGCAGGCAAAATGGTGATAAGAAACCGGGTTATTCCTTATATTGTGACGGTGTGACGCCGCAGTAATTTTTAAAGCACTTGCTGAAGTAAAACTGATCAACAAAGCCGGTTTTTTCGGCGATTTCTTTAACCGTCAAATTCGTGTCTTTAAGCAGGCCTTTCGCAACTTTTATCCGGTATTCTATCAGATACTTAATGGGCGACGTACCGGTATGTTCTCTGAATATTTTCGTAAGATACGATGCCGAAAAATTGTAGTCTGACGCGATTTGCGAGAAATTGATCTCCTTTGCAAAATTCGTATGAAGATATTGGACGATGCTATTCACCACATCCTCGGTGGATGTTTCACGCTCGGAGTTGAGCTGAGACTGTTCCGACAACAGTTCATCCTTTATTTTTCTCAACGTTTTAGACAGCTCAAATTTATTCAACGGCTTTAACAGATAATCAAAGGCTTTGAATTTAATTGCCGTTTTGGCATATTCAAATTCGTTGTAACCGCTTATCAGCACACAGCGTATCTGCGGATTGTGGTTGTGGACGTTTTCAATCAGTGAAAGACCATCCATCAGCGGCATCTTGATATCGGTAAACAGCACATGAGGATTGTGCTGCTCAATCGCTTTGAGTGCCGATACACCGTCGTAACAAATCGAAACCACCTCAAAGGAAGGATCGCAGGATGAGATATTCATAGCAATGTTGTTGGAGATCAGTTTTTCATCATCGACAACAACAACTCGAAAAGCGTTATTGATCATAAGAACCTCCCAGTGTGATGCTCGCGCCGCCGTTTTCGTTGTTTTTAATATTAAAAACAATATCTGTGACATACAGCAATTTAAACCGCAAGTAAATATTCAGCAGCCCCATGCCTTTTATCTCCAGAGACGGCAGCAGCCCCGTGGCGTCAATTTCTTTTATTTTGCTGTTGATAACAGCCAAGGCGTCATCGCTGAAGCCGGGCCCGTTGTCTGTCACGGTTATAAGATAATGGCCGTTTTTGATGCGCCCTTTGATGTTGATATAATAAGGCGGCAGCTGTGTTGTACAGAATTTTGTCGAATTTTCCACCAGCGATTGAATGCACAGCTTCGGGACCTTAATATCCAGCATATTTTCGGGTACGTCCACCGTATAGAATAAATCGTTGCTATACCGTATAGACATGCAGCATAAAAAGTCTTTGGTGTTTTTAATTTCGTCAGCCAGCGGTACTGTGGTTTCGGCATCCGACGAGATGTACCTTAAAATATTAGACATCGACTGGCACATGATGACAATCTCTTTATCCATATTGGCATCTGCCATACACTGTATTGTTTGAAGGCTGTTAAACAAAAAATGCGGGTTCATTTGAGATTGCAGCGCAAGCATTTTAGACTGCATTTCCTGATTCTTTAAAAGAAGCTGCTTGTTGAGGCTGTCAACCAGCTTATGCTGCATATCAATAAAGCTGTCATAGAGTACGTTTAGCTCAATCGTTTTTGTTTTTAAATTTGTTTTTTTCATATAGCCGTCAAGGCTGATATGCTGAATCTCGCGATAGATATGATCGATCGGTACGGTGATTCTGTTGGCCGCAAAATAAGACATAACAAACGCCAGTATGAATGAGATAAGCGTCAACATTAAAACGCTGACAATATAGCTGTTCGTTGGCATAAACAAAGCGTTCTCACTGATGACAATGGCGATACACAAGTCGTCGGCAAGCTTGGTGAATGTGACATAGCTGCTTGACTGACCGTCTGATATTTTGTTGAATTCATCGGTTGAATTAAGGGCAGAAATCTGGTCAAAAACCTTATGGGTATTCGTTGAATCCAGCGGGAATACCGTATTGCCGAATTGGTCAAACACCAAAAGCTGTTCGCCGTAAACGCTTTTGTATGCAATGGCCTGTGAAAGAACATGCCTGACAGAATCCTTGACTTCGATATATCCTTGTACGTTGTTGTACCGGTCGTAATAGGCGCGGGACAGCGAGAAAAACCGCTTGCCGTACACATCTGTGGTGAATCTTGACGTATACGGGTCTTCACCCGCATAATAGAGCACACTGCTGCCGTTCCTTTCCACGGCTTTTTGATACCATGGCATGATGTCGACCGGACGATTATAGATGTTGGAATATAAGCCTGATGCAATCACCGTGCCGATGCTGGAAAAAATGTTAACCTGGTCAACCGGCCTGTTGGGCCCGATGGTTGTTGACAGCAGGTCATAGAGCCCTTTTATTTTTTCGTGATCGTTCTGATCCACCAGGTATTGGCTGTATGAGTCCTTAATCAAATAAGAATAAGCAATATCGGTTGAGACCATATTCATCTGCTCAATTTCACTTTCTGCCGAATCAGCAACCGACATGCAGTTTTGCCGTAATGCGGCAAACGTGCGTGAATTGATCTTCTGAGATTCCGTTGTGATTAAATAAACTGACATAACAAGGAAAGGAATCAAAATGATGGAAGAAAACGTGACTATTAAATTATATTTAATAGTATTTCTGATCATAATGTAACCTCGTGAAGGAAGAAGTGAAAAATATACATGATTTCCACATGAAAAATACATTCCAAGTACGTGGAAGCCTATATATAATTCAAACAGACTGCAAGAGGATTATATATTGCCTAAAGAAAATTTGTCAATGATTAAGGAGGAGAAAGAATGAAAAAGACAGTTATGTTATTGTTGGCAGTGGTTATGATGTTTTCACTTGCCGCTTGCGGGCAGCCCGCAGCGCCCAGCGAATCGGCATCCGAGCAGGCCAGTGAAAAACCAAGTGCTGAGACGTCCGGATCGGCTGAACAGCAGGATGTAACCATTACCTTCATGGCCAGCAACGACTGGATTCAGGATGCGGAATTGGCGCTTGCTGAGAAGTTCACAGAAGAAACAGGCATCAAAGTCGACTATCAGATTGTTCCTTCCGACCAGTATCCGAATCTGCTTCAGACGAAGCTGAATTCCGGCGAGTGCACAGATATTTTCGGTTCTCAGGCCGGCAGATTCGATATCGTCACGCTGCTTAACGTTGAGAAGAACGCGATGGATCTTTCCGGAGAAGCATGGGCCAGCACAATCGAACCGGTTGCCGCTACCGAAGTCTCCGTGAATGATAAGGTGTATGGCCAGCCGATGGCAGATACGTCTGCTGTATGGGGCATCGCATACAACAAGAAGATATTCAGCGACCTTGGTTTGTCAGTGCCCAAAACATGGGCAGAATTCACAGCGGTTTGCGATGCGATTAAAGCCGCAAAAATCACTCCGATTTACGAACCCGTTTCTGACGGCTGGCATCATGTGCTGTGGTTTGCCGAAATGGGCGGCGCTTATGAAGCGGCAGAACCCGGCCTCGTAGGCAAGCTGAACAACAACGAAATGGCATGCGCCGACAGCGCAATTATGAAAACGGCTATCGATCAGATCAAAGAAATGGCTGACAAAGGGTATTGGGGCGAAAACTACATGGCCGATGTGTATGCTGACCAGCCTGCAAAAATGGCTTCCGGTGAGTATGCGATGACCGTTGCCAATCAGGGCCTGCCGCAGCAGATTGCTGATCTGAAAGGCGAGTTAACAGCGGATGATATCGGATTCTTCGTGATGCCGATTGCTGACAACCAGCTGCTTAACGTGAACCCCGTCGGCCCGACACGGTTCATCTACTCGGGCTCCAAGAATGCCGATGCTGCGAAACAGTATCTTGCATTCCTTGCACAGCCGGAAAACCTTCAGTACATGATTGACAATGTTGCGAAATTCCAGACACTGCCGTACTCCGGTGTAACACCGAAATACACGGGCACAGTGAAGGATTTCTATGTGACTTACACCAATCCGGGCACGGTTCTCCAGACAGCGGTGAAATACATCAACCCGCAGTGGATGGAAATCGGCAAGGAAATCGTCAGCGTGATCCAGGGCTCTGAAGATTCTGCAGCGATGCTCAAAAACATCGACACCAGCAGAGCCGATCAGGCACAGGCCGCGAAAGATTCAGCTTGGCAATAAGCAAAGCGGTAACATGGGGGCGAGCCGAGAGCTCGCCCTTCTTTTTTCCCAAAAAAGCGACCATATAGCAGACTCAACACCCTCACACAATGTTCTATTGGAGGTTCTATGCCGTACAAAAACAGCACAAATAACACCGTTATGTGGTTTGATAAGCCTGCGGAAAGCTGGCTGCAGTCATTGCCCGCAGGGAACGGACACATCGGATGCATGATCAATAACGATCCTTATCGCAATATCATCAGCCTAAATGACGATACGCTTTGGAGCGGGTATCCGCGAGATTACTGCAAACCTGACTTTAAAACGAATATGGACAAAGTCAGGGAGCTGATGGTACAGGGAGAGCGCGCGCAGGCTGAAGAAATCATAGAAGCTCAGATGGCGAACCGGTTCACGCAAGCGTATTTGCCGTTCGGAGATATTATTGTTCAGTCACATGCGGGTGCAGCTGGCAATTACCGACGTGAATTAAATATGCAAAGCGCTATCATTGATGCCCGGTATGATAAGGGTGGCTGCCCTATCCAAACGCAAACATTTGTGAGTAATCCTGACGACGTACTGGTGCATAAAATTGAAGCCCAATCAGCCGTAGATTGTGATATATCTTTTGTCAGCCAAATCAAATATGATGTGAGCTATGACGAGAACGGGTTCACAGTCAACGGCTGCGCGCCGAGTGACTTGACCATTGTTGATGTGGGTAATTTTTATAATCCGGGTAACAAAGTCAGCTACCGCGAAACAGATAAATCGATCAGGATAGCGGCACGCGCTCAAATCAAGACGGACGGTCAGTTAGCGGTACATGCCGATAAGCTCTCAATTACGGGCGCAAAAAGCATCTCAATGATTTATTCCAGCGCGACGAGCTTTCAAGAAGGCGATGTTTACAAGAGCCACTGTTTGAATACGGTGCTGCATGCCGCCGAAAAAGGCATTGATAAAATCCGGGAAGATCACATCAGCGATCATTCCTTATTGTTTAATCGGATGCAAATCGATCTTGGCGGCGAGGATGCATCCTGCGGCGAACGCATTGCGCGTATGAGAAGAAATGATATATGCAATTCGGATATCAGTCTGCTGTTTCAATACGGGCGGTATCTGCTGATCGGGTCGTCAAGAAAGGGAACACAGGCAGCGAATCTGCAAGGCATATGGAATAAAGACCTGATACCGCCATGGTGGAGCGGCTATACATTGAATATCAACCTGCAAATGAACTATTGGCTTGCCGACCGGACAAACCTCAGCGACTGCTTTGACCCGTTCGCGGCTTACACCAAAAGGCTTTGTGAAGCCGGTAAAAAAACGGCCAAAGACGACTACGGAACAGGCGGTGCCGTGGCGCATCACCAGTCTGACATTTGGGCGCATTCCACCCCTGTGGGGCATGATGTAAGCCAAATTCCGGCCAGCGCGCGCTATATCATGTGGAACTTGCCGCTGGCATGGCTTTGTATACAGATGTTTGATCATTATCAGTACACGCTTGATGAGCGCTATCTTGAAACAGAACTGCTGCCGATAATGAGAAGCACGGCCGAATTCATAATGGCTCATTTCACAGAACTGGACGGGCGGTATTACAATATTCCAACCACCTCTCCTGAGAACATGTATGCAGACGAAAACGGACGGCCCATGGCTGTATGCAACATGAGCGCGCTGGATATTGGGTTGACCAAAGACTTTTTTCAGGCTTATATCTTTGCGTGCAAGCGCTTTGGCGATATGGCGCAAGCCGGTCGATGCGCGCTGTTTGCCGACCGAATTGCCGGCTACGCCGTTTCGGAACATGGCGATTTGCTGGAATGGGACAGGGAATACGAAGAGACAGAGCCGGGGCACAGGCATTTTTCCATGCTGTATGGCATATATCCTGGCAGTCATTTGCTGAGCAGTCCATATGCCAACGCCGCCAAAAAGCTGCTGATGAAACGGCTTGCCAGCGGCAGCGGACAAACAGGGTGGAGCGCGGTGTGGGCGATTGCCCTGCTGGCAAGGTTCGGCGAAGGCGAAGCCGCCTACGGCATCATTAAAAAGCTGATGAGTGAAAATATTCATGAAAACTTGTTCGGCGCTCATCCGCCAGATTTGTTTCAGATCGATGCGAATTTTGGGTTTACGGCCGCCATTTTAGAACTGATTATTCAGGAGTATAACGGCATCATCAAGCTGCTGCCGGCACTGCCGAAAGCCATGGCCGACGGACGCGTCAGCGGGTTAAAGATATTTAAAGGGCATGAGCTTTCATTGGAATGGGAAGCGTCTCGTGTTGTGTTTATGCAAATCAGTGCGGCCGTTGATGATGAAATCGTTGTGAATGTGCGCCATTTGGTCAGTGAATCGGCCCGCTGCGAAACCTGTCCGGAAGGTATCAGAATATTCTTAGAAAAGGGTAACATATACCGATTTTTGGAGACTGTTTAAGCGGGCGCGGTTTTTTATGCCGCGCCCATTCTATTCTATACATGTAAAAAAGTGGCCTGAAAGAGCGGGGTGCGGGTTAAAAAAATACATGCGATTCAAATGCATAATACATTCCATGTGTAAGGCTGATTATATATATTTAGATTAAGATTAAAGACAATACAGTGCTGAAAGTATTAAAGTCGTTCAGCGGCTGTGCGGGGGAAGAGATGTCAGCAAGAAGGATTTATCCGTCGTATTTTTTATATGGAGCGTTGCTGCTTTACGTGGTTCTGTATCTGCTGCCCGGCATCATCGGTATCGGGTATTCATTTACGGATTGGTCGGCGTATTCGGATGAGGTCAATTTTTTGGGGTTCGACCACATGTTTGATAATTACGCCAAAGCGTTCTCCGATGCCAAGTACATCGGCTATCTTGGCAACACGCTGCTGTTTACATTGGTTACAACAATAGCGAAAAATGTTCTTGGTTTGGCTCTTGCGGTGCTGTTGACAAAAAGGGTTAAGCTGCTGAATTTTCACAGAGCCGTTATGTACATTCCGGCCGTGCTGTCCGCGTTGATCGTCGGTATGATATTCAAATCCATACTGAACCCGGCGGACGGTTTGCTGAACAACTTTTTAGAGGTGTTCGGCATTAAAGGCCCGCAATGGCTCACCGACCCAAAAATCGCGTTCTGGTCTGTGATGGCGGTGGATATCTGGAAGGGTATGGGCTATATTATGACGATATTTATCGCCGGTATCATGTCGATCTCTCCCACATACTACGAAGCGGCCGATATAGACGGCGCAGGATCGTGGCAGAAGTTTAAATCAATTACTTTGCCGATGCTGATGCCGACAATTACCGTGACGACGGTGCTCAACGTTATTTACGGGCTGAGGGTGTTTGATACGGTCTATGCGCTCACCAACGGCGGGCCGGGGTATGCCACGGAAGTTCTGTATACAGGAATCTATAAGGAGTTCGGATACGGCAAGTACGCAATGGGAACGACGCTGTCTTCCATCATGTTTGTTGTCATGGTGATCGTCGGATTTTTCCTGATCAGAGCGATGAACAGAAATGAGGTGGAAGAATAAATGGCATCAAAAAGACTCTTCAAGACAATCGGCATCAATGCTTTCGCATGGATTTTATCAATTATATTGATTACCCCGCTTGTTCTGATATTCTTAAACTCACTCAAAACAAGCCAGGCTGCTGCTGAGATGAACCTTGCTCTTCCCGAAAGCATTCATCTTGAGAATTACACCACAGTCATAGAAAAAGCAAAGCTCGGGCCTGCCTTTTTAAACAGCCTGACCTACTCGGTGTTCAGCGTGCTGCTCTGCACCCTAACCTCTTCAATGGCCGCGTTTGTGCTGTCCAGAAACCGAAGCAAGGCGAATAAGATCATCTATTTCATCATTGTGCTCGGTATAACAATGCCCGTCAACTTTATCGCATTAATGAAAGTGATGCAGATGCTGGCAATCATCAATACCAAGGTGGGTATCATATTGCTTTATGCGTCCATCCAAACGCCGTTCAATGTGTTTTTGATATACAGCTTTGTCGGCAAAATACCAAGGGATATCGACGAAGCGGCCATAATAGACGGCTGCTCGCCGCTGAGGCTCTTTTTCTCAATCATTTTTCCGCTGCTCAAACCGGTGCTGGTTACGGTTATGGTGCTGACATTCTTAAACACATGGAACGAGTACATCATGCCGCTTTACTTCCTCGGTAATTCGGCGCACTGGCCGATGACACTCGCGGTGTACAACTTCTTTGGCATGTATTTCAGAGACTGGAATTTGATCTGCGCGGATATCTTTTTAACCAGTCTGCCCGTTATTCTGGTCTATCTTTTTGGTCAAAAGTATATCGTATCGGGTATGACAGCGGGTGCCGTGAAAGGCTGAGTTACCGCGCGGCAACAAAAAGATTTTAGGGTTTTGGAGATGAACCGATGCAAATTCTCAGGTTGTTATTCTATCAGCATAAGGGAGGCAAAGGCGTTTCAGCCCCGCCTCCGGCCAAGGGCATTAAGAGGTTTTTCTTTCTGTACTTCACGCATTTTTGGAGACTGATGGGCCTTAATTTGCTGTTCATTCTGGCTTGCCTGCCGGTTGTGACCATTCCGCCTGCTATGACGGCGATGTGTAAGGTGCTGCTCAACCTTGCAAGAGAGGGCAACACGTTTTATCTGAAAGACTTTATGGATGAATTTAAGAGCAGCTTTTGGAAGAGCTGGGTTGCTTTCCTGCCTGCGCTCGTAATCATCGGGCTCGGAATCGCTTTGTTTTCAAACATCGGGGATGCTTACGCAAACATGCCTTTGGTGATTGTGTATGTGATGATAGGCAGCTTCGTCTACTGTGAAACGGCGTATTGTATGTGCATGATCGCGCTGATCGATTTACCGCTTGGCAAGATCGTCAAAAACGCGTTGATAATGGTTCTTGTTGAAATGAAGCGCAGCATTTTGATTATCATGACCATACCGGTACTGCTGCTTTGCGCCATATTCTATATTTATTCGATACCGTTGACGCTGCTGTTTGTTTTTTCTTTTATCGGCATGGTCAATGTGATGACAGCCAATGAGGCGATAGAGATACACGTTATTCAGCCAAATTTGAAAGAGAGGTAATTAAGGATGGCCAGTTTATCGCTTAAAGATATTAAAAAGGTTTACAGCAAGGAGGTTGTTGCTGTTCAGGATTTTAATCTGGAGATTAGCGACAAGGAGTTTGTTGTGTTTGTGGGGCCGTCAGGCTGCGGAAAATCAACAACGCTGCGCATGATAGCGGGGCTGGAGGATATATCGGGCGGAGAGCTTTTTATAGACGGCAAGAAAATGAACGATGTGATGCCCAAAGACAGAGACATCGCGATGGTTTTTCAAAACTACGCATTGTACCCGCATATGACGGTTTTTGAAAACATGGCATTTGCGTTAAAGCTTCGAAAGGTTCCCAAGGACGAGATCAAGCAGCGCGTGAAACAGGCGGCGGAGATACTGAAAATCACCGACCTGCTTGCGCGTAAGCCCAAGGCGTTATCGGGTGGGCAACGGCAGCGCGTGGCCATTGGCCGTGCGATTGTACGCAACCCGCAGGTTTTTCTGATGGATGAACCGCTTTCCAACCTGGATGCGAAACTGAGGAATCAGATGCGCACTGAGCTTATGCTGCTGAGAAAGCGCATTGATACCACCTTTGTGTATGTGACGCATGACCAGACGGAAGCCATGACGCTCGGAGACCGCATCGTCGTGATGAAAGACGGATTCATACAGCAGATCGGCACACCCAAAGACGTGTTTATGCACCCGGCCAATATGTTTGTAGCCGGGTTTATCGGCACACCGCAGATGAACTTTTTTGAAGCGGAGCTGTCAGAAGAAAGAGACAAATATGCCATCAACATCGGCGGCTGCAGTATCGTGCTGCCCGAAGCCAAGCAAGCTGCGCTCAAGGAAAAAGGCACAGCAGCCAAGAAGGTGGTGGCGGGCATCCGGCCGGAAGATATAATGATCGTTGACGCACAGACAGAATGCGATTTTCGCGCGCATGTTCTCCTCACGGAAATGATGGGCAACGAGATTTTCGTTCACGCCAATATTGGCGCCGAGGTTGTGATTATCAGAATGGCATCATCAATGCTGGATGGGACGAACATGGATTATGTCAAGAAAAACATTGAGGTTAACGTCAGTTTCTGCAAAGACAGAATCCATATTTTTGACAAGGAAACGGAATGCGCGCTGGCGTGAGGAGACAATATGAATTTTAAAATCGGTGAATACGCGATAGTCATTCAGCATGTAAAAAACAATGTGTTACGCTGTTCGCTGACAAAAAACGATGTGAAAAACGATTCGTGGCTTGTTCAAGAAAGCGTTTTTCAGCAGATGCATGATGCAGCCGAGCCAGGTAATGTCTGCGCGGTTATTGAAGAAGAAAAAATCGTCTTTAAGCTGCTGAAAAATGAGCTGTTCAAATTGACTGCATACAGTCTTGACGAAATCGATGTGGTGAAGTATTCCACGCTTGGGGAAGAGCCGCGCATCGAAGTGGTTAAAACAGTGGACGGTCAGCGCACGCAGATCGGCAATTTGCGCGCTTATTGTGACAGAAAAGCATACACCGGAAAGGTCACATTCGCCATACCGCAAGATGCCGGCATTTTCGGGCTGGGGCAAGATGAAGACGGTGTATACAACAAGCGGGGTACAAAGCAATATCTTTACCAGCACAACATGCGCACGCCAATGCCGTTTTTCATGACGGACAAAGGCTATGGGGTGTTTTTCGACTGCCCGTCTTTAATGATTTTTGACGATACGGGCGAAGGAACGGATATTTATTTTGATACGGTGGATCAGATTGATTTTTATATAATCACCGGCAGCATGGACACGGTGATATCAGAGTTCAGGTATCTGACAGGCAAGGCGGAGCTGCTTCCCAAATGGGCGTTTGGATACATACAATCGCGGGAGAGATATCAGACGCAGTTTGAGATGATCGATGTGGCAAAAAAATACCGGGACATTGATGTGCCGCTGGATTGTATCGTTCAAGATTGGAAAACATGGCCCGGCGATTTATGGGGCCAGAAAACCGTGGATAAAAGCCGTTACCCGGATATCGCGCAAATGAACCGTGCTCTTCATGAGATAAATGTTCATACGATGGTATCTATTTGGCCGAACATGGCGGAGGGCAGCGCAGATCATGCCGAGCTTGCAAAGGCAGGCTATCTGCTGGGTGATTACTCCACATACGATGCGTTCAACGAAAAGGCGCGCGAGATGTATTGGCAGCAGGCCGAAAAAGAGCTGTTTTCGGGCGGGTTTGATTCGTGGTGGTGTGATTCGACGGAGCCTTTCACCGCGCCTGACTGGTGCGGCGAGGTGCTCTCACCGGAAGAAAAGCGGTATGAGCTGGTGGGCGCAGAGCATAAGAAATACATCGATCCCGCACTCGCCAATATTTATTCTGTTCAGCATGCCAAAGGGATATATGAGAATCAGCGCAAGAAGCAACCCGATAAAAGAGTGTTCAATTTAACGCGATCGGGATACTCGGGTATTCAAAAATACGGCGTGGCGCTGTGGGCCGGTGATACAAGTGCCAAATGGGCTGAATTAAAGAAAGAAATCGCCAAAGGGCTTAATTTGTGCATGAGCGGCATCCCTTTTTGGACGGTGGACATCGGCGCGTTTTTTGTGGGGGGGACTGCGTGCTGGCGCAAGTGGAGCGGCGATGAAAATGCCAAGCCGGTTTGGTTTTGGAACGGCGATTACGACGACGGCTCTGAGAGCCCGGCCTACAGAGAGCTGTATACGAGGTGGCTGCAGTTCGGCGCTTTTCTGCCGCTGTTTCGCTCGCACGGAACCGATACACGCCGAGAGATATGGCATTTTGGTAAGCCCGGCGACATGTTTTACGACGCGATTGAGAAGTTTATTAAGCTTCGCTACCGCCTGATGCCGACGATTTATTCGATGGCGATGCGCGTGGCACTCGACGATTATACGATGATGCGCAGCCTGATGTTTGATTTTCCGGATGACAAAACCGCAAGGGATATCGACGACGAATTCATGTTCGGAGACGCTTTGCTGGTATGCCCGATTACACAGCCGATGTATTATAACCTTGACGGTGCCATCGAAACGGAAAAGACAAGAACGTGCTACCTGCCGCAGGGCGCGGATTGGTATGATTTTTGGACTGATGAAGCTTATAAGGGAGGGCAGATGCTGGCCGTTAAAGCCGGTATCGACACGATGCCGCTGTTCGTTAAAGCGGGCAGTATTCTCTTCATGCAAAAACAGGCGCAGCATACGGCACAGGATGTGTCCTTGCTGGAGGTTTGGATTTACAAAGGGGCGGATGGCAAAGCGCGCTATTATAACGATGACGGGATCAGCTATCGTTATAAAGAAGGCCGATATGAATGCTATGAGTTTGAATGGAGCGATTCATTGAACACGCTGACGATACGCGAATGCAGCCGTCATCGGGCGGATTCCATGACGATGAAAATTCATTGCGACGGTGTTTCCAAAATAATCAGCTACAGCAGCGGTGAGATGACAGTGTCTTTTGTTTGAAAATCGGGGAGCATAACCTGTGAAAAAAGGCACCAAGCACCGTGAACATCTTTGGTTTATGCAAAGATAACATTTCAGAGCTGTAACCACTATATTTACATACAGGTTTACATGTGCCAGCATCACAGTAAATAATGTTCTCTTCTTGAAAAAGCAAAAAGGCATCCATACCATAGGTACACATTTGTGGCAGGGTGCCTTTTTGCTTGTGCCTATTTTTGTGTCGTTATCAGCCCTGCTGATAAGTCCTTATTAAGCTTAAGCAAAGGTGTCCGGTGAAAGTGACCGGGCGTTTTTTCGTTTCAATAAATTAAAGGAGTGCAAGGTCTTTAAGTAAAACAGGATCTTTACTCGAATCCCTCAAAGCCGTTTTGCCGGCGACGCCGATATTTTATATCGCTTTTTCTGCAGTGGGGTTAAGCTCTGCGAATACTTTGAAGTTCAAAATATTATTGACATAAGCTGTACATAGAGTATAATTAAATTACTTTGAACATCAAACTATTTCGTATTTGGGGTGATGATCATCAACGAGTATAACAATGAGCTGAATTATTTTCTAGTTAAAGTATTTAACGAGATATTGCGCATTGAAGAATCGTCTTTAAAAATCGGCGAGTACAAGAATTTATCTGTGCGGGAAATGCATGTGATTGAAGCCGTTTGCACCGCCAATGAATGCGGTTCGGATAACCGTGCTTCTGATATTGCCAATGCACTCAGGATTTCTGCCGGAACACTGACAACCACTGTCGCGCTGCTTGAGAAAAAGGGTTATTTACTCCGAGAACAGGATCCGCACGACAAGAGAATTATCAGACTTTTTGCCACGGAAAAAGGGATAAAAGCAAACCTGTTTCATCAAAATTTTCATAAGCAGATGGTATCAAGTGTGATTAAAACGCTTGATAAAGGCGAAGTTGAGATATTGATAAAAGGCTTAAGAAGCTTAAAAACCTTCTTTGACAGTAAAAAATAATTATTGGGGGAATCATTTTGGCTATCAGAATCATTACGGACAGCACCAGCGATATTCCGGTAGAAAATCAAGCAGCGCTGGGTATAGACATCGTTCCGCTCAGCGTTATCTTTGGAGAAAAGAAATATACCGACGGCGTTGAATTGAAGAAAGAGCAATTCTATGGCATGCTGAGCAATGCCGCCACCTTGCCGACAACATCTCAGGTTAATCCGGATGAATTTGAGGTTTTGTTTAAAAGCTATATAGACGCGGGAGACACCGTGATCGGTATATTTATCTCAAGCAAGCTCAGCGGCACTTATCAATCTGCCGTCATCGCAAAGGATGCATTGGGCTCCGATCAAATCTTCATCGTCGATTCGAAAAGCGCAACGTTTGGGCTGGCGCTGCTCGTTTATGAGGCCATCAAAATGAGAGACCGGGGAGACAGTGCAGCACAAATCTATGCGGCGTTAAATGAGCTGAGCGGCCGAATTAAGTTTTACGCGGTTGTCAACACGCTCAAGTATTTAAAAATGGGCGGAAGGCTGTCTTCGTCCGCGGCTATTCTCGGAGGCGTGCTGCACATTAAGCCGTTGGTTTCAGTTATAGACGGCGAGGTTAGATCAGTTGCCAAGGAAAGAGGCCAAAAAGCAGCCTTTGCCTGGATATCGGACAAAATGAAAATTGATGCCCCCGATATGCAATACCCGTTTGTTTTGGGGCATTCCAACGACCCTGGCATCATGCAGGAATTCTTGACACACATCACCGCCGAAGTAAAAACGGCATCGCCGATTGTTTGCGAGATAGGGTGTGTGATAGGGACGCACGCCGGCCCCGGCTGTGTCGGTTTGGCGTACATTCCGCAGCAGTGACCTATTAACGGCATTATAAGCATCATTTAAAAGATTGCTGCATTGACGGTCATATCTCAGCAATCTTTTTTTGGTTCCTGAGAGCCTGTGTATTATGAGTAATAAAAAAAGCCGCGTCGCTTATCGAAAGCAACAGCGGCTTACGTTTTTTTGATTTTACGGGACTGTCACTGTGCAGGATGCACGGATGCCGTTGACGGTGGTGGCTATGATCACGGCTGTTCCGGGCGCCAGCGCTTTAATCTTTCCTTTGGCATCTACGGTGACTGCGGCTGGGTTGGTGCTGACCCAAGTCACGGCTTTAAAGTCCGTGTTTTTGGGAGCGATGGCGGCTGCTAATGTGGCTGCTTTCCCGAGCTTCAGCGTCAATGACGGTTTAGACAGCCTGATGCTTACGGGGTAAACCGGCGTGACAGTTACGGTGCAGCTTGCTGATGCGCGGCTGCCGTCTTGAGCGATACACGAGATAACAGCTGTGCCGCCAGCTTTGCCGGTGATGACGCCGGTGCCGGAAACCGATGCCACCTTCGGATTGCTCGACACCCATTTAACCTTTTTGTTGCTTGCTGTGACCGGATTAAATGATGCGCGCAGCGTTACTTTTTGAGTCCGCGCAATTGTCGCCTGGGCAATGTTAAGCGAGACGGATTGAACCGGTTGTATCACGGAAATTGTCTTTTTGGTTGTTGTCGTTTTGGTTTTAAC
>JAEZIW010000123.1 GCA_023436525.1 Bacillota bacterium | reverse complement strand
CCGTTTGAATGTTGGATACGTTTATGAGATCTTTTGTTTACTTGCTATTGAATCATCCTTTAACGCTTCCCAAAGTCAGCCCTTTTATAATGTACTTAGACAGGAAGATGTAGACGATCAACAACGGTATAATGGCAACAAAAATCATAATATAAACTTGGCCTAAGTCGAACTTCATAAAGTTGGCACTCCGCAGCTGATAGATCAATATCGGTATCGTTTTATTCTGAGTCGAATTGATAATTAGCGACGGCGTAAAGAAATTGTTCCAGCTGGTTACAAACGAGAATATCGCCTGAACCGCGATGGCTGGCTTGATAATCGGCAATACGATCCGGTTGAACGTCCTGAATTCGTTGGAACCGTCAACACGTGCCGCTTCCACTATCTCCAACGGCAGCACACTCTCCATATACGATTTCATGTAATAAAACACGATGGGCGCAGCAATTGAGGGCAAAATGAGAGGGAAAAATGTGTCCAGCATCCCAAACTCTCTGACCAGAGAAACAAACCCCAGCGCCGAAACCTGTGTTGGTATCATCATTATGATCATAATGGTTAAAAAGGCTGCTTTTTTAAATCTAAAATTGTATGCATGGATACCATATGCCGTTAACGCTGAAAAATATGTCGTGAGCAACGCAGTGCTGCCCGAAACAATCAGGCTGTTAAGCAATCCGCGAAGCATTGGTATGTTTTCAGAATCTGCCAGCAAATTCTCAAGGTTCTTAAATAAGTAATTTCCGGGTACAAACGAGAACTCAGACATAATTGACCCATGCGGGCGCGATGCATTAACCAAAAGGAAATAGAACGAAAACAAACAGAGCGCCGCCAGCAAACCCAACACGGTATAACAAATGATTCTGCTCAGTGTTAAAAAAGCTTTCGCTTTTGTTGCTTTTTGATTCATAACTGTGCCTCCTCATTCTGAACCTTATTATAGGATTTCGTCTTGAGCCCTTTTGTTTTTGTTTTTGTTTGTGTTGTATAATTCTTCATAAGCGATTTATAGACGAATACACTGAGTATACCGGTCACAATGAATACCAGCACAGACACAGCACCCGCCATACCCACATCCTTACTTGCCAGCAGCCTGTTTAAATACATAATAAGCGTCATAGCGGTTCTGTCCGGCGTGCCTTGCCCCGCTGTTAAAACCTGAGGTATGTCAAACAATTGGATGCCGCCGATCATTGATGTGATGATAACGTAGGCCAGTATAGGAGCCAGCAACGGCAGGGTCACCTTGAAAAACACCTGCAGCGGTTTCGCGCCGTCGATCTCAGAAGACTCAAATAAGCTTTGATCAATTCCCATAATACCCGCCATCAGCAGTATCATTGTGTTTCCGAACCACATGAGAAAATTCATAAAGGCCATAATGGCTCGGTTGGTGATAGGTACGTCAAAAAACATGATCGATTTGTCTATCACCCCGGCTTGGGTGAGCATCTGGTTTATCGGCCCGGCGGGAGAAAACAGCATATAGAATAACATTGCAAATGCCGATGCCATAATGAGGTTCGGCAAATATAGAACCGTTTTAAAAAAACGTTGACCCTTCAATTTTAAGCGATAACTGGTGAACCAAACAGCCAAGAGCAGCGATATCAGAAGCTGCGGTATGAAACCCAAAACCCATATAACGGCTGTGTTTAACGCTGCACTGGCCAGCTCGCCTTCGCTTAACAATTTCGCATAATTATCCAGCCCAATAAAATTTGGCCCCACTTGCTGAAGACCAACGCGATAATTTTCAAAAAAGCTGTTATAGATTGTTGATAGTAACGGAACTAATTGGAAAACAATAAATGCAATAAGGAACGGGGCAATAAAAATATAGCCCCACTTTGCGTAACTGACAGACTTTATCTTCTTTGCTCTGTCTTTACTTAACATATTAACTACCTCATCTCTTATAGTCAATAATGACATAATTATCGCGGCAAAGCAATCGCTTTGCCGCGATAATTTAAACGATCAGATTATGCAGGTATCTTCAGGTTCGGATAGGTTTCCTTAACACCTGTATAGTAGTTAGCCCATGCTTCATCAAGCGTGATGTTGCCAAGCATATAATCCTTCATCGCTTTTTGCAGGGGTTCGTTAAGCAACTGGTCATACTGTGTGATATTCTTCATGTTGATGCTCTGCGCGCTGTCAAGCAGCACCGACAGGAAGTTCTGACCGCCAAGGAACGGAGAGCCGAAGCTCGAATCGCCCGCGAGCTGTGTCATCGCATCAACGTTGTTTGTGAAGTCGCCATACTTCTGGGTAATCGCTACAAGCGTATCCTTGTCGCAGGCCAGCGTCTTCATAATGTCTTTAACGAGGTTCAGGTTATCAGAACCGGTCGCCGCACTCAGCCATGTGCCGCCCCAGAAGAAGCCCTGAGGTCCTTTCACAATAGCCCAATCGCCAAAGCTGCCGTTGCCCACTTCTTCTTTTCCTTCAGCATCAGCCAGAGCTGCCGGCTTTAAGCAGAAGTCGAAGAACCAGCCAGGTCCAAAGTAGCACATTGCTTTGCCGTCTTCTTTGGCTTCAGCCATAGATTCCGGTAAAAAGACTTCGTCATAAGGAAGTGTATATCCCTTATCCATGTAAGTTTTCGACTGTTCAATCCACTTGTTGATAGCCGGATCAATAACGATTTCGTCTTTGTCGTTAACCCAAGGAGCCGAAATGTTGTTCGAGAACACACGATAGTCAGCAACGTAGCAGGAGGTCATCAAATAACCTTTTTCCTTGGCCTGTGCCGCAACGGCGTCAAACTTATCCCAAGAATCGAGAGCTTTCTGTACTTCAGCCGGATCATCGGTTCCAATAACGTCTTTCGCGATAGAACGGCGATAGATCAAGCCGCCCGGGCAAGCCTGCCATGAAACGCCTTTGAGTGCGCCGTTGGTATCTGTGCAGATGTCCTTCGTGTACTGATACATTCCGGCTGTGTCTTCTTCTGTCAGGCCGATTGTTTTGTAAACGTCAGCAGAGTAGTCGCTGTTCACATATTTAAGCGCATAGTCGGCTTCAATAAGGAAGAGGTCAACCTTATCATCCGCAGCCGCTGATTCCTGTGCAAGCAGCGCTTCGTCAAGTTTCTGCTGGTAGGCACCATCGGCGCTCGGGGTGATAACCCAGTTGACCGTTACACCTTCGGGGAGCAGACCGGCTTCTTCATAGAAGGTCTTAAATCTGTCCTGGAATTCCGTATTCCAGCAGTAAATGTTGAGCACTTTGCCGGTGTCAGCAACAACTTCCTCAGTTGCAGGCGCGTCTTCAGACGGCTTTTCCGCAGCAGAGTCCGCGGGAGCGACAGATTCAGATGTCTGTGCAGCGGGAGCGCCGCAAGCAGCCAGCGAGAGAAGCATAGCAATAGCAACCATGCTAACAATCAGTCTTTTTAACATTGTTATTTCTTTCCTCCTTTTTTTATTGCATGCGTCAGTCCGCATGCCAATTTGAAAACTATTTGAAGTTCTTTAGGAGAACTCTTTTTAAAAAACAAGACTTAATGGTGTCACCATGTTCTTAACCGTTCTGCCCTCAATCAGCTGTGTGGGTACAATCACCTGCTGCGGAATAAATGTTTTGGGCGATTCAATGGCTTCAATCAGCTTAGTGGCTGCCTCTTTGCCGAGCAGCTCCGTGTTCTGTTTGAGTGTCGTCAGCCTCGGGCGCAGCACCTGAGAAAGATAGATACCGTCATGCCCCGCCACGCTGATGTCTTCCGGAATTGACAGCCCTTGCTTTTCAATCTCATTCATACCGCCGATGTAAGAAAAATCATCGGGATACATGATGCAGGTGGGCTTTACGGGCAAAGCCAGCAAATCGCGCGTGGCCAGCCCGCTCGTCTTGGGGTCATGGTATAACGCAGGTTTAACATATTCCTCAGGAACCTCGATCCCGAGAGCAAAACATGTTTTATAAAAACTGGCGAGCCGCTTTTGAGTCACCGAGGTGTCCTCGCCGTGTATATACGCAATCCTTCTGTGACCGTTATCGTATAGATACCGCACCAGATTGCCGATGCAATCAACATTGTCAGACAGTATCGCCGTTCTGTTGTCAAAAACATGGTCAATCGTCACTGTCGGTATTTCGCTGTTGACCAATTCAACGACGTCCGGATCCTTGAAATTAACGCTTGCAATCACCACGCCGTCACAATTGCGGTATTTGCAATGCTCATAGTAACTCATTTGAAACTGCCCGATGTTCTTGCTGATAAATGTCACATCGAAGCCGCGGCCTTCTGCTTCCTCTTTAAAACTGTTGAGAACAGACGAGAAGTATTCGTGTGTTAAGCCGCAGTGCGTTTGATCCACAAACAAAACGCCAATATTGTTCGAGCGGTTCGTTTTGAGGGCTCTGGCTGTTGCGTTAGGCAGATACCCCATCTCTTTGGCCACATTGCGTACATATTCTGCCGTATCCTCGCCAATGTCTGTATAGCCATTGAGCGCTTTGCTCACTGTTGCGGCGGATACACCGCATCTTTTAGATATATCTTTGATTGTGACCATATGCAGCTATACCCCACGAAAACGTTTTATACCACTTTAGCCTGCTAACGAGGTGAATTGTGGCTTTTTTCTGTTATTTTTTATGTTCAATTCGCTTAATCGTTTTCGTGCCTTTATTATATAGCATCATTTTCCGATAAGTCAATAGGGTTTCATCATAAAATACCATCATTTTTTTGGATACTTTTATATATATAACGATTATAGGTTTATGTTTACGTGAATTTACATTGTTGTTTTCGGCATTTTAACGTTTGTACTAGTTTCTGATTAAATATCTTTACATTTTATTCAGCGTTGTGTACAATAATCGGCAGATAGCGAAATCGTTATCGTCCATTCAATATGCAGAACATAGGAGACCATCACGATGAAGTACGGCTATTTTGACGACACCGCCAAAGAATATATCATTGAGACACCCGCAACACCGATGCCGTGGATTAATTATCTTGGCAGCAAAGACTTTTTCAGCATCATCTCCAACACAGGCGGCGGCTATTGTTTTTATAAAGATGCTAAGCTTCGCCGCATCACGCGCTATCGTTACAACAATGTGCCGTATGATCAAGATGGCCGTCATTATTATATTAAAGAAGCGGATACCGTTTGGAACCCCGGGTTTTTACCGTCTAAAACACCGCTTGACAGTTACAAATGCCGGCATGGCTTGAATTACACGGTTTTTGAAGGCGCAAAAAACAACCTTCAATCTGAATTGACTTGTTTTGTACCGCTTGGGGATACCTGCGAAATCAATATGCTCAAGCTTGAAAACACCAGCACAGAAAAGAAGACAATTCAGGTTTACAGTGCCATTGAATGGTGCCTTTGGGACACGGCAGACGATTCTCAGAACTTTCAGCGCAATTTAAACATCGGCGAAGTGGAGATAGACGGCAGCGTGCTTTATCATAAAACGGAATACCGCGAACGCCGTAACCACTATGCTTTTTACAGTGTGAATGCGCCGATAAACGGCTTTGATACAGATAGAGAGACGTTCCTCGGACGTTTCTGTTCCTGGGAAGCACCGGCAATGGTTCAGAGCGGCAACAGCGGCAACAGTGCAGCCAGCGGCTGGTCGCCGATTGCCAGCCATCGCCTCGATATTGAGCTGCTGCCCGGAGAACAAAAGACATTCGTCTACATTCTGGGATACGTTGAAAACAGCAACGAAGAAAAATGGGAAAGCAAAGGCATTATCAACAAGACAAAAGCCAAAGCATTGATCAGCAAATACGCAACCACCGCGGCAGTACAGGCCGCGCTCTTGGCTCTGCAAAGCAACTGGGAAGAGCTGCTGGGCCGCTTCTCTCTGACGAGCGCCAACGACAAGCTGAACCGTATGGTGAACATTTGGAATCAGTACCAATGCATGATCACGTTTAATATGAGCCGCAGTGCCAGCTATTTTGAAAGCGGTGTCGGGCGCGGAATGGGCTTTAGAGACAGCTGTCAGGATATACTTGGTTTTGTTCATCTTGTTCCCGAGCGTGCACGCGAGCGTATACTCGATATCGCCGCCGTTCAATTTGAAGACGGCAGCACGTATCATCAATATCAGCCGCTCACCAAGCGCGGCAACACCGATGTGGGCACCGGCTTCAACGACGACCCGCTATGGCTCGTCGCTTGCACCGTTGCATACATCCGTGAAACGGGCGATGCCGGCATATTAAACGAGCTTGTTCCGTTCGACAACAAACCGGGCAGCGAGCAGACGCTGTTTGAACATCTGCGCCGCAGCATCAACTTCACGGTAACAAACAAGGGGCCGCACGGGCTGCCGCTGATTGGCCGCGCAGACTGGAACGACTGCCTGAATTTAAACTGTTTCTCGGAGAAGCCCGGCGAAAGCTTCCAGACAGTGGCCAACTTTGAAAGCGGCAAAGCCGAAAGCGTGCTGATTGCGGGCATCTTTGCGAAATATGGTATGGAATATGC
>JAEZIW010000114.1 GCA_023436525.1 Bacillota bacterium | reverse complement strand
GGAGGGCAGAGTGCAAGCTACGAGGTGACGATATTACAACCATTGACACTCGTTTCATCCGTTCCAAGCGGAAAAATCTACACCGGTGAGAGCATTACCTTAACGCCGAATATTGCAGGCGGCACATGGGTGTTTGACAGTGCGTACTTCACAAGGAAAGGCAACACGTTCACCGCACTGAAAGCGGGCGCGAGCACGCCTGCCTATTCGGTAGGAGGACAGAGTGCAAGCTATGAGGTGACGATATTGCAACCGCTGACAATTGTCCCCTCTGTCTTAAACGGAACAATAAGCACCGGCGGGCGTATCATGTTAACGCCCAATATCCCCGGCGGCACATGGGAATATGACAATTCGTATTTCGCAAGGGTGGGCGACGCGTTCGTCGCGCTTAAGCCGGGGAAATCGACTATAACCTACACTGTTGGCGGTTCAACCACAAGTTATGTCGTAACGGTAGAGCCATCGAAGCTTCCTCAAACGGGGCAGGATTTTACGGTAGTGTATTATATGCTTGCGGGCTTTGTGCTTATCGGCCTGGTGTCGGTCATTATCGCGGGGCGCAAAAGAATAAGAAGCCTAAGGTGATCTAGGGACATCATTGGCTGGCGGTAGGATAAAGCAAGAAAGACGCTTATATAATTTGAGTTTAAGAAATCCCCGAGTTGCTTTGGAATCAGAGCGCTCGGGGATTGTTTGCTTTATGGATACGATCCTGATGTATTGTAGCGATAGCAATCTTTAGATAGGCTAGGGTCAAAATGATAGGTGCGGTTTCAAGTCTTGTTTAATCGCGCACATTCCCGCTCCAGTTTTGCCTGAAATATTTATTTCGGTACGCCTGAGGCGTTAACCCAACCTCTTTCTTGAAAGCACTGATGAAATGGCTGTGAGAAGAAAAAACAAGGTAATTGCCGATATCCAGGCAAGAATGCTCCGAATACTTGAGCATGTTCTTGGCGGCGTTTATGCGCTGTGTTCTGATAAATTGCGTCAGCGTCATGCCCGTTTCCTTTTTGAAATACGCGCACAAGTAGTTGGGATGAAGGCCGACAACAGCCGCGAGATCTGAAACCGAAAATCGAACCTGCAGATGGCTGTTGATATAGTCAATGCAAATCACAATATTCTTTGGGAACATGTTTTTGTATTGCAGGTCGTGCATACGCGTGGTTAAATCAAATATCATCTCTTTATGCAGCGCATTCACATCCTCACAGCATTTGCATACATCCACCCGCTGAATGTAAAGATCGCTCAAGGTGTATGCCAGCTCAGAATCCACGCCGCCCTCCATGCAAAAGCGCGTTAAAAAAGCCGTTGTAATGATGAAATGATACTGCAGATTTCTAAGCGGGTCGTCGGACAGATGCCCAAGGCTGGCACTCGTCAGAGGAAGCATCAGCTTGCCGACCGTATCAATATCACCCTTCTTTACCGCATCGTAAAACGACAATTCATGATCATAGGGAAGATGACTGATATCATGCTCTCTTTGATGAAACAGCGCTTGTGTCAACTTATGGGCTATATGATTCATGTGACCTCCGAAGACTGTTATGATATTAGAATTATGACATAGATAGTAAAAAAATGATATATCGTTACCGTTAAACATGTTACCCTTTAAGAAAAAAAGGAGGTTAAGGCTTATGGATTATATCAAGGGTTTGAGAAGAGGGATTAATCTTGGAGGCTGGCTTTCTCAATGTGTGCATACGAAAGAACATTACGACAGCTTTATTTCGCAAGACGATATCAAAAGGATAAGCACGTGGGGGCTTGATCATGTCAGGCTTCCAGTAGACTGTGAGGCGATAGAAACAGAAGACGGTATAATAAATGAAGACGGATTTTTGTATATCAGCACCTGCCTTGAATGGTGCAAAAAGTACGGCCTGCGCATGATACTCGATATCCACAAAGCGGCGGGGTATACATGTAACAACGCGTTTAACGAAGCAAACAATCTGTTCAAGAACGAAGCGCTGCAACGCAGGTTCGTCGGCATTTGGGCTGAGTTGGCGCGCAGATATGGCAATGAAAAGGATGCGGTGGTGTTTGAGCTTCTCAACGAGGTGGTGGAAGCGGATTACAGTGAGCCATGGAACAAGCTGGCCCGCAAAGCGATCGAGACGATCCGTCAATACGCACCGGAAACGCAAATCATCATCGGCGGGATCGAATGGAACAGCGTGCGCGCGGTGGCGCTGCTGGATGAGCCATACGATGATACCATCATCTACACATTCCATTTCTATGAGCCGTTTGCGTTTACGCACCAAAATGCGAGCTGGGTCCCCGAAACGAAAGGGTTTGCCATAGAATACCCGGCAACGATTGAAGACTATAGAAAAGCCGCAGAGATTATCGGAGAAAAGGCTGCGTTTATTTTTAAAAACGACGTGAAAGAAATGGGGCTGCCATTGCTGGAACAGCTCATCATGGAAGCGGTTACAGTAGCGGAGCAGCGCGGCGCGGCGCTTTACTGCGGGGAATACGGCGTGATCGATCAGGCTTCGGCGCAGAGTACGCTTGCATGGTACCGGGATATGCATCGGCTGTTTGAGAAATATCACATCGGGCGTGCCGCGTGGTCGTATAAAGAGATGGACTTCGGCATAGAGGGGAAGCATTACGAAGAGGTGTTTGACGGCATTGTTGAATCGCTTTAACAATGCCTGAACGGTTAAATCATTATCAGAGGTTATTTCCGGAGAAAGGTGTGTTTAAAACACCTTTTTCTTTTGACCTGCGAGGCTTTTTATGGTAATATAAACCTGTATTAATACCGAAAGGACATGTTCACATGCTTGATCCGATCTATCGTTAGTTGACAAACGGGGCAAACCATTTAAGGGCTGTTGGGCCTTTGTTTGACTTTCGTTTGAATACGCGAATCGCGGTCAGGATGTGTGAAATGCCTTTGCTGCATCACACACTGTTTCAGTGTGTTTTTTATTCACACAGAATATCTAAACCAAAATAATTAAAAAAGAGGTAACAGTATGTTTGATATACGAAAAATTCAGGAACAGGTGATTTACGGCGCGGTGAAAGCGGCGAGCAACGACGAGACGGCGGCTGCCGTTGTTTACGGCGAGAATGGGCAGGCCTCTAAAGAAGGTAACGCCGATTGGGTCAAATCCACGATGAAACGGCTGGAAGGCAGCTTTGACAAGGATACTGTCAAGCAAATCCGCAGAAACTGCCAATGCGGCTACGCGATGGATGAAAAGCTTGCGCTGGTGAACGAGCTGCTGTCAGGTGCGTCAACGCTTGAAGAATTTGCGAATCAGCCCAAGGCCAAGGCGGCGGGCTTAAGCTGCGCAGATGGCCAGCTTTACCTGTCGTTCACTTCTTGCCCGTGCCCAATGCTCGCCGAGGTGGATAAGCTCGATTCCTACACATGGTGTGAATGCACCACGGGATACAGCAAAGTGCTGTTTGAGAAGGCCTTCGGCTGTGAGGTGGGAGTAGAACTGCTGAAAAGCATTAAAGCGGGAGACGATATCTGCCTGATGCGGGTAATGCCGCAAGAGGCTGTCTGGAAGTAGACTCAAACCTACAAGCCAATCATAACAGTTGGGAAGCGGCCTTTGATGGGGCCGCTTTTCTGTGTTTGAAGAATACGACCGGTCATACATGAAGCTTCAAAAGACTATATCTGAGGTAATAATTAGCCTTTAAAATGAACACCTTATCAGTCGCCTGTCGGTGACAGCGTCAAATCAAAGAGAAGTCTCGAAAAACGATGCCAGTTGACTTGATCTTTAGAATCACGGCGACAGAAGCCTAAATTTACCATACAGCAAGACTCAGTCCGTGAGCGCGGGATCATTAGTTCATTAGGGCATAAGCAGCGGTACGCAAATTTCGCATTCATGGCGGCTCACCATTTGCGCGGCATACCGCTCAATAACAGGCTTTGTCAAATTGGAGCTTAAGCCTTGCTGCTGCAGTACGGCGAAAATATCCCGCCATGCCTGCTGTATGGCGTCAGCCGTATGCGCCACCGCGAAAACGGCATAACAGCCGCCGTCCAGCTGCCCAAGGCTGATGCGATCATCTCGCGTGCAAAAGCTGTCTGCAACAGCCAAGCAGGCATCATACCGGCAGTCTTCGGGCGGTGTTGTTTTGGGGTTGTCCTGCGCAATGCCGAATATAACGGATTCATGGTTTAGCAAGCGTTCATTTTTAGCCCACGTTTTCAGCTGTTCCATTGTTGAGTTATTGCCGGGGCCATAAGGGCCGGTGCGCCTCAGGTAAGCAACGCGGACAGGCAGGATGTGTTCTATAGTCATACTCAAGACACCTCTCATATTCATAGCCATATCAACCTAACATGATATAAAAATGAATGCAAATGATTTTTAAACAAGGCAGCAACATCAAAAGTTGGCGAAAAATTGGCGTGTATTTTATGCATGAAATCCTTGCAATATCTCTTAACATACAATACAATGAGTCATAAATAGAAAAGAAAGGGTGATAAAAATGGGGTATTTAGCATCTGAGACACGGTATGACGGCATGGAATACACACGCTGCGGAAGAAGCGGCCTGTTGCTGCCGCGCATATCACTTGGACTTTGGCACAACTTTGGCAGCGTGACGGCGCATGATGAACAGCGCGCAATATTGCAGCAAGCGTTCGACCATGGCATCACCTATTTTGATATTGCGGATAACTATGGCCCGCCTTACGGCGAAGCAGAAAGAAATTTCGGAAAAATTCTGCGCGAAAGCTTTTACGGTTACCGCGACGAAATGATCATCGCGACCAAAGCAGGCTACGACATGTGGCCGGGGCCATACGGCAACTATGGCAGCCGTAAGCATCTGATAGCAGGTGTTAACGCCAGCCTGAAGCGTTTGGGGCTCGATTATGTTGATATATTCTATCATCATCGGCCTGATGTCGACACGCCGCTGGAAGAAACGTGCGAAGCGCTCTCCAGCATCGTGCAGCAGGGCAAGGCGCTGTATGTGGGGCTTTCCAACTACAAGCCGGATGAGACGAGCCGTGCAGCCAGACTGCTTCGAGAGAACCGTACGCCCTGTGTAATCCATCAGCCGAGTTATTCCATTTTGAACCGCTGGATAGAGGACGGGCTGGAAAGTGTGCTGATAGAAGAAGGAATCGGCAGTGTGGCGTTCAAGCCGCTGGAGCAGGGGCTGCTCACGGATAAATATATGAAAGGTATCCCGTCTGACTCGCGAATGATGAAGGACCCGCGGTTCTTAAAGCGGGATGTGCTTAATGAAGACCTGCTGAACAAAATAACCGCGCTGAATGAGCTGGCGGCTCAAAGAGGGCAAAGCCTCGCGCAGATGGCCATTGCGTGGGTGCTTCACAATCCGAGTGTAACGTCGGCATTGATCGGTGTAAGCAGACCGTCGCAGATTAAAGAAAATGTGCGCGCGCTGGATAACCTTGCGTTTTCTGAGGATGAGCTGAAGCAGATTGATAAAATTGTGCTGGGTAAATGATTTCAATTAAGCATGAACAATTAAGAATTAAGAATTGAGAATTAAGAATGACTTAGCGAGGCTGCCGGAGAGTGTTCTGGCAGTCTTTATTCATGTCATCCTGAGTGAAGTGAAACGAGCGAAGGATCTGGCCCTTTTGGGATATACCATCGTCAACATATTAATAGATGAAAGCATAAAGAATGACTCAGAGAGGTTGTCGGGGAAAACCGACAACTTCTTTTTAGGTTAATACGAACACCTCATCAGTCGCCTGTCGGCGACAGCTTCTCCTCAAAGGATAAGCCCAACGAGATAATCAACACCTGATCGGGCCCCCACTGACGTTAACCCCTGTGGGGTGGAGTGGTGGCTGTCACCGATAGGTGACAGGGGGAGAGAATATGCACTTATTGGCCTATTTCATCCGGATCGGCTTAGCCTGCGGTGCCACAAAAAAACCTCCTGCTGCGGGATGGCCCCGGCAAGAGGTTTTTATTCGTTCAGCTTTATTTCACGCTATAAGCCTTTTTATACGATTCGGACGGCATGATCTCATCCATCTTCTCGTGAATCACACCCCAGCCTTTAATAACGGCTTTTGTCTCCACATAACCTTCTACGCCCCAGTAGCGAATCTTCGTCCACCCTTCCTTGTCAGGCTCGAGTATCTCAATAGACGAATAAGACGGCACCTTAGACAGACCGGTCGAGTCTTTGTTCGGCTCTGCGTAAATGTACACAGTATTTTTGATGATATCGGCATCCTCGCGCGACATCATCACACCCTGCTGGAATGTAATAAACGCGGTGCGTATGTAGCCTTCACGGTTCTCCAGCTTCACCTTGGCCCACGGCTCGGCAATCTGGAGCACCTCCACCTCGGCTCCAAGCGGTAAACGCTTCACAATGCGATCGTTTGAGCCGTTGCCTGTGCGAATATCCGCATCCTCTTTCACAATCCATGCTTTGGGGTTTGCCAGCTCAGGCAGGTCAAAGAACGTCTTTTGAAACGCCTTGTAATCCCCGAAAGACATCTTCGATTTCAGCAGCTTTCTTGTCGCCGAATCGGATTTTTCGGAATTGGACACCTTAATTGTGGTGCCGGGGCAGGCGTAGTAATACAGCCACTTGGCGTCCTCCACATAAAGACGAACGCAGCCGTGCGAGCCTTTGCCGCCCAGCCTTCTGAAAGCGCCGCCCTGAAGTGTGTTCACATCGCGCTTGTCGTACATAATCGAGTGAAAATATACGCCGCCGACAATCTGAGTCCAATACTGCGCAAACGTACCGTCAAAGGCAGTGAATTCGCCGAAGCGCTCATGCCCGCCGATCTTCCATATGCCCACGGGTGTCGGCGTGCCCTCGTCCTCGGGGTCGAGCGGGTCAAGCTCGGTACGGCCCGATGTGCAGATGAAACGTCTGACGATCTTGGTGTATTCACCGTCTTTATCTTTTTCGAAAACCGTAACGATCTGGTTCTTCAGATCGAGCAGTATATAGTACTTGTCGGGATCGCTGTTTTTCAGCTCATCATAAGCCAACGCGGTCTGCGGCGGTATCACAATACCGCAAAAGATAACAACCGCAGCAAATAAAAAAAAGAATCTTTTTATCAAAATGCACCTCCGAAATGCTTTGGAAAACACTAGTAATAGAAAAAGTATAAAAACAAAAGAGGTAACTGTCAAGGGCGCAAGGCAAATTGAAGCGCCCTGAATCCATAAGACTGCTAATAAATACTTACGCGGAGCTTATTCAAGACAAGCTGCTTTAATTTTCTCGCCGGTATCTGTATCCGGCAGGGGAGTGTGCACAAACAATCTCAGCCCCGAGTGATCGGGCACATCAAAGCTGCTGCTCTCAAAATACAACGCTCCGGCCGTTGGATGGTTCATCGTTTTATACACGCTGCTGTCATCCTGAATGTCGTGCAGCGGCCACCATTGCTTAAATTCGGCGCTCTCATTCTTCAAATCTTCAATAAAACGGACCAGCCATGGGTCTTCAATGTATTTGCCGCAGGTGGCGCGAAACCGACCGATCAGCACTCTGGCGTACAGGTCCCAGTCGGCGTACAGCTGTTTGAAATAATCATCTGTGAACATCCCCCAGACGACGTTTTTTTGACGGTCGCTCATAGCACTAAATCACCGAACAGAAAACACGCGGCTTTATTCCAAGCCACCACATTCCAATGCCGGTCCGCGATGAAAGACGGGCAGAGCGTCAGATGATCAAGAACGTGCAAAAGCGCGGGGGCCACGGCAAGCCTGGTTTCGGGCAGCTCAGACGGCAGCGGCTGATTTGCCAGCCGATACAGATGAATGCGCTCTTGCTTATCGAGCAGCAAAACCCTTGCAAGGCTTTCGATAACCGAGGAAGACACATGGATGTCGCGTCCCTGTTCAAGCCAGGTATACCATGTCAGGCCGATACCCGCCAGTTGAGCGACTTCTTCGCGGCGAAGGCCCGGCGTGCGTCGGCGCGCCGTGGCTGGCAGCCCCGCTTGTTCCGGAGAAATCTTCGCCCGTCTCGTTTTTAAAAAATCGGCCAGCTCTTCGCTGCGGTGATTTTCTGTATTTACGCTCATCTGTTTTCCTGCCTGTTAGTATTAATACCAGTATAATTTGGCTCCTGTTTACATTATAAAACGTGTATTAATATAATACCAGAATTCAATTTATACATTAAATGAAAACGGAGGATAATGAAATGAAGTTTTTATGGACGACAATCTATGTCAGGAACCTGGAGGAATCAATTGCTTTTTACACCGACTTGCTTAAGCTCAAAACGCTGAATCGCTTCCCTGCGGGGCCCGGCATAGAAATTGCTTTCTTAGGCAACGGTAACGACGGCGAAACGCTTGTGGAGCTTATGGCAGACAGCAAAATCAGTGAAGTTGGCTTTGGTGAGAGCATCTCGCTTGGGTTTGCCGTCGAGTCAGTCGACGATATGCTGGCCTTTGTGAAAGACAAAAACATCGCCGTACACAGCGGGCCATTCGAAACACCGGCCTTTAGGTTTTTCTGCATCAAAGACCCGAATGGTCTTAATGTGCAGTTTTTTCAGAAGAAACAGCCGTGATGCCGTCTGTATAGCATCATCGCGCCCGCAGTCGCTTCGCTTATCAATAATACTTGTGTCATTCCGTTGGAGCGTAAGCGATCGAGGAATCCCATGTTTAAAGCACTTTGCCATGGGATGCTCACGTCGCTCCGCTCCTCAGCATGACATAAGAAGGAGTTATCAAGACTCTGAAAGTCCGCCACAGGCGGGCTTTTTCTTATGAAATCGGATTCTCACGGCCGCAGTATTCTTGCAGAGCACAAAAAGATAGACGAAAAATTGTGCGGGAGTGTAATTTTTGCTATAAAAACTTTATATAGATGTTGACAATCACGAATTTCCGATTAAAATATAATATATAATAAAGTGTAACAAGGGCGTTTCACGATTTATTTCGTGAAGCGTCTTTTATTTTAGGAGGTATAAGTCATGGCAAACGAGAAGTTTTTATCACCAGAAGAAATATTCGGGGAATATGTCTTCAATGAATCCGTGATGAAATCACGGTTATCCAAAGCCACAGTAAAAATCCTCAGACAGACCATTGAATCCGGTGTTGCTCTCGATTCTTCGATCGCCGATGAAGTTGCATCCGCGATGAAAGCTTGGGCGCTTGAGAAGGGGGCCACACATTTTACACACTGGTTCCAGCCGATGACCGGTATCACAGCCGAAAAACATGACGCGTTCATTTCTCCGTGCGGAGACGGCAAGGTCATCATGGAATTCTCGGGCAAAGAGCTCATTAAAGGCGAGCCGGACGCGTCGTCGTTCCCGTCGGGCGGCCTGCGCGAAACCGCCGCGGCCAGAGGCTACACAGCTTGGGACTGCACGTCTCATGCGTTTGTGAGAGAAGGCACACTGTATATCCCGACTGCATTCTTCTCGTACACCGGCGAGATTCTCGACAAGAAAGCGCCGTTGCTGAGAAGCGTAGAGGCGCTGAGCACACAGGCTCTGCGCGTTCTTAAGGTGCTGGGCAACACCACATCCCGTCAGGTTGTCTCCACCGTGGGCCCGGAGCAGGAATATTTCATCATTAACCGTGAGCTTTATAACAAGCGTCTCGACCTGATGCTGACCGGCCGCACACTGTTTGGCGCCATGCCGCCCAAAGGCCAGGAGCTGGAAGATCAGTACTTCGGCCGTTTGCGCAATAAGATTTCCGATTTCATGCACGATCTTGATACCGAGCTTTGGAAGCTAGGCATCACAGCCAAAACAAAGCATAACGAAGTGGCTCCTGCTCAGCACGAGCTTGCGATTATATTCGACCCGGCCAGCATGGCGGCAGACCACAACCTGCTGGTGATGGAAATGATGAAGCGCATCGCCAAAAAGCACGGCCTCACAGCGCTGCTGCACGAAAAGCCGTTCGCTGGCGTTAACGGCAGCGGCAAGCACATCAACTGGTCTATGGCGACCAACGATGGCATCAACCTGCTGGAACCCGGTATGAAACCGATTGAAAACGAACAGTTCCTGATTTTCTTAGCTGCGGTTATTAAGGCTGTGGATGAATACGCAGAAATCCTTCGCCTCTCTGTTGCAAGCGCAGGAAACGATCACCGTTTGGGTGCCAACGAAGCGCCTCCGGCTATCATTTCCATGTTCGTGGGCAAAGAGCTTAACAGCATCATCGAATCGATTATCAGCGGCAACACCTATGTTGACAATGGCCGTGTGAAAACCAACCTCGGTATTAATTCGCTACCTGTGATAACAGAAGACGCAACCGACCGTAACCGGACCTCGCCGTTTGCCTTCACCGGCAACAAGTTTGAGTTCCGTATGTGCGGCTCGTCTCAGAACGTTGCGGAAGCCTGCTTCACAATCAACACCATCGTGGCTCAAGCGCTCAGCGAAATCGCCGACAAGCTGGAAAAAGCAACCGACGTACCGGCAGCTGCGATGGATGCGATCAAAGACATCTTCAAAAAGCATCAGCGTATCATCTTCAACGGCAACAACTATTCGGAAGAATGGGTCGTCGAAGCGGCGAAACGCGGGCTGCCAAACATCGGAAACACCGTGCTCGCCATCAAAGAGATCATTGCCGAGAAGAACAAGCTTGTGTTTGAAAAGATGGGCGTGCTCAACGAGAAGGAAATTGAATCGCGCTATGAGATTCTGCTGGACAACTACACAAAGACCATCAACGTGGAAGCTCTAACGCTCATCGATATGACCGAACGTTTGCTGCTGCCCGCTGTGCTGGGTTACGCGCTTAAGCTTTCCGAGATCGCTGATAAAGCGGGAAGCAAAACGGCAAAATCCCGCCTCGTGAAGGTCAATGAACTGGCAGACGCGATGGATGCGGCGCTGAGCTCGCTGAAGAGCGCCGTTGCATCGGCCGAAGGCAAAGATGCGCTTGAAACCGCGCTCAATTTCCGTGAGAACGTGGTGAGCGGCATGGAAGCGCTTCGTGCTGTTATCGATGTGACCGAGCCGATCATCCCTGCGGATGTGTGGCCTGTGCCGGTTTATACCGATCTGCTCTTCAGGGTGTAATACTAATAACCACAAAAGGCTCTGTCGTTTCGCAGAGCCTTTTTTTGTTTCTATGGCAACGGTTGGGGAAGAACTGCCTAAAGTCGCCGTTGCAGGGTTGCAAAACACGTTTTCTATGGTAAAATGGTTTCGCGACAAAAATGCTTTACTTAATTGAAAACAGTGTGTCTTGTGACAACCCTCTCGAGATGATAACGGTGACAAAGCACACAATACAAAATATCTCATCAGTTTGCCTGTCGTCAACAGCTCCTCATCGAGGAGAGACCACTAATTGCGTATTTGTAAAATTAATCTATCCATCAAACTTGTATTTAATATTAAACTTCAAGCAAACCTGCACATATCAACCACATATAGATACAATATTGAGATTGGACACAAAATATTGTGGTATCGTATTGACATGATACGCAATCGCAAATATAATAGCATCACCCTTTAAATGCGAATAATTATTAAGAGGATGAAATATGGCAACTCAGATTAAAAAAAGAAATGGCGCGATCGTATCCTTTGACGCTATCAAAATCAAACATGCAATCGAAAAAGCGAACCGGGCTGTTCACGACGAAGTCATGGATGAGAAGGCGCTGAATGATTTAACGGGTATTGTAACGAGTGCTATTAAAAACAACGCTATCCCCACGGTGGAAGAGATTCAGGATGTGGTGGAAGAGACACTGATTCGGGCGGATTACGCGAAGACTGCCAAAGCGTATATTTTGTATCGTGCGGAGCATACGAAAATACGTCAGGCGGAGAGCGACCTGATGGATATATACAAGCAGCTCACATACCGTGCCGCCAAGGACGTGGATTTAAAACGTGAGAATGCGAATATTGATGCGGACACGGCGATGGGGACGATGCTGAAATATGGGTCGGAAGGTTCTAAATACTTCGTCAACAACGATGTTCTTCCCAAGGATATTGCTGCGGCGCATATTAACGGCGACATTCATATCCATGATCAGGATTTTTATATGCTGACCGAAACCTGCTGCCAGATCGATTTGCTTAAGCTGTTTAAGAACGGCTTTTGCACCGGACATGGACACCTGCGTGAACCCAACGATATCGGTTCATATACCTCTCTTGCCTGTATTGCCATTCAGGCCAATCAGAATGAAATGCATGGCGGGCAGAGCATACCGAATTTTGATTACAGCATGGCACCGGGCGTGAAAAAAACATTCCGAAAAGCGTATATCAAAGAGCTGTCTCGGTATCTGCAGGCAGCGCATGGCATGGATAAAGACACTGTCGATTCTTTGGTGAAAACGGCATGTGACGGTATCAATGAAATCTCTCTGGGGAATGACGATGCGTACGGCAGCAGAATTGCTGAGATTTTAACAAAGTCTCCGGTTGCTTTGGGCGCGGAGGAGGCTGCCAAAGCTCATTCTTTCGCGCGGCAGGGT